>NZ_JCAFTF010000008.1:0-206924 GCF_059369995.1 Stenotrophomonas sp. YJH_SMC_53 | reverse complement strand
GCAGGCCTCTTTGGCAACCTGCAGCTTGAAGCGCGCGTCATATCTGTTCATGTATCCCTCGGAGGTTGGATCTGGCGTCCAACTCCTGGGGGTCACTTCACCCTGGGGGCTTGGCCGCGGCATCCATGCCGCGGACACCCCGCCATCCGACACCTCTCCGCCTTCGACAGTTTCCCGGTGACGGTTGGTAAATCGCGATTCCCGGTAGGTGTCGACCTTGGTCGACACAAGTAGATCCACGCCATGCGTGGATGAGATCTGTCAGATCGAAGAGGAGTAGGGGTCAGATCCCTTTTCCTGCGGAAAAGGGATCTGACCCCGGCAACCATCCGCAATGCCGCTTTTGCTCTTGCTCTTCTTTTTTCTTTCCGTGGCAGGCGCAACCGCCGGAATGCGTCAGAGGCCGGGCGGGAGGGGATGACGGGGGTGTCCGCGGCATGGATGCCGCGGCCAAGCCCCCAAGGACGGGTTTACGGCGTCCCCCGCCATCCCCACCCGCCCGGCCAAGCCCGCCAATCCAACCGGGCTCTCCGCGACCAACCAAACCCCGCCCCCGGCCACGAGGGGCTGCGCCGTTGGCTGAAAATCCATGTAACCGCTTACAAGGAAACGGATTTTTGCCGCAACGGGTATCATGACCGGCTGACTTCACACAGGAGCCACCCGCTCATGCGCCGCAAGATCGTCGCCGGAAACTGGAAGCTGCATGGCAGCCGTCAATTCGCCAATGAACTGCTGGGGCAGGTGGCCGCCGGGCTGCCGCTGGAGGGCGTGGACGTGGTGATCCTGCCGCCGCTGCCCTATCTGGGCGAGCTGGTCGAGGACTTCGGCGAGACCGGCCTGGCCTTTGGTGCACAGGACGTGAGCAGCAACGAGAAGGGCGCCTACACCGGCGAAGTCTGCGCGGCCATGCTGGTCGAGGTTGGGGCCCGCTATGGCCTGGTCGGCCATTCCGAGCGCCGCCAGTACCACCATGAGAGCAGCGAGCTGGTCGCGCGCAAGTTCGCCGCCGCCCAGCACGCCGGCCTGGTGCCGGTGCTGTGCGTGGGCGAGACCCTGGAGCAGCGCGAGGCCGGGCAGACCGAAGCGGTCATCGCCAGCCAGCTGGCACCGGTGCTGGAGCTGGTCGGCGCGGCAGGTTTCGCCAATGCTGTGGTCGCCTACGAGCCGGTCTGGGCCATCGGTACCGGCCGTACCGCCAGCAAGGAACAGGCACAGCAGGTGCACGCGTTCATCCGTGGCGAAGTCGCGCGTATCGATGCTAGAATCGCCGATTCACTGCCCATTGTTTACGGCGGTAGCGTGAAGCCCGACAATGCCGGGGAACTGTTCGCGCAGCCGGATGTCGATGGTGGGCTGGTCGGCGGCGCCTCCCTGGTGGCCGCGGACTTCCTGGCCATCGCACGGGCGGCGGCCGCGAACTAATCCTAGAAGTATTGTCCGAGGGCGGTTTCCAATGCTGATGTTGATCCTCAATGTCGTCTACGTGCTGGTCGCTGTGGCCATGATCGCGCTGATCCTGATGCAGCGTGGCTCGGGTGCGGCGGCAGGTTCGGGCTTTGGTGCTGGTGCCTCGGGCACGGTGTTCGGTGCGCGTGGCGCCTCGAACTTCCTGTCCAAGTCGACCAAGTGGCTGGCTGTCGTGTTCTTTGGCATCAGCCTCTTCATGGCCTGGTATGCCGGTCACGGCACCCGTCCGGCAGCCGACCAGGATCTGGGTCTGATGTCCGCCCCGGCAGCGGCTGCTCCGGCGGCTCCGGCGGGCGAGCTGCCGGCCGTCCCGAAGGCCGATGCGGTCCCGGCAGCCCCGGTTCCGGCCGCGAATGTGCCGGCTCAGGCGGAATCTTCGGTTTCTGGTGAAGAAAAGCCTTCGGAAGGCTCCCAGAAAGACTGAAGCCGGTTACAATACGCGGCGCATCGGAAAGATAGTCTGATGTGATCGTTTGCCCAGGTGGCGGAATTGGTAGACGCACTACCTTGAGGTGGTAGCGACGCAAGTCGTAGGGGTTCGAGTCCCCTCTTGGGCACCATTTGTAAGTAAAGCGGGTTCGTCTGGCGCGCAAGGCGCCAGGCAGGTTCCCGTCCACTCCCCCATGCCAAAGCGCCTGCAGGCGCGGCGGCAGAGGCAAGAGAGAATCGCTGTGCTGGCCGAATATTTGCCGTCTCTGCTGTTTCTGATCGTTGCCACCGGTATCGGCGTTACGCTGATGCTGGTTGGTCGATTCCTCGGTCCCCGCCGCCCCGATCTGGAAAAGCTGTCACCGTATGAGTGCGGCTTCGAAGCCTTCGAAGACGCGCGCATGAAGTTCGACGTGCGCTACTACCTGATCGCGATCCAGTTCATCGTCTTCGACCTGGAAATCATCTTCATCGTGCCGTGGACCCAGGTCTTCATGGAACTGGGCGCCCGTTCGCTGGTCACCATGGGCCTGTTCGTCGGCATGCTGTTCCTCGGTTTCATTTACGTCTGGAAGAAGGGAGCGCTGGAATGGGAGTGATTCAGACTCTCGATGGCCTCATGAACAACCCGTCGCCGGAAGGCCGGGTTGATGACATCCTGCGGCCGGAAGGCGACAACCCGCTGCTGGAAAAGGGCTTCGTCACCACCAGCGTCGACGCACTGCTGAACTGGGCGCGCACCGGCTCGATGTGGCCGATGACCTTCGGCCTGGCCTGCTGTGCGGTCGAGATGATGCATGCCGGCGCCGCGCGCCTGGACCTGGACCGCTACGGCGTGGTGTTCCGCCCGTCGCCGCGTCAGTCCGACGTGATGATCGTGGCCGGCACCCTGGTCAACAAGATGGCCCCGGCGCTGCGCAAGGTCTACGACCAGATGCCGGACCCGAAGTGGGTCATCTCGATGGGTAGCTGCGCCAACGGTGGCGGCTACTACCACTACTCCTATTCTGTGGTGCGCGGCTGTGATCGCGTGGTGCCGGTGGACGTCTACGTCCCGGGCTGCCCGCCGACCGCCGAGGCGCTGGTGTACGGGATCCTGCAGCTGCAGAAGAAGATCTGGCGTACACAGACCATCGCCCGCTGACCCCTTCACCTGACTAGAGCGCGCCAAGCCCCCATGGCAGAGCAAGCATCCTTCATCGACCGACTCTCCGCACGTTTCGCTGGTGCGAAGGTCATCGTGGTCGAACCCCGCGGCGAAGTGACGCTGGAAGTGCCTGCCGCCGAGTGGCACGCCACCGCCCTGGCGCTGCGTGACGAGTTTGGTTTCGAGCAGGCTGTGGATCTGTGCGGCGTCGACTACCTCGGTTATGGCTCCGACGAATGGGACACCGCTGACGTGTCCTCGCAGGGCTTCAGCCGAGGCGTCGAAGGCAAGGCCCAGGGCCGCTTCGCGTGGGGCGAGTTCCCCACCGAGGAAAACGGTGCCGACGGTGCCCGCCCGCAGCACATGCCGACCCAGCGCTTTGCGGTGGTCGCGCAGCTGCGTTCCTACCAGCACAACCTGATGATGCACCTGCGCTGCTTCGCCCCTGACGAAGCACTGCCGGTGGTGTCCTCGCTGACCGGCATCTGGCCGGGCCTGAACTGGTTCGAGCGCGAGGCGTTCGACCTGTACGGCGTGATCTTCGAAGGCCACCCGGACCTGCGCCGGATCCTGACCGACTACGGTTTCGTCGGCCATCCGTTCCGCAAGGACTTCCCGCTGATCGGCAATGTCGAAGTCCGCTACGACGAAGAAAAGAAGCGCGTGATCTACGAACCGGTCACCTCGGTGGAGCCGCGCGTCGGCGTGCCGCGCGTGATCCGCGACGACGCCCGTCTGCAGACCGCAGAAGGTGAGCGCGCGCAGGAGGCAGTGAAGTGAGCCATGTACACCAGGCCGGCGAAGCATTCGCCAGCAACGCCGCCGAGAGCCGGCAGGAAATCCGCAACTACACCATGAACTTCGGCCCGCAGCATCCGGCCGCTCACGGTGTGCTGCGCCTGATCCTGGAAATGGACGGTGAAACCATCATGCGCGCCGACCCGCACGTGGGTCTGCTGCACCGTGGTACCGAGAAGCTGGCCGAGTCCAAGCCGTTCAACCAGTCGATCGGCTACATGGATCGCCTGGATTACGTGTCGATGATGTGCAACGAGCACGCGTACGTGCGCGCGATCGAGACCCTGATGGGTATCGAGGCACCGGAACGTGCCCAGTACATCCGCACCATGTACGATGAAATCACCCGCATCCTCAACCACCTGATGTGGCTGGGCTCCAACGCGCTCGACCTGGGCGCGATGGCGGTGATGCTGTACGCCTTCCGCGAACGCGAAGAGCTGATGGACTGCTACGAAGCGGTTTCCGGCGCGCGCATGCACGCGGCGTACTACCGTCCGGGCGGTGTCTACCGCGACCTGCCGGACCACATGCCGAAGTACAAGGAATCGCGCTGGCACAAGGGCAAGGCGCTGAAGCAGCTCAATGCTTCGCGCGAAGGCTCGCTGCTGGACTTCCTGGAGAACTTCACCGTCGAGTTCCCCAAGCGCATCGACGAATACGAAACCCTGCTGACCGACAACCGTATCTGGAAGCAGCGTACCGTCGGCATCGGCGTGGTCACTCCCGAACTGGCCCACCAGTGGGGCATGACCGGCGTGATGCTGCGCGGCTCGGGCATTGCCTGGGACCTGCGCAAGAAGCGTCCGTACGCCAAGTACGATGCCGTCGATTTCGACATCCCGCTGGGCAAGGAAGGCGACTGCTACGACCGCTATCTGGTCCGCGTTGCCGAAATGCGCGAATCCAACCGCATCATCAAGCAGTGCGTGGCGTGGCTGAAGGCCAACCCGGGCCCGGTGATGGTGAAGAACTTCAAGGTCGCTCCGCCCAGGCGCGAGGACATGAAGGACGACATGGAAGCGTTGATCCACCACTTCAAGCTGTTCAGCGAAGGCTACTGCGTGCCGGCCGGCGAGACCTACTCGGCGGTGGAAGCCCCGAAGGGTGAATTCGGCTGCTACCTGGTCTCCGATGGCGCCAACAAGCCGTTCCGCGTGCACCTGCGTGCGCCGGGCTTCGCCCACCTGTCCTCGATCGATTCGGTCGTGCGCGGCCACATGCTGGCTGACGTGGTGGCGATGATCGGCACCTACGACCTGGTGTTCGGCGAGGTTGACCGGTAATGCCGTCCGCCACGCCAACGCCCGCTGCAGGCAGCCGGCGCAAGCCGGCGCCGCAGTTTCTGGAATTTCACGTTATGCATTTCGCTGAGGTCGGCCGATGAAGGCGACAGGTAATTTCGAGGCGGCGCGCGACGTCGACCCGATGGTGGTGCTGAGCGACAAGACCCGCGCTCACATCGATCACTGGCTGTCCAAGTTCCCGCCGGACCGCAAGCGCTCTGCCGTGCTGCAGGGCCTGCATGCGGCCCAGGAGCAGAACCAGGGCTGGCTGACCGACGAACTGATCGCCGGCGTGGCCAAGTACCTGGACCTGCCGCCGGTGTGGGCCTACGAGGTCGCCAGCTTCTACTCGATGTTCGAGACCGAGAAGGTGGGCCGCAACAACGTGGCCATCTGCACCAACATCAGCTGCTGGCTCAATGGCGCCGAGGACATCGTGCGCCATTGCGAGAAGAAGCTGGGCATCAAGCACGGTGAATCGACCCCTGACGGCCGCGTCTACCTCAAGCGCGAGGAAGAGTGCCTGGCCGGCTGCGGTGGCGCGCCGATGATGGTCATCAACGGTCACTACCATGAGCGTCTGACCCTGGAAAAGGTCGACGAGCTGCTGGACGGGCTGGAGTAAGGGCATGGCACATCACCACGAATCCAAGGGTCCGGTCGGCCCCGCGCCGCTGCCGCACCAGGTGGTCTATACCACCCTGCATTACGACACCCCGTGGTCGTACGAAAGCTACCTGAAGACCGGTGGCTACGCTGCCCTGCGCAAGATCCTCGAAGAGAAGATCCCGCCGGAGCAGGTCATCGAGATGGTCAAGGCCTCGGGCCTGCGCGGCCGCGGTGGCGCCGGCTTCCCGACCGGCCTGAAGTGGTCGTTCATGCCCAAGGGCAACATGCAGAAGTACATCCTCTGCAACTCGGACGAATCCGAGCCGGGCACCTGCAAGGATCGCGACATCCTGCGCTACAACCCGCATTCGGTCGTGGAAGGCATGGCGATCGCCTGCTACGCCACCGGTTCGACCGTGGGCTACAACTACCTGCGCGGTGAATTCCACCACGAGCCGTTCGAGCACTTCGAGCAGGCCCTGGCCGACGCCTATGCGAACGGCTGGCTGGGCAAGAACATCCTCGGCAGCGGCGTGGACATCGACATCTACGGCGCGCTGGGCGCCGGCGCGTACATCTGCGGCGAAGAAACCGCGCTGATGGAATCGCTGGAAGGCAAGAAGGGCCAGCCGCGCTACAAGCCGCCGTTCCCGGCCAACTTCGGCCTGTACGGCAAGCCGTCAACGATCAACAACACCGAAACCTATGGTTCGGTGCCGGCGATCATCCGCAACGGCCCGGAGTGGTTCAAGGGCCTGAGCCTGACCGCCAACGGCGGCCCGAAGTGCTTCTCGGTGTCCGGCTGCGTGCAGAACGGCGGCAACTTCGAAGTGCCGCTGGGCACCACCTTCGATGACCTGCTGGAGATGGCCGGTGGCCTGCGTCCGGGCCGCAAGCTCAAGGGCGCGATCCCAGGCGGCGTGTCGATGCCGGTGCTGACCGCAGCCGAACTGAAGGGCCTGCCGATGGACTACGACACCATCCGCGCACTGGGCTCCGGCCTGGGTTCGGGCGCGATCGTCGTGCTCGACGACAGCGTCTGCTGCGTCAAGTTCGCCTGTCGCATCAGCCAGTTCTTCCACAAGGAATCCTGCGGCCAGTGCACCCCCTGCCGTGAAGGCACCGGCTGGATGCACCGCGTGCTGGAGCGCATCGTCGCCGGCAAGGCCACGATGGAAGACCTGCACCAGCTGAAGGCAGTGGCCGGCCAGATCGAAGGCCACACCATCTGTGCGTTCGGCGAAGCGGCTGCATGGCCCATCCAGGGCTTCCTGCGCCAGTTCTGGGACGAGTTCGAGTACTACATCGTCAACGGTCATTCGATGGTTGACGGCAAGAAGGTGGAGGCAGCCGCTGCATGAGCGCGCAACCCGTAAATCCGAGCGTCCCACCCGATCACGTCACCATCGAGATCGATGGCAAGTCGCTGGTCGTGCCCAAGGGCTCGATGATCATCCAGGCCGCTGACAAGGCCGGCATCTCCATTCCGCGCTTCTGCTATCACGAGAAGCTGCCGATCGCCGCCAACTGCCGCATGTGCCTGGTGGACGTGGAGAAGTCGCCGAAGCCGGCGCCGGCCTGTGCCACCCCGGTGATGGATGGCATGAAGGTCGCCACCCGCAGCGAGAAGGCACTGAAGTTCCAGCGCTCGGTGATGGAGTTCCTGCTCATCAACCACCCGCTGGACTGCCCGATCTGCGATCAGGGCGGCGAGTGCGAGCTGCAGGACGTGTCGCTGGGCTATGGCCGTTCGGTCAGCCGCTTCAACGAGCGCAAGCGCGTGGTGCCTGACGAGGACATGGGTCCGCTGGTCGCCACCGAGATGACCCGCTGCATCCAGTGCACCCGCTGCGTCCGCTTCACCGCCGACGTTGCCGGTACCTACGAACTGGGTGGCATGTACCGCGGTGAGAACCTGCAGATCGGTACCTTCGACGGCAAGCCGCTGACCACCGAGCTGTCCGGCAACGTCGTTGACGTCTGCCCGGTCGGCGCGCTGACCAACAAGGTGTTCCAGTTCCGCGCCCGCCCGTGGGAACTGACCGCGCGCGAGTCGCTGGGCTACCACGATGCGATGGGTTCGAACCTGTTCCTGCACGTGCGTCGCGGCGAAGTGCTGCGCACCGTGCCGCGCGACAACGAAGCCGTGAACGAGTGCTGGCTGTCCGACCGTGACCGCTACTCGCACCAGGGCCTGTACAGCGAAGACCGTGCGGTCAAGCCGCTGCGCAAGGTCAACGGCGAGTGGAAGGAAGTGAGCTGGGCCGAAGGCCTGGCCGCGGCCGCCGAAATCCTCAAGGCCAACCAGGGCGACAATCTGGGCGTGCTGGTGCACCCGTCGACCTCGAACGAGGAAGGCGCACTGCTGGCCCGCCTGGCCAAGGGCCTGGGCTCGGGCAACATCGACCACCGCATCAACAACCGCGATTTCTCCGACGCCGCAACCGCCGAAGTGTTCGGCCTGCCGCTGGCCGAGATCGAGGGCGCCGACCGCATCGTGGTCCTGGGCAGCAACATCCGCCACGAACTGCCGCTGCTGCACGCCCGCCTGCGCAAGGCGCAGACCACCAAGGGCGCGAAGATCCACGTCGTCAATCCGGTGGACTTCGACTTCGCCTTCAGTGTCGCCGGCAAGCAGATCGTTGCCCCGTCGAAGTTCGTCGACGCGCTGGCCAACGCCGAGCTGCGTTCGGCAGTGCAGGGCGGCAACAACACCGTGCTGATCGTTGGTGGCATCGCCGAGAACCACCCGCAGGCTGCCGCGATCCGCGCTGCCGCGCGTGACTTCGCTGCCGCTACCGGTGCCAAGCTGTGCCGCATCCCGCAGGGCGCCAACGCCGTTGGCCTGACCCGCGCCGGCGTGCTGCCGGCTGGCAAGGACGTCGCCGCGATGCTGGCGCAGCCGCGCCAGGCCTACGTGGTGTACGGCCTTGAGCCGGGCCTGGACTTCGCCGACGCCCCGGCCGCCCGCAAGGCGCTGGCCGGTGCCCAGGTGGTGGCCTTCAGCCAGTTCGCCTGCGCCTCGACCCGCGACGTTGCCGACGTGATCCTGCCGATCGGTGCGCTGCCGGAAATCGATGCCACCCTGACCAACCTCGATGGTCGCGAGCAGTCGGCCCGTGCCGGCGGCAAGCTGCCGGGCGAGGCCCGCGAAGGCTGGCGCGTGCTGCGAGCACTGGGCGGCGACATGGCCCTGGCCGGTTTCGACTTCACCGACCTGGCCGGCCTGCGTGCCAGCCTGGCCCCGGTGTCGGTCACCGTCGCTGCTTCGGCGCAGCCGGCAGTTGCCGGTGAAGGCCTGGAAGTGGCTTCGACCGCCGCGATCTACCGCACCGATGCGGTGGTCCGTCGCGCGCCGGCACTGCAGTCGCATCCGCTCAACAACGCCCCGCGCATCGTGCTGAACGCAGAAGATGCCGCTCGCCTGCAGCTGCAGGAAGGGCAGATGGCCAAGGTCGGCACCGACGCCGGCAAGGCCACCCTGCCGGTGGTGGTCGACGCCCGCGTCGCTGCGGGTTCGGTCTGGATTGAATCGGGCCACGGCGCGACCGCGCCGCTGGGTGCCGCTCGCGTATCGGTGGTGGCTGCATGAACGAATTGCTGTTGAACGCGGTCGACCCGCTGCACCAGTGGCTGCTGGGCCTCGGTGACATCGGCGCGCTGATCTGGATCATCCTGAAGATCCTGGTGATCGCCGTGCCGGTGATCATCTCGGTGGCCTTCTACGTGGTCTGGGAACGCAAGCTGATCGGCTGGATGCACGTCCGTCATGGCCCGATGTACGTGGGCATGGGCATCTTCCAGGCCTTCGCCGACGTCTTCAAGCTGCTGTTCAAGGAAGTGGTCCAGCCGAGCAGCGCCAACAAGGCGATCTATCTGCTGGCCCCGCTGATCACCCTGGCCCCGGCCTTCGCGGCCTGGTCGGTGGTGCCCTTCGATTCGCAGATCGTGCTGTCCAATGCCAACGCCGGCCTGCTGTACCTGCTGGCGATGACCTCGCTGGGCATCTACGGCATCATCCTGGCCGGCTGGGCATCCAACTCGAAGTATGCGTTCCTGGGTGCGATGCGTGCCTCGGCGCAGATGATCAGCTACGAAATCGCCATGGGCTTCGCCCTGGTCGGCGTGATGATCGCCTCGGGCAGCCTGAACCTGAGCAACATCGTGATGGCGCAGGCCGGCAGTTCCGGCTTCTTCGACTGGTTCCTGCTGCCGCTGTTCCCGCTGTTCGTCATCTACTGGGTGTCGGGCGTGGCTGAAACCAACCGTGCGCCGTTCGACGTGGTGGAAGGCGAGTCGGAAATCGTTGCCGGCCACATGGTCGAGTACTCCGGCGGCGCCTTCGCCCTGTTCTTCCTGGCCGAATACGCGAACATGATCCTGATCAGCTTCCTGATCTCGATCTTCTTCCTCGGCGGCTGGCTGAGCCCGGTCCAGGGCTGGGTCGATTTCGGCAATGTCTCGCCGCTGGTCGACTGGATCTGGAAGGGCGGTGCACCGTGGTTGTTCGTCAAGGTGTTCTTCTTCGCCAGTGCCTACATCTGGTTCCGTGCCAGCTTCCCGCGCTTCCGCTATGACCAGATCATGCGCCTGGGCTGGAAGGTCTTCATCCCGCTGGCCATTCTGTGGATCGCGGTTACCGCCGTCATGGTGTTCTTCGGCGTGATTCAAAAGGGCGTCTAAGTGATGAACAGGATTACCCATTACTTCAAGAGCCTGCTGCTGCTCGAACTGCTGGCCGGCCTCTGGCTGACGCTGAAGTACAGCTTCAAGCCGAAGTACACGATGATGTACCCGATGGAGAAGTTCCCGCAGTCGCCGCGCTTCCGTGGCCTGCACGCCCTGCGCCGTTATCCCAACGGCGAAGAGCGCTGCATTGCCTGCAAGCTGTGTGAAGCGGTGTGCCCGGCCCTGGCCATCACCATCGACTCGGCCAAGCGCGAGGACGGCACCCGCCGCACCACCCGCTACGACATCGACCTGTTCAAGTGCATCTTCTGCGGCTTCTGCGAAGAAAGCTGCCCGGTGGACTCGATCGTCGAAACCCACATCCTCGAGTACCACTTCGAGAACCGTGGCGAAAACATCGTTACCAAGCCGCAGCTGCTGGCCCTTGGCGACCGTCTCGAGTCCGAGATCGCCGAGCGTCGTGCCGCCGATGCCGCTTACCGCTGAGGTCGAGAGATGGATTGGGTAAATATCGCTTTCTGGGTGTTCGCCATCGCGGCAACGGTTTCGGCCGGTGCGGTGATCAGCGTGCGCAACCCGGTTCACGCCGTGCTCTGCCTGGTGCTGACCTTCTTCTCCATTGCCTGCGTGTGGCTGCTGGTAGGGGCCGAGTTCCTCGGCGTAGCCCTGGTGCTGGTCTACGTCGGCGCGGTGATGGTGCTGTTCCTGTTCGTGGTGATGATGCTGGACATCGACCCCACCAAGCTGCGTGAGGGCTGGGTGCGCTACCTGCCGGTCGGCCTCATCGTCGCGGTGGCGATGCTGGCGCAGATGCTGATCCTGATCGGCGTCAAGGCACGCTCGGTTACGCCGTTCCCGGCTGACAACGCCGCTGCGGTCGCCGCCGACAGTTCCAACATCACCTGGCTGGCACGCACGCTGTTCACCGAGTACCTGCTGCCGTTCGAGTTCGCCGCCGTCATCCTGACCGTGGCCGTGGTTGCCGCCGTCATGCTGACCCTGCGCCGTCGTACCGGCGTCAAGAGCCAGAACCCGGGCGAGCAGACCATGGTCAAGGCCGGCCAGCGCCTGCGCATGGTCAAGATGGGTGCCGAAGCACCGGTCGTGCACAGCAACAGCAAGCCGGCCACCGGCGAGGAGACCCAGCCGTGATTACCCTTGGCCACATCCTTGCGCTTGGCGCTGTGCTGTTCGCCATCAGCCTGGCCGGCATCTTCCTCAACCGGAAGAACGTCATCGTCCTGCTGATGTCGATCGAACTGATGCTGCTGTCGGTGAACATCAACTTCGTCGGCTTCTCGCGCCAGCTGGGCGACCCGTCCGGCCAGCTGTTCGTGTTCTTCATCCTGACCGTCGCCGCCGCGGAAGCCGCCATCGGCCTGGCGATCCTGGTGACCCTGTTCCGTACCCGCCGCACGATCAATGTCGGCGAAGTCGATTCGTTGAAGGGCTGATCCACAGATGGAAATCACTCTCTCCAAGAGTCTGTTGATCGCAGTGGTGCTTGCGCCGCTGTTCGGCAGCATCATCGCCGGCCTGTTCGGTCGCCAGGTCAAGCGCTTCGGCGCGCAGACCATCACCATCCTCGGCGTCGCGGTGGCCTGCGGCCTGTCGATGTACACGCTCTACCAGCTGCTGTGGGGCGGCGCACAGCCGTTCAACCAGAACATCTACACGTTCTTCGAAGTCGGCCAGTACTCGGCCCACGTCGGCTTCATGGTCGACAAGCTGACCGCGATGATGATGGTGGTGGTGACCTTCGTGTCGCTGCTGGTCCACATCTACACGATCGGCTACATGCAGGACGATCCGGGCTACCAGCGGTTCTTCAGCTACATCTCGCTGTTCACCTTCTCGATGCTCACCCTGGTGATGAGCAACAACTTCCTGCAGCTGTTCTTCGGCTGGGAAGCGGTGGGCCTGGTGTCGTACCTGCTGATCGGCTTCTGGTTCAAGCGCCCGACCGCGATCTTCGCCAACATGAAGGCGTTCCTGGTCAACCGCGTCGGCGACTTCGGCTTCCTGCTCGGCATCGCCGGCGTGCTGTGGGTGTTCGGCACCCTGGACTACTCGCAGGTGTTCTCGCAGGCCGGCATGCTGGCTGATCCGCGCGCCCAGCTGCAGATCTGGGACGGCACGATCCTGGGCATGCAGCTGCTCAACGAGCCGGTGATCTGGTCGATCGCTACCGTCATCTGCATCTGCCTGTTCATTGGTGCCATGGGCAAGTCGGCCCAGGTCCCGCTGCACGTGTGGCTGCCCGACTCGATGGAAGGCCCGACCCCGATCTCGGCACTGATCCACGCCGCGACGATGGTGACCGCCGGTATCTTCATGGTCACCCGCATGTCGCCGCTGTTCGAGCTGTCGCAGACCGCGCTGAACTTCGTGCTGTTCATCGGTGCCACCACCGCGTTCTTCACCGGCCTGATCGGTATCGTGCAGAACGACATCAAGCGCGTCGTCGCGTACTCCACGCTGTCGCAGCTGGGCTACATGACGGTTGCACTGGGCGTGTCGGCCTACTCGGCAGCCGTGTTCCACCTGATGACCCACGCCTTCTTCAAGGCGCTGCTGTTCCTGGGTGCCGGCTCGGTCATCATTGCCATGCACCACGAGCAGGACATGCGCAAGATGGGTGGCCTGCGCAAGTACATGCCGATCACCTTCATCACCATGTGGATCGGTACGCTGGCACTGGTGGGTACGCCGTTCTTCTCCGGCTTCTACTCGAAGGACACCATCATCGAGGCCGCCGAGCTGCACGCGCACCTGTCCGACAACTGGGTGGCCACCTACGGCTACTGGGCAGTGCTGGGTGGCGTGATCGTCACCAGCTTCTACAGCTTCCGCCTGCTGTTCCTGACCTTCCACGGCAAGGAGCGTTTCCGCGACGTGCATCATGACGATCATGGTCACGGCCATGACGCTCACCACGCCGCCGACGCCCACCACGGCGATGCGCATCACGATGACCACGGCCATGGCCACGGTCCGCATGAGCCGCACGAAACCCCGTGGGTGGTGACCTTGCCGCTGATCCTGCTGGCCATCCCGTCGATCGCCATCGGTTTCTTCAGCATCGGTCCGATGCTGTACGGCACCGACTGGGCCGGCCATCATGCCCACGATGCCATCAAGGGCCAGGCGCATACGTTCTTCACCGGAATCGTCGACTTCTACGATCCGGCCAAGAACACCATCGGCTTCCTGGGTGAGGAGTTCCACGGCCCGGTCGCCTTCGCGCTGCACGGCATGATGGCTCCGGCGTTCATGCTGACCGTTGCGGGCTTCCTGCTGGCCGCACTGTTTTACCTGTGGAAGCCGGACCTGTCGGGCAAGGCGCGCAAGACCTTCGCTCCGCTGGTGTCGGTGCTGGAAAACAAGTACGGCTTCGACAAGCTGTGGATCGATGGCTTTGCCGGTGGCAGCGTCAAGCTGGGCAAGGTCTCGCGCTGGATCGACAGCAACATCGTCGACGGCGTGGTCAATCTCTCGGCACGTGTTGTGGACGTTGCAGCCGGCGTGCTGCGTCGTACCCAATCCGGTTTCCTCTATCACTACGCCTTCGCGATGATCATCGGCCTGATTGCCCTGCTGGGCGTGCTGATGCATTACCTGCGTTGATGACCTGTACGGAATAAGAAGACGTGTCGAACTGGCCTCTACTCAGTGTCCTCATCTGGCTGCCGATCATCGGTGGCGCCCTGATCCTTGCGATCCGTGATGCGCAGACCGCCCGCTGGGCGTCGCTGGGCGTAGCGGTGCTGACGTTCGTGGCGAGCCTCTCGCTGCTGAGCGGCTACAACGCGGGCATCGACGGTCTGCAGTTCGTCGAGACCCATGCCTGGATCCCGGCGTACAAGATCGGCTACAACCTGGGCGTGGACGGCATTGCCGTGGCGCTGATCCTGCTGACTACCCTGGTCAGCGTGCTTGCCCTGATCGGCGCCTGGAGCGCCATCGACAAGCGCGTGAACCAGTACGTGGCGGCTTTCCTGATCCTGGAAGGCGTCACGGTCGGTATCTTCGCGGCGACGGACGCGATGCTGTTCTACGTGTTCTTCGAGGCGATGCTGATCCCGATGTTCCTGATCATCGGTGTCTGGGGCGGCCCGCGTCGCATCTACGCTGCGCTGAAGTTCTTCTTGTACACCTTCCTCGGCTCGGTGCTGATGCTGGTGGCACTGATCTACCTGTACATGAAGGGCGGCAGCTTCCAGCTGGCCGACCTGTATGCACTGCCACTGTCGGCCAAGGAACAGACCTGGATCTTCTTCGCGTTCCTGATCGCCTTCGCGGTCAAGGTGCCGATGTTCCCGGTCCATACCTGGCTGCCGGACGCCCACGTGGAAGCGCCGACCGCCGGTTCGGTGATCCTGGCCGCCATCGCGCTGAAGATCGGTGGCTATGGCTTCCTGCGCTTCAACCTGCCGATCGTCCCGGACGCGTCGCAGGAATGGGCCTGGCTGGTGATTGCGCTGTCGTTGATCGCAGTGATCTACGTTGGCCTGGTCGCCCTGGTACAGGACGACATGAAGAAGCTGATCGCCTATTCGTCGATCGCGCACATGGGCTTCGTCACCCTGGGCACCTTCATTGCCCTGTGGCTGGTCCGTGAAGCCGGCAACGCCGATGCCGCCCGCCTGGGCCTGCAGGGCGCCATGGTGCAGATGATCTCGCACGGCTTCGTCTCCGGCGCGATGTTCTCCTGTGTCGGCGTGCTGTACGACCGCATGCACAGCCGCCGCATCGCCGATTACGGCGGCGTGGTCAACGTGATGCCGTGGTTCGCCACCTTCGCCATGCTGTTCTTCATGGCCAACGCGGGCCTGCCCGGTACCAGCGGTTTCGTCGGCGAGTTCATGGTCATCCTGTCGGCCTTCCAGCGCAATCCGTGGATCGCGCTGGGCGCGGCCACCACCCTGATCATCGGCGCCGCCTATACCCTGTGGCTGTACAAGCGCATCTTCTTCGGTGAAGTGGCCAACAGCCATGTTGCCGAACTGAAGGACATCAACGGCCGCGAATGGCTGGTGCTGGGCGTGTTCGCCATCGGCGTGCTGGCCCTGGGCATCTATCCCAAGCCGCTGACCGACCTGATGGAGCCCTCGATCGCGAAGCTGGCGATGCAGATCGCATCCAGCAAGCTGCTGTAATTCCAGGATTTGATGATGACCACCTCGCCGCTGCTGCCATTGACCGCCGCTGACCTGCCACCACTCGCTCCCGAGCTGGTGCTGATCGGCAGCGCCTTCGCCCTGATGATCCTCGACCTGTTCGTCAGCAACCGGAACAAGATCGTCACCCACCTGTTCTCGCTCGCTGCGCTGGCCGTGGTGCTGTTCATGCTGGCCACCGGCGTGGGCGGGCAGGGCGAGGTCTTCCATGGCATGTTCGTGCGCGATACCGCCGCGGACGTGATGAAGACCGGGATCGTGCTGCTCAGCGGCCTGACCCTGGTCTACGGCTGGCGTTACCTGCGTGAGCGCAACCTGTTCCAGGGCGAGATCCCGGTGCTGATCCTGTTCGGCACCGCCGGCATGATGATCCTGGTGTCAGCCGGCAGCCTGCTGATGGTCTACCTGGGCCTGGAACTGCTGGCGCTGTGCTCCTACGCCCTGGTCGCCAGCAACCGCGAGAACGGCCTGGCCTCGGAAGCGGCGATGAAGTACATCGTGCTCGGCTCGCTGGCCTCTGGCCTGCTGCTGTACGGCATGTCTCTGATCTACGGCGCTACAGGCAGCCTGCACCTGGACGTCATCCGTGACGCCATCCCGCACTCGGAAGAGCGCGTGCTGCTGATCACCGGTGCGGTGTTCATGATCGCCGGCGTCGCCTTCAAGCTGGGTGCGGCACCGTTCCACATGTGGCTGCCGGACGTGTACCAGGGGGCCCCGGCACCGATCGCACTGTTCATCAGCTCGGCGCCGAAGCTGGCCGCCTTCGGCATGGCCTACCGCCTGCTGGAAATGGGCGTGGGTCCGCTGTCGACCGAACTGCAGCTGCTGATCGCCGGCCTGGCCGCAGTCTCGCTGGTCATCGGCAACCTGATGGCCATCGCGCAGAGCAATCTCAAGCGCATGCTGGCGTTCTCCACCGTCTCGCACATCGGCTTCCTGCTGATGGGCATCGCCGGTGGTGGCGCACAGGGCTATGCCGCTGCGCTGTTCTACGCACTGGCCTACGCCATCATGTCGACCGCCGCCTTCGGCGCGATCATCGCGCTGTCGCGTGCCGGTTTTGAAGCCGAGAACATCGAGGACTTCAAGGGCCTCAATGCCCGCAACCCGTGGATGGCCGGCCTGGTGCTGTGCATCATGGCGTCGCTGGCCGGCATCCCGCCGTTCCTGGGCTTCTGGACCAAGCTGGCGGTGCTGGGCGCGGCCGTCAACGGCGGCCTGCTGTGGCTGGCCATCCTGGGCGTGCTGTGCGCCGTGGTCGGCTGCTTCTACTACCTGCGCGTCATCAAGGTCATGTACTTCGATGAGCCGGTGGGCGAGGCCATGCCGCGCAACAACGACCGCGTGCTGGGTGTGGTGCTGGGTGTCAATGCCCTGGCGCTGCTGGCCTTGGGCCTGGCCTGGAACCCGATCATGGTCTGGTGCCAGCAGGCATTTGCGCATCTTGCATAAAAGTTGACACAAAGCTGCGCGATTCGTGTAATATGCGCAGCCTGAGTTGTCACTGCAGCGGTTCAGCCAGAACATCGTTGCGGTAGCCCCCCTCGAAAGAGCAGGGCAGCAGTTCAAACACTTCCGGTGCGGGGTGGAGCAGTCTGGCAGCTCGTCGGGCTCATAACCCGAAGGTCGCAGGTTCAAATCCTGCCCCCGCTACCAACTTCGGATCGGCGCCAACCGATTTGATGAATGAGGGGAGGCTTGCAGTTTTTGGAGCAACCGCTCATAATTCCGCTTCTGATGCGGGGTGGAGCAGTCTGGCAGCTCGTCGGGCTCATAACCCGAAGGTCGCAGGTTCAAATCCTGCCCCCGCTACCAAGTAGAGAAATCGCCTTCGAAGTCCTGCTTCGAGGGCGTTTTTCTTTGGGGTCTGCGTCGTTTCTGCGTGATCGGGGTCAGATCCCTTTTCCCGTGGAAAAGGGATCTGACCCCGGGTCCGCACCTTGCACCAGCGCGGTGCAGCCGCTATCATCAGCGGCCTAGCAGTACCCCTGAAGGCGGCCTCCCAGCGGGAGTCCGGACCCGGAAGGAGGGCCGCAACCGGCAGGCAATGCAGGTTGCAACCGGAATCCAGTCACCGGAGTCTTTCCGGAAAAGGGGCCCAACGGGCCCTTTGTCGTTTCCGGGGCGTCATGTTTCCACGCCGGCCAAGGCCGGCACCCAACCATAGAGATCAAGGCAGGCTGTGAGCGACAAGGCAACCGACATCGCGAATCTGCTCGCCCCGACCGTTGTGTCGCTGGGCCTGGAGCTGCTGGGCGTTGAGTATCTGCCGGCCCCCGGCGGTGCGACCCTGCGCCTTTACATCGACGTGCCGCTGGCTGAACAGCCCGAGCGCATCATCAATGTCGACGACTGCGAGCGGGTCAGCCGCGAAGTCTCGGCGCAGCTGGACGTCGAAGACCCGATCAGCGGCAATTACACGCTGGAAGTGTCCTCGCCGGGCGTGGACCGCCCGCTGTTCAACCTGGAGCAGTTCGGCCGCCACCAGGGTGAATCGGCCAAGGTCACGCTGAAGCTGCCGCAGGACAACCGTCGTCGCCTGCAGGGCCGCATCGAAGCGATCGACGAGGCTGCGGGCACCATCACCTTCATCGTCGACAAGGCTGAAGTGGTCGTGTCGGCCGACAACATCGACAAGGCACGGATCATGCCCGACTGGGTGGCGCTGGGGCTGGCCCCGAGCAAGCCGACCGGTCCGGCGCCGAAGCGTCCGAAGCCGAACACGAATTCTTCTTCCAACGAGCCGGCGGCAAAGAAGCCGCGCGCGGAGTGAGCCAATGAGCAAGGAACTGTTGCTGGTAGTCGACGCAGTCGCCAACGAGAAGGGCGTGCCGCGTGAAGTGATCTTCGATGCCATCGAGGCCGCCCTGGCCTCGGCAGCGAAGAAGCGCTATCCCGAGGAGGAAGTGCTGACCCGCGTGGTCATCGACCACAAGGATGGCAGCTACGAAACCTTCCGCCGCTGGGAAGTGGTGGCCGATGACGTGGTCATGGAATCGCCGGATCGCCAGATCCGCCTGATGGACGCCGTCGACGAGGCCGAAGGCGTCGAGGTCGGCGACTACATCGAAGAGCAGATCGAGAACCCGGACTTCGGCCGCATCGCTGCCCAGGCCGCCAAGCAGGTCATCGTCCAGCGCGTGCGCGAAGCCGAGCGCCAGCAGGTCGTGGATGCATGGAAGGATCGCGTGGGTGAGCTGATCACCGGTGTGGTCAAGCGCGCCGAGCGCGGCAACATCTACGTCGATCTCGGTGGCAATGCCGAAGGCTTCATTCCGAAGGACAAGGGCATTCCGCGCGACGTGCTGCGTGCCGGCGACCGGGTGCGCGGCTACCTGGCCGAAGTGCGCTCGGAGCCGCGTGGCCCGCAGCTGTTCATCAGCCGCGCCGCGCCGGAGTTCATGATCGAGCTGTTCAAGCTGGAAGTGCCGGAAGTCGGCCAGGGCCTGGTGGAAATCAAGGCCTGCGCCCGCGATCCGGGCGACCGCGCCAAGATCGCCGTGCTGGCCCACGACCAGCGCACCGATCCGATCGGTGCCTGCATCGGCATGCGCGGTTCGCGCGTGCAGGCCGTGTCCAACGAGCTCAATGGCGAGCGCGTGGACATCGTGCTGTGGAACGACAACCCGGCCAACTTCGTCATCAACGCGATGGCTCCGGCCGAAGTGCAGTCGATCATCGTCGATGAGGACAAGCACTCGATGGACCTGGCCGTTGCCGAAGACCGCCTGGCCCAGGCGATCGGCAAGGGCGGCCAGAACGTGCGCCTGGCCAGCCGCCTGACCGGCTGGCAGCTCAACGTGATGACCCAGGACCAGGTCACTGCCAAGTCGGAGGCCGAGCAGGCTGCCGCCCGCCAGCTGTTCATGGACAAACTGGAAGTGGACGAGGAAATCGCCGGCATCCTGGTCAGCGAAGGCTTCGGCACCGTCGAGGAAATCGCATATGTCCCGGTCGGCGAACTGCTGGCCGTGGAAGGTTTCGACGAGGACATCGTCGAAGAGCTGCGCGCTCGTGCCCGCGATGCGCTGCTCAATGAGGCCCTGGCAGTCGAGGAAGGCCTTGAAGACGGCCAGCCGGCGCAGGACCTGCTGTCCCTGAAGGGCATGGACGAAGCCACCGCATATGCGCTGGCCGGCCACGGCGTGCGTACCAGCGAGGACCTGTCCGACCTGGCCGCCGACGAGGTCATGGACTTCGGCATCGAAGGACTGGATCAGGCGCGCGCCGCTGCGCTGATCCTGGCCGCCCGTGCCGAGGAGATCGCCCGACTGGAACGCGGCGAATGAGCCGGCAATGAACAGGGCCCTGAGCCGCTCAGGGCGTAGAATCCGCGCCACCTCCAGATGCGGGGGGGCGCCCACAAGATCATAGGATCCGAATGTCGCAGCAAACCACCATCCGCAAGCTTGCCGAACTGGTCAACACGCCGGTCGAAAAACTGCTGGAACAGCTGGCCGGTGCCGGCATGAAGTTCAGCGGTCCCGACCAGGTCGTGACCAGCTCCGAGAAGGTAAAGCTCCTGGGCTTCCTTCGTCGTTCGCACGGCAAGCCCGAGCAGGCCCCGGAAGAGACCGATCAGTCTGCAAAGAAGATCACGCTCAACCGCCGGAAGCAGCAGGAAGTGACGGTCAATTCCGGTCGCAGCAAGACGACCGTGAATGTCGAGGTGCGCCAGAAGCGTACCTACGTCAAGGATGGTGCTCGCGCCATGACGCCGGACGAAGAGCGCGCCGACATCCTGCGCAAGCTGGAAGAGTCGCGTGCGCGCAACCTCGCCGAACAGCAGGCCCTGGCCGAGAAGGATCGTCTGCGCGACGAGGCCATCGTCCGTGCCCGTGAGGAAGAGGCTGCCGCCAAGGAACGCGCCGAGGCCGAGAAGAAGGCCGCCGAGGAAGCTGCGGCTGCGGCCAAGGCGGCCGAGGCACTGGCCGCCAGCAAGCCCAAGCGTGCTCCGATCGACGAAACCGCGCCGCGCCCGCCGCGCGCCCCGGCCGCCGCCCCGGCTGCGCCGCGTGGTGCTCCGCCGCCGCCGCCGCGCAACGACGAGCGCAACAACCGCAGCGCGCCGCGCAACGAGCGTGGCCCGGGCGACCGCTTCGCCGGCCAGATGCACCTGTCGGCCGCCGACCGTGCGCGTCGTGGCAACAGCAACAACAGCAATTCGCGTGGACGTCCGGGTGGCCGCAACCAGTCCGGTGGCCGTCGCGACATGTCGCGTGGTGGCAACAATGCCGGTCCGCACGCGTTCGAACGCCCGACCGCACCGGTCGTGCGTGAAGTCGCGATCGGCGAGACCATCACCGTGGCCGACCTGGCGCAGAAGCTCGCGCTGAAGGGCGGCGAGGTGGTGAAGGCGCTGTTCAAGATGGGCGTGATGGCGACCATCACCCAGTCCATCGACCACGACACCGCTGCGCTGGTGACCGAAGAACTCGGCCACAAGGCGATCCGTGCCAACGACAACGATGCCGAAGACGCGCTGCTGGCTTCGACCGGTGAAAACCAGGGCGAAGCCGTACAGCGCCCGCCGGTGGTCACCATCATGGGTCACGTGGACCACGGCAAGACCTCGCTGCTGGACTACATCCGCCGCACCAAGGTTGCCCACGGCGAAGCCGGCGGCATCACCCAGCATATCGGCGCCTACCACGTCGAGACGCCCAAGGGCGTCATCAGCTTCCTGGATACCCCGGGCCACGCCGCGTTCACCTCGATGCGTGCCCGCGGTGCCAAGCTGACCGACATCGTGGTGCTGGTGGTTGCTGCCGACGACGGCGTCATGCCGCAGACCAAGGAAGCGATCCAGCACGCCCGTTCGGCGGGTGTGCCGCTGATCGTGGCGATCAACAAGATCGACAAGTCCGGTGCCGACCCGATGCGGGTCAAGAACGAGCTGCTCTCCGAGCAGGTCGTGGCCGAAGAGTTCGGTGGTGACATCCAGATGGTGGAGATCTCGGCCAAGACCGGCCTGGGCATCGACGACCTGCTGGACGCGGTGTCGGTGCAGGCCGAACTGCTGGAACTGAAGGCCGTCGACGAAGGTCGCGCCTCGGGCGTGGTGATCGAATCGTCGCTGGACAAGGGCCGCGGCCCGGTCGCTACGGTGCTGGTGCAGCAGGGCCGCCTGAAGAAGGGCGACTACCTGGTGTGCGGTATCCAGTACGGCCGCGTGCGTGCGCTGTTCGACGAAACCGGCAAGCAGCCGGAGTTCGCCGGCCCGTCGATCCCGGTGCAGGTCCTGGGCCTGTCCGGTGTGCCGGAAGCCGGAGACGACTTCGTGGTGGTCGAGGACGAGCGCCTGGCCAAGGATGTTGCCCAGCAGCGTGAGACCAAGCGCCGTGAATCGCGCCTGGTCGCCACCGCTGGCAGCCGCATGGAAGACATCATGGCGACCCTGGGCAAGGGCGAGGGCCAGCAGGTCCTCAACCTGGTCATCAAGGCCGACGTGCAGGGTTCGGTGCAAGCCCTGAGCCAGGCACTGGTCGCGCTGTCCAACGAAGACATCCGCATCAACGTGATCCACTCCGGCGTCGGCGGCATCACCGAATCGGATGCCAACTCGGCGGCTGCTTCGAAGGCCACCGTCATCGGCTTCAACGTGCGTGCGGATGCTTCGGCCCGTCGCATCATTGAATCCAACGGCGTCGACCTGCGTTACTTCTCGATCATCTATGACGTGATCGATCAGGTGAAGCAGGTGGCATCCGGTCTGCTGGGCGTGGAGATCCGCGAAGAGATCATCGGTATCGCCGAGGTCCGCGACGTCTTCCGCAGCTCCAAGCTGGGCGCCGTTGCCGGCTCGATGGTCATCGAGGGCGTGGTCAAGCGCAACAAGCCGATCCGCGTGCTGCGCGACAGCGTGGTGATCTTCGAGGGCGAGCTGGAATCGCTGCGTCGCTTCAAGGAGAACGTCGAGGAAGTCCGCAACGGTACCGAATGCGGTATCGCGGTGAAGGCCTACAACGACGTCAAGCCGGGCGACCAGATCGAGTGCTTCGAGCGTATCGAAGTGCCGCGCACCCTGTAATGCTGCAAGGTGGCCCGACCAACGGTCGGGCCCTATCATGTACCTGTAGCGCCCGACCGTTGGTCGGGCGACAATCGAATCAAAGGTAGCGCCCGACCGTTGGTCGGGCGACAACTGAACCAAGAGCTGCTCGTGCCCAAGACTTTCCATCGAACCGACCGTGTCTCCGCCCAGCTGCGCCGTGAACTCGGCACCCTGGTGCACAACGCCGTGCGCGAGCACGGGTTGCCCTCGGTGAGCGTGTCCGACGTGGAAATCACCCGCGACATGGCCCATGCCAAGGTGTTCGTCACCGCCCTGATGCCGGAACGCTCGGCTGAAGCCGTGGCCGGCCTGAAGGAGCTGGGCTACCGCCTGCGCATGGACCTGGCCCGCGCGATGAAGCTGCGCCACGTGCCGGAGCTGCATTTCCACTACGACGACTCGGTCGACCGTGGTGAGCACATCGACAACATCCTGCGCGACCTGCCCGATACGCTGGCCGCGGAGAAGCGTCGCGCGAGCGACGACGAATAACCGCGCGACGCCGGGCATGCCCGGCGTCGTTGCATTCCGGCTGTGCGACGTCTGACGCAGACCGCGCTGCGGCAGCCGAGCATGGCTCGGCCCTACACATTCCTGCCATGACCCGAATTCAGTTCCGCCGCCTGGATGGCATCCTGCTGCTCGACAAGTCGACCGGCATGAGCTCCAACGCCGCCCTGCAGGTGGCGCGCCGCCTGTTCCGTGCCGAGAAGGGTGGCCACACCGGCAGCCTCGACCCGTTGGCCACCGGCCTGCTGCCACTATGCTTCGGCGAGGCCACCAAGATCGCCGGCCTGCTGCTGGGTTCGGCCAAGGCGTACGATGCCGAGATCGTCCTCGGCCAGACCACGGATACCGATGATGCCGAGGGCCAGGTGCTGGTGCAGCGCCCGGTGCCGGCGATCAGCGCCGAGGCCCTGCAGGCTGCGCTGGCGCCACTGACGGGGAACATCCGTCAGCGGGCTCCGATCTATTCGGCGCTGAAGCAGGGCGGGGAACCGCTGTATGTGAAGGCCCGCCGCGGCGAGGCCATCGAGGCTCCGGAGCGCGAGGTCCAGGTGCACGCGATCGAGGTGCTCGAACAGCTGCCCGGGCGCCTGCACCTGCGCGTGACCTGTGGCTCCGGCACCTATATCCGCAGCCTGGCCCGCGATCTCGGCGAACGCCTGGGCTGTGGCGCCCACATCAGCGCGCTGCGTCGGCTGTGGGTCGAACCGTTCCGCGCGCCGGCGATGGTCACCCTGGACCAGTTGCGGGCGATGGCCGAGGCCGGCGACGAGGCGGGCATGGACGCGCTGCTGCTGCCGCTGGCAGCCGGCCTGGCTGGATACCCGCGGGTCGACCTCGATGCCGGGCAGACCCACCGCTTCTGCGTCGGCCAGCGCCAGCGTGACGCGTCCTGGCCGCATGGCCTGGTGGCCGTGTTCGGTCCGGACGATGCTGTCCAGGGCCTGGGCCAGGTCGACGACAGTGGCCTGCTGGCCCCGCAGCGCCGTTTCAACCTCTGACCGGGGCAGGGTGGTTCAGCCCCGGTCCTTGTCCCGGAAGCCCCTGGCCGTTACAATTTCGCGGCCGTTTTCCGGCAACCTGCCTCGCGCAGGTTTCATCCTCGTAGTCCACGGCGAGCCTGGCGGTGCGCGAAGCGCGTTCCTGCCGGCCACGCATCACAGAGAAAAAAGAAATGTCGATCGACACCCAGAAGGTCATTGAAGACAACAAGCGCAGCGCCGCTGACACCGGCTCCCCGGAAGTCCAGGTTGCCCTGCTGACCGCCCGCATCGAACTGCTGACCGGCCACTTCAAGACCCACAAGAAGGATCACCACAGCCGCCGCGGCCTGCTGCAGATGGTCAACCGCCGTCGCAGCCTGCTCGACTACCTGAAGAAGAAGGACGTCGAGCGTTACAAGGCCCTGATCGAAAAGCTTGGCCTGCGTCGCTAAGCAACGAATCCCCCGCGGCGCAGCGATGCGCCGCGGTTTTGTTTTGTAGCACCGCAATCCCCGATTCAGGCCGGAACGATCCGGCCACCCGCTGGCGGCAAGGGTCGCCGACGGTCCAAATTCGCAGACAGCATCCCCAAGGACACCCTCCGTGGCAAAAATCACCAAAACCTTCCAGTACGGCAAGCACACCGTCACGCTTGAGACCGGCGAAGTCGCCCGCCAGGCCAGCGGCGCGGTCATCGTCAAGATGGACGACACCGTACTGCTGGTCACCGCCGTCGCCGCCAAGAGCGCGCGCGAAGGCCAGGACTTCTTCCCGCTGACCGTCGATTATCAGGAAAAGTTCTACGCCGGCGGCCGCATCCCGGGTGGTTTCTTCAAGCGTGAAGGCCGTGCGACCGAGAAGGAAACGCTGATCTCGCGTCTGATCGACCGTCCGATCCGTCCGCTGTTCCCGGAAGACTACAAGAACGAAGTGCAGATCATCGCCACGGTCATGTCGCTGAACCCGGACGTGGATGGCGACATCCCGGCCCTGATCGGCGCCTCGGCTGCCCTGGCCCTGGCCGGCACCCCGTTCATGGGCCCGATCGGCGCTGCCAAGGTCGGCTACAAGAACGGCGAGTACATCCTGAACCCGACCGTCAGCGAACTGGCTGACTCGCAGCTGGAACTGGTCGTTGCCGGTACCTCCAACGCCGTGCTGATGGTCGAATCCGAAGCCGCGCTGCTGTCCGAAGAAGTGATGCTGGGCGCCGTGACTTTCGGTCACCGCGAAATGCAGAAGGTCATCAACGCGATCAACGAGCTGACCGTCGAAGCCGGCACCAAGCCGTCGACCTGGGAAGCCCCGGCCAAGAACGACGCGCTGATCTCCGCGCTGAAGGAAGCCATCGGCCCGCGCCTGGGCGAAGCCTTCCAGGTGCGCGACAAGCTGCAGCGCCGTGACGCCATCTCGGCGATCAAGAAGGACGTGTTCGAAGCCCTGGCGGGCCGCGTGGCCGCCGAAGGCTGGAACCCGGCCGAGCTGTCGAAGGAATTCGGCGAGCTGGAATACCGCACCATGCGTGACTCGGTGCTGGACACCAAGGTCCGTATCGACGGCCGTGCGTTGGACACCGTCCGCCCGATCGCCGTGAAGACTGGCGTGCTGCCGCGTACCCACGGTTCCTCGCTGTTCACCCGCGGCGAAACCCAGGCCATCGTGACCATCACCCTGGGCACCGCCCGTGATGGCCAGGTCATCGATGCCGTTGCCGGTGAGTACAAGGAAAACTTCCTGTTCCACTACAACTTCCCTCCGTTCTCGGTGGGCGAGTGCGGCCGCATGATGGGCCCGAAGCGCCGCGAAATCGGCCACGGTCGTCTGGCCAAGCGCGGCGTGCTGGCTGTCATGCCGTCGCTGGAAGCCTTCCCGTACACCATCCGTGTCGTTTCGGAAATCACCGAGTCGAACGGTTCCTCGTCGATGGCCTCGGTCTGCGGCTCGTCGCTGGCGCTGATGGACGCCGGCGTGCCGGTGAAGGCCCCGGTGGCAGGCATCGCCATGGGTCTGGTCAAGGAAGGCGACCGTTTCGTGGTCCTGTCCGACATCCTGGGTGACGAAGATCACCTGGGCGACATGGACTTCAAGGTGGCCGGTACCGCTGAGGGCATTTCCGCCCTGCAGATGGACATCAAGATCGAAGGCATCACCGAAGAGATCATGAAGCAGGCCCTGCAGCAGGCCAAGGCTGGCCGTCTGCACATCCTGGGTGAAATGGCCCACGGCCTGACCGCTCCGCGTGAGGAGCTGTCGGACTACGCGCCGCGCCTGCTGACCATCAAGATCCACCCGGACAAGATCCGCGAAGTGATCGGCAAGGGTGGCTCGACCATCCAGGCCATCACCAAGGAAACCGGCACCCAGATCGACATCCAGGACGACGGCACCATCGTCATCGCGTCGGTCAACGCCATCGCTGCCCAGGCTGCCAAGGCCCGCATCGAGCAGATCACCTCGGACGTCGAGCCGGGCCGCATCTACGAAGGCAAGGTCGCCAAGATCATGGACTTCGGTGCGTTCGTTACCATCCTGCCGGGCAAGGACGGCCTGGTCCACGTGTCGCAGATCTCCAGCGAGCGCGTCGAGAAGGTCGGCGACAAGCTGAAGGAAGGCGATGTGGTCAAGGTCAAGGTGCTGGAAGTCGACAAGCAGGGCCGTATCCGCCTGTCGATGAAGGCAGTCGAAGAGGGCGAAGGCGCCAGCGCCGAATAATCGGTACTGCTGATCGTGCGGTGGGTGAGGACCGTTGGTCCTCACGCTTTCGCAAATGAAAAAGCGGGCTTCGGCCCGCTTTTTCTTTGCCTCGATGTTGTGAAGAGAAGCTCATCCAGGTCGCTGCATGTCCTGCTGCAGTGCATGATCGCCGCCACGCGGCCATCGTTCTGTCACGGTTGCACGGATCGCACCTGTCCATGGGACGACATGCCGCGACATCCGCACCACAGCCCCATCGGTTTGCTAACGTGACGGCGCCTTTGAACCGGGAGATCCCATGTTCCGCCAGACCGTGGCCGTCCTTGCCGTGCTGATTGCCGGTGCCCTGCCCATTGCCGCGCACGCAGCGCCCGCACAGCCGCCGATCTTCGGCGCCTACTACCCTGGCGGATCGGCCGAGCGCTATCCGGTGTCGAGCATTCCGGCCGAGCGCCTGACCCACCTGTTCTACGCGTTCTCCACCATCGAGGACGGCCGCTGCACGGTCGGTGCGGAAGCGCCGAAGAATTTCGCCGCACTGGCCGAACTCAAGAAGGCGCATCCGCACCTGCGCACGCTGATTTCGATCGGTGGCTGGGGCGCGGGTGGGTTCTCCGATGCAGCGCTGACCGAGGCCAGCCGCAGGCGCCTGGTCGATTCGTGCATGGCGCTGTTCTTCGAACGCCACGCCGGCAGCTTCGATGGCGTGGACATCGACTGGGAATTCCCGGTCAGTGGCGGACCGAAGGAGCTGGCGCATCGCCCGCAGGATCGCGCCAACCTGACCCGGCTTGCGCAGTCCTTCCGCCAGGCACTCGATGCACGCGGTCGCAAGGTGGGCCAGCCGATGCTGCTGACCGCCGCGTTGGCCGCCGGCCGCCTGCAGACCGACGGTCCCTATGATCCAGCGGCGAGCTACGACCTGCCGGCGCTGGCCAGGGTGTTCGATTTCATCAACCTGATGAGCTACGACATGGGCACCGGCTTCTCGTCGGTGTCGACCTTCAATGCGCCCTTGCATGAAGTGCCGGCCGATCCGCTGGCGCCGGAGCTGCGCCGCTGGAACAACGTGGCCGGCGCCGTGCAGTACTACCGTGAACATGGCGTGCCGGCCGACAAGCTGGTGCTGGGCGTGCCGTTCTACGGGCGCGGCTTCAAGGTCACCGGCGATGCACCGGACGGCCTGTATCAGCCCTACAGTGCACCGGCCGATGCCGGCGACTGGCGGGTGATCAAGGCGCGCTATCTCGACCAGCCGGGTTGGACCAGGCACTGGCAGCCGCAGGCGCAGAGCCCGTGGCTGTACAACGCCGGGCAGAAAATCCTCATCAGCTATGAGGACCCGCGTTCGATCGGCCTGCGTGCGCAGTTCGCCCGCGAGCAGGGCCTGGCCGGAGTGTTCATGTGGGAGCTGACCGGCGACGACGAGCAGGCCAGCCTGCTCAACGCCATGCTCGGCCCGTGGCAGAAGGCGCGCATCGGCGATTGAGTCGCCTGCTGGCACCGGGCCGATGCCCGGCGCCATGCCGCAACGCCAGCGACCCGACACCGCACAGTGCGATGACGCCGGCGGCGCTACGCTTTGCGCATGATCCATCTCGAACGCCTGGACCACCTGGTTCTCACCGTCGCCGACATCGAACGCAGCTGTGACTTCTACCAGCGCGTGCTCGGCATGCAGGTCGTACGCTTCGGCGCGGGACGTAGCGCGCTGCAGTTCGGCCAGCAGAAGATCAACCTGCATCCGGCCAATGCGCCACTGCAGCCGCATGCGCTGCGACCCACGCCGGGGAGTGCCGATCTGTGCCTGGTCACGCGCACAGTGATGGTCGATGTGCTGGCACACCTGCAGGCGCAGGCCATTGTGGTGGAGGAGGGGCCGGTCGCGCGTACCGGTGCGCTGGGACCGATCGAATCAGTGTACTTCCGCGACCCGGATGGCAACCTGATCGAAGTGAGTCGTTACCCGGGCGAAGAGCGCCCGCAGCGGTAGCGCCGGCTCGTGTCCGGCGACGCTTCAGTTCGCCCAGACGCTGTTCGGATCGCCGTTGCGGGCGCGGCGCTGGCTGGCGACGGCCAGGCGGGCGAAGCCGAAGGCCATGGCCAGCGCGATGGCATCGATCCAGAACAGCGGCCACTGGCCACGCGCGGCGGCGCGCCACAGCCAGTCACCATTGAGTGCACCGTGCAGGACCGGCACCAGTGCAGTGCTGATCGCTGCGGCCCACAGCAGTTCGCGCGCGGCCTGCGCGGGGCGGCGCAGTGCAGCCCACAGCGCACAGGCTGCCCAGCTGCCGAAGCAGGCCCAGCGGATGCCGTGGTCGACCGCCGACGGTGCCAGCCGCTCCAGCACCAGTGCGGTGACGAACGCGACCGAGATCGCCACGCACAGGCCGATGCACACGCCGACCGTGGCCCGCGCCATGTTCACACCGGCACGTGGCTGTTGTGGCTGGCGACGCTTGCGCCGCGACTCGATCCACAGCAGGTTGCCGGAGTAGAACAGGAACGCACCGCCGAGGCCGAGCAGGAAGTACAGCCAGACCACCACGCCGTTGCCGAACTCACCGAAGTGCAGCGCGTAGGCGGCGCTGAGCGTGGCGTGGTTGGCGTCGCGCTGGCCCGGCAGCTGCGACGCGAGCAGGTTGCCGGTGGCGACGTCCAATGCCACGGCACCAAGCGGGCCGAGGGTGCCACTGGCCTCGCCGGTGATCTCGATCGTGGCGTTGGCATCGCCGCCATTGGCCAGCTTCAGGTAGGCCGGTTCAAAGTTGGCCACGCCCTGCGCGCGGGCCACTTCAAGTGCGCGCGCATGCAGCACGCGCAGGCTGCCCGGTGGCGCCGGAATCCCGCTGGCATCGCGCACCGGCGCAGTGTCCATCGCGGTCGGTACCGCTTGCAGCGCCTTGCCGTCGTAGATCAGCGGATTGAGCAGGGCCATCTGCACGAACACCAGGCACAGCAGGGCGCCCGTGACTGCGAACATCAGGTGGAAAGGCAGGCTGAGCACGCCGATCACGTTGTGCGCGTCCTGCCACAGCTGCTTCAGGTTGCGGCCCGGGCGCAGCGCGAACAGGTCGCCGAACAGCCTCGGCAGGTGGATCACCAGGCCGCTCAGCAGCGCCATGCCATACAGCAGGCTGACGATGCCCATCACATAGATGCCGGCCACCGGCAGGCCGAGGCTGTAGTGCAGTTCGTTGACCAGTTCTGCCAGTCCGGTCTGCGGCGGCGAGGGGCTGCCGGCGATCTGGCCCGGCCAGGCGTAGCGCCAGCTGCCGTCATCGGCCTGCCAGTACGCCAGGGGCTGCGGGTGTTCGGTGCCGGGGAAGGTCATGCCAACGTGGCGGCGGGCCTCCGGGTGTGTCGCCAGTACGTCTTCCAGCAGGTACTGCGCATCGTCCAGGCCCGCCGGCAAGGCGGTGGCTGCGCCCGGGGTCTGCCACAGCGGCAAGTCGTGATGGAACAGGGTCAGCGCACCCGCATAGAAGGCCACGAAAAGGCCGAAGCCGGCGACCAGGCCGACCCAGGTGTGCAGGGTGGTGAACGTGCGCAGCGTCTGCGAACTGAACTTCATGGGGGAGCTCTCATTGCACCGCGCCGGTCAGGCGCAGCAGCCCGAGCACGGCGAAGCCGGCCGCGGCGCTGCCACCCAGAACCAGCCAGGCGCGCAGTGCGCTGCGGAAGCTGAACGCCCACAGGGCGGCCAGCATCCATAACGGGATGAAGGCGATCAGGGTCGGCACCAGTGCGCGCTGCCACGGGCCGGGCGGCAGCCAGGCCAGCAGGCCGGTGGCGGCGGCCGCAAGCAGGAAGCCAGCGATGATGCCGGCGATGGCGCGCGACCACATCACGGCGACTCCGTGCCCGGGCGATGCCAGGCGGCCAGCGCCGGCAGCAGCATCGCGGCGAGCATCCAGGTGCACAGCATCGCCACCAGACCGGCAGCGAAGCCGAGTTCGGCCATCCACAACCACAGGGCAGCAGCGGCGGCGACCAGGCCGATCTGGCGGCCGAGGCGACCGGCGCGGCGCAGGCGGGGCCAACGGCAGTGCGGCGAGGCGGCGTAGAAGGCCAGTGCCGAAAACATCGCTGCCAGCATGCCCAGGCTGCAGAAGCCCAGGGTGGAAAGGCCGACGGTGATCATTGCGGGCGGGCGCCGCGGCAGTGGGCCGGCGAACGCGGGGCACGGGCGGGGCCGGCGGGAGCCGGTCGGAGCGGGTGGCGCATCACGAGGTCCTGGGGGAAGCGGGCAGGCTGGCACGGGGCGGGCTGCGCGGACATGGTAATCATTGCGTTTTCACGCCGCCAGCGCCGGCCATTCAGCGGACCGCACGGCAGCCCTTGGGCTTTCCGGTGCGCTGGTTTAAGATCGTCGCAGACTCCTGACTGGAACAAGGTGGCCCGCGCCCAGCGCCGGCCGAGCGTGCGACATGAGCACTACCACCGCCCACTGTTGACCTGCCCCCGAAGGCCCTGTGTTCCAGGCGCCCTCGCGGCGCTTTTTTATTGCCCGGGCCGCGGCCCGGGAACGCTTTCCAGCCCGCCCCGCGGGCCCCGCACGAAGCCACTGCGATGATCAACATTACCCTTCCCGACGGCAGCCGCCGCGAGTTCGAAAATCCCGTCAGCGTCATGGACGTCGCCCAGTCGATCGGTGCCGGCCTGGCCAAGGCCACCATCGCCGGTTCCGTCGATGGCGTGCTGGTCGATGCCAGCGACGTCATCGACCACGATGCCAGCCTGCGCATCATCACCGCCAAGGACGAGGAGGGCGTGGAGATCATCCGCCACTCCTGCGCCCACCTGGTCGGCCACGCCGTCAAGCAGCTGTACCCGGACGTGAAGATGGTGATCGGCCCGGTGATCGCCGAGGGCTTCTACTACGACATCTATTCCGAGCGCCCGTTCACGCCGGACGACATGGCCGCGATCGAGAAGCGCATGGGTGAACTGATCGCCCAGGACTACGACGTCATCAAGAAGATGACGCCGCGCGCCGAGGTGATCGAGATCTTCAAGGCCCGTGGCGAGGACTACAAGCTGCGCCTGATCGAAGACATGTCCGACGACATCCAGGCGATGGGCATGTACTACCACCAGGAATACGTGGACATGTGCCGGGGCCCGCACGTGCCGAACACGCGCTTCCTGAAGGCCTTCAAGCTGACCCGCATCTCCGGCGCCTACTGGCGCGGCGACGCGCAGAACGAGCAGCTGCAGCGCATCTACGGCACCGCCTGGGCTGACAAGAAGCAGCTGGAGGCGTACATCAAGCGCATCGAGGAAGCCGAGATGCGCGACCACCGCCGCATCGGCAAGCAGCAGGACCTGTTCCACCTGCAGGAAGAAGCCCCGGGCCTGGTGTTCTGGCACCCGAAGGGCTGGGCACTGTGGCAGGTGGTCGAGCAGTACATGCGCAAGGTCTACCGCAGCAGCGGCTACGGCGAAGTGCGCTGCCCGCAGATCCTGGACGTGAGCCTGTGGAAGAAGTCCGGCCACTGGGACAACTACCAGGACAACATGTTCTTCACCGAATCGGAGAAGCGCACGTACGCGGTCAAGCCGATGAACTGCCCGGGCCACATCCAGGTGTTCAACCAGGGCCTGCACAGCTACCGCGACCTGCCGATCCGCTACGGTGAGTTCGGTTCCTGCCACCGCAACGAGCCGTCCGGCGCGCTGCACGGCATCCTGCGCGTGCGTGGTTTCACCCAGGACGACGGCCACGTGTTCTGCACGGAAAACCAGATCGAGTCGGAAGTGACGGCCTTCCACCAGCAGGCGCTGGCGGTTTACCAGCACTTCGGCTTCGACGAGATCCAGATCAAGATCGCGCTGCGTCCGGAGTCGCGCCTGGGTGACGACGCCACCTGGGACAAGGCCGAAGGCGCGCTGCGCTCGGCGCTGACCGCCTGTGGCGTGGAATGGCAGGAGCTGCCGGGCGAGGGTGCCTTCTACGGCCCGAAGATCGAGTACCACCTGAAGGACGCGATCGGCCGTACCTGGCAGCTGGGCACCATGCAGGTCGACTTCATGATGCCGGGCCGCCTGGGCGCCGAGTACGTGGACGAGAACAGCCAGAAGAAGCACCCGGTCATGCTGCACCGCGCCATCGTCGGCTCGATGGAGCGCTTCCTGGGCATCCTGATCGAGCACCATGCCGGCCAGTTCCCGGCCTGGCTGGCACCGACCCAGGTGGTGGTGGCCAACATCACCGACGCCCAGGCCGACTACGTCTCGGGCGTGACCAAAACCCTTGCGGAGCAAGGCTTCCGCGTCAGCTCGGATTTGCGTAACGAGAAGATCGGCTATAAAATCCGCGAGCATACGTTGCAGCGCGTGCCCTACCTGCTGGTCATCGGTGACCGCGAGAAGGAGAATGGGGCTGTGGCGGTGCGTACGCGTTCTGGCGAAGACCTGGGCAGCATGAGCCTGCAGGCCTTCATCGAGCGGCTCCAGGCCGAGGGCGCGTAAGCAAAGGTCCGGTCCGGGCGCACAGGCACCCGGACCGGTTCGATACCCTTGGGAGAACGTAATATCAGCACCCCTGACAACAAACAGAACCGCAAGAATCAGGAAATCCGTGTGCCGCGCGTCCGCGTGATCGGCAGTGACGGAGAAATGATCGGCGTGTTGTCGCGCGACGAAGCGCTGTCCATGGCCGAAGATGAAGGCCTGGACCTGGTCGAGATCCAGCCGCAGGCCGATCCGCCGGTCTGCAAGATCATGGACTTCGGCAAGTTCAAGTTCGAAGCGCAGAAGAAGGCCAGCGAGGCCAAGAAGAAGACCAAGCAGGTCGAGATCAAGGAAGTGAAGTTCCGTCCGGTCACGGACGAGGGCGACTACCAGATCAAGCTGCGCAAGATGCGCGGGTTCCTTGAAGATGGCGACAAGATCAAGGTCAACATCCGCTTCCGTGGCCGTGAAATGAGCCACCAGGAACTGGGTCGTGAAATGGCCAACCGGATCGAGGCCGATCTGGGCGAGGACATCGTCATTGAATCCCGTCCGCGCCTGGAAGGGCGTCAGATGGTCATGATGATCGCGCCGAAGAAGAAAACCTGAGGCCGGACGGGCCGCCTTCCGGGGCGCCTGGCTGAATGGTTCAGGATAAAGGGACGCCGCTGGCGTCCCTTTGCTTTTGCAGGATGCCGGTGAAGTGCCGGCGAAAGGGCTGCAGGGGCTGGTGGCAGGGCGGTTTTGCCTGTATCATGCCCGGCTCGACCCACCCAGGACGGGTCGTACGCCGATCATGGCAGGACGGAAAGAGCGGCCCAGGCCGCCGCCAGATCAGTCAGAAACCAGGGTCATATCCCATCAAGGACATTGCAATGCCCAAGATCAAGACCAACCGGGCAGCGGCCAAGCGTTTCCGCAAGACCGCCTCGGGCAAGTACAAGTGCGGCCACGCCAACCGTAGCCACATCCTCACGAAGAAAGCGACCAAGCGTAAGCGTAATCTGCGTCAGACGGGCCATGTCCGTGCAGAAGACGCAGGCCGTCTGGACCGCATGCTCCCTTACCTCTGAGGAACTGAAAAATGGCACGAGTTAAGCGTGGCGTACAGGCGCGTCGCCGCCACAAGAAGATTCTGGATCTCGCCAAGGGCTATTACAACGCCCGTCGCAAGGTCTTCCGCGTCGCCAAGCAGGCGGTCATCAAGGCACAGCAGTACGCCTACATCGGCCGTAAGCAGAAGAAGCGCAACTTCCGTTCGCTGTGGATCACCCGTATCAATGCGGCTGCCCGCATCAACGGCCTGAGCTACAGCCGCTTCATGAACGGCCTGCTGAAGGCTGGCATCACCCTGGATCGCAAGGTCCTGGCTGACATCGCCGTGCACGACGCAGCCGGTTTTGCTGCGCTGGCCGAAAAGGCCAAGGGCGCGCTGGCGGCATAAGTCCTTCCCGATGCCGTAACCGTTCACTCGGAACGGTGTCAGGTCAAGGCAATGCATGGGGAAGGGCGCAAGTCCTTCCCCATTCTTTTTTGGGTTCCGGCGAGGCCATGGCGGCAGCGCGGGGACGGCGGTGGCGACAGGGGTCGGCCCTTCGCGCATCGCGATGGCAGATCGACTGGAGTTCCGGCCCCCCATGAGCGACATCCAATCCCTCACCACCCAGGCGCTGGCCGATGTGGCCGCCGCACAGAGTCCCGACGTGCTGGAACAGCTGCGCGTGGCCCTGCTTGGCAAGAGTGGCAGCATCACCTCGCAGCTCAAGCAGCTCGGCGCCCTGCCGGCGGACGAGCGCAAGGCCGCTGGTGAAGCGATCAACCAGGCCCGCGACGCGCTGACCCGCGCGCTGGGCGAGCGCAAGGCGCTGCTGGAAGACGCAGCGCTGGATGCGCGCCTGGCCGCCGAAGCCATCGACATCACCCTGCCGGGCCGCAACGGCGACCGTGCCGGCCTGCACCCGATCACCCGCACCCTGGAGCGCATCACCGGCATCTTCGGCCGGCTGGGCTACGAGCTGTCGGAAGGGCCGGAGATCGAGGACGACTGGCACAATTTCGAGGCGCTGAACTTCCCGCCGCACCATCCGGCGCGCGCCATGCACGACACCTTCTACTTCGGCGACGGCCGCCTGCTGCGCACGCACACGTCCGGCGTGCAGGTGCGCTACATGGGCGACCACGCGCCGCCACTGCGCATGATCGCCGCCGGCAAGGTGTACCGCAGCGACAGCGACCAGACCCATTCGCCGATGTTCCACCAGGTGGAAGGCCTGCTGGTGGACGAGCATTCGACCTTCGCCGACCTGAAGGGCACGCTGGCCGAGTTCGTGCGCGCCTTCTTCGAGCGCGACTTCGAGATGCGCTTCCGCCCCAGCTATTTCCCGTTCGTGGAGCCGGGCGCGGAAGTGGACATTGCCTGGCAGCAGCCCGACGGCAGCACCCGCTGGCTGGAAGTGCTGGGCTGCGGCATGGTCCATCCGAACGTGCTGCGCAACGTCGGCATCGATCCGGAGCGCTACACCGGCTTCGCGTTCGGCATGGGCGTGGAGCGTTTCGCGATGCTTCGTTACGGCGTCAACGATCTGCGCGCGTTCTTCGAGAACGACGTGCGATTCCTGAAACAGTTCGCGTAAGCCGCAACCATGTAGAGCCGAGCCATGCTCGGCTGCTCCTAAATTCGCAGGCCCAGGCGCATGCGCCGGGCCCACCAGGGTGACACCATGAAATTCTCCGAAAACTGGCTGCGCAGCCATGTCCCGACCGGCGCCTCGCGCGATGAACTGAGTGCAGTGCTGACCGCCATCGGCCTGGAAGTGGAAGAAGTGACCGCGCTGGGCGAAGGCCTCGATCACGTGGTCGTGGCGCGCATCGTCGAGGCCGTGCGCCATCCCGAAGCTGATCGCCTGCAGGTGTGCAGGGTCGATGCCGGGCAGGGCGAACTGCTGCAGATCGTCTGCGGCGCACCGAACGCGCGCCCGGGCCTGGTCGCGCCGCTGGCCATGGTGGGTGCGCAGATCGGCGAGCTGAAGATCAAGCCGGCCAAGCTGCGCGGCGTCGAGTCCAACGGCATGCTGTGCTCGGCCAAGGAGCTGGGCCTGGACAACGATGCCTCCGGCCTGCTGGAGCTGCCCGATGACGCGCCGGTCGGCCAGGCCCTGGTCGACTACCTGGGCCTGCCGGACGCCAGCATCGAGATCAAGCTGACCCCGAACCGCGCCGACTGCTTCAGCCTGCGCGGCATCGCCTATGACGTCGCCGCCGCCACCCGCAGCGAAGTGCTGGACTTCGCTGCCGAGGCCATTCCGGCAGTCGGCAGCCGTGAGCTGAGCATCCAGCTCGACGCCGGCGCCGAAGCGCCGCGTTACCTGGGCCGTGTCATCGAGGGCGTCAACGCCGCCGCCAAGACTCCGTTGTGGATGGCCGAGCGCCTGCGCCGCAGTGGCGTGCGTCCGGTCTCGCTGCTGGTCGACATCACCCAGTATGTGATGCTGGAGCTGGGCCAGCCGATGCACGCCTACGACCTCGGCACCCTGCAGGGCAGCATTGCCGTGCGCCGTTCGCGCGCGGGCGAGACGCTGAAGCTGCTGGACGGCCGCGATGCGGCGCTGGACGACAGCTTCCTGGTGGTCACCGACGCCGATCGTGCTATCGGCCTGGCTGGCCTGATGGGCGGCTTCGACACCCGTGTCACCGACGCAACCACCGCCGTGTTCCTGGAAGCCGCGCACTTCGCGCCGGCTGCGATCATGGGCCGTGGCCGCAAGCTGGGCCTGCACACCGATGCCGGCCACCGCTTCGAGCGCGGCGTCGATCCGGCGCTGCCGCGCATCGCGATCGAGTACGCCACTCGCCTGGTGCTGGACCTGGCGGGCGGCACCCCGGCGCCGGTTACCGAGGCCGTGCGTGAAGCCGATCTGCCGCAGCCGGCAACCATCGTGCTGCGCCGCGCCCGCATCACCCGCGTGCTCGGCATCACCATCGACGATGCGGAAGTCGAGCGCATCCTGCGCGCGCTGGGCATGAACGTGGTTGCTGCTGCCGACGGCTGGCAGGTGGTCGCGCCGAGCCGCCGCTTCGACATCGCCATTGAAGAAGACCTGATCGAAGAGCTGGCCCGCATCCACGGTTACGAGCAGATCCCGACCACGCTGCCGGGCGGTGCCGCCCGCGTGGCGATGCCGAGCGAGACCCAGCTGGACGCGCTGAGCGTGCGCCGCCAGCTGATCGCCCGTGACCAGCAGGAAACCGTCAATTTCGCCTTCGTCGACGATGCGCTGCTGGCCCAGTGGCAGCTGCGCGACGGCCTGGTGCCACTGGCCAATCCACTGTCGGCCGAACTGGCGGTAATGCGTCCGTCGCTGCTGCCGGGCCTGGTCGCCACACTGGGCCGCAACGCCGCCCGCCAGCTCGGCCGCGTGCGCCTGTTCGAGCTCGGCCGCGTGTTCGCCCAGCAGGCCGGAGATGGCCAACCGGCACCGCTGGAAACGCCGCGCGTGGCGGCAGCTGTCTGCGGTGACGCGCAGGCGGTGCAGTGGGGCCTGCCGACTCGCAAGGTCGACTTCCATGACCTGAAGGGCGACCTGGAATCGCTGGCGGCTGCCAGTGGTGCGGTACTGGAGTTCCGCCCGTCGGCCCGTGCCTACGGCCACCCGGCGCGGTCGGCCGAGGTGTTCCGCGATGGCGTGGCGATCGGCTGGATCGGCCAGATCCACCCGCGTCTGGCCAAGGCGATGGATATCGAGGCCGATGTCTACGCCTTCGAGCTGGATCTGGAACCGCTGACCGCCCGTCGCCTGCCACGTGCCGGCGAGCTGTCGCGCTTCCCGGCGGTGCGTCGCGACCTGGCGTTCCTGGTGCCTGAACAGGTGGCCTGGGCCGATCTGGCGGCCACCGTCCGCCAGGCCGCCGGCCCGCTGCTGCGCGACCTGAACCTGTTCGACCGTTACGTCGGCCAGGGCGTCGAGCCGGGATTCAAGAGTCTCGCTATGGGCTTGATTTTGCAGGACAAGTCGCGCACTCTGACGGACCGCGACGTGGATGCGGTGGTGGCCGAGGCGGTCACTGCCATCGAGCGTGAATACCACGCCCGGATCCGCGGCTGAGCGGACGGCACTCGGGGGTAGCAGGCAATGGCATTGACCAAGGCGGAGATGGCGGAAAAGCTGTTCGACGAAGTCGGTCTGAACAAGCGGGAAGCCAAGGAATTCGTCGACGCGTTTTTCGATGTGCTGCGTGAAGCATTGGAACAGGGACGTCAGGTGAAGCTGTCGGGCTTCGGCAATTTCGATCTGCGGCGCAAGAACCAGCGCCCGGGTCGCAACCCGAAGACCGGCGAGGAAATTCCGATTTCCGCCCGTACGGTGGTCACCTTCCGGCCGGGCCAGAAGCTCAAGGAGAGGGTGGAAGCTTATGCTGGATCCGGGCAGTAATCGCGAACTACCGCCGATCCCGGCCAAGCGCTACTTCACCATCGGTGAGGTCAGCGAGCTGTGCGACGTCAAGCCGCACGTCCTGCGCTACTGGGAAACCGAGTTTCCCAGCCTTGAGCCGGCCAAGCGCCGAGGCAACCGCCGCTACTACCAGCGCCATGACGTGCTGATGGTGCGGCAGATCCGCAGCCTGCTGTACGAACAGGGCTACACCATCGGTGGTGCACGCCTGCGCCTGGATGGTCCCGATGCTCGCGAGGAATCGGCGCTGAGCAACCAGATCATCAAGCAGGTGCGCATGGAGCTGGAAGAAGTGCTGCAGTTGCTGCGCCGCTGATCCAATTTCCATCGTAATCCGCTATACTTCACGGCCCGCCGCACTGGCGGGCACATCGCAGCATCAGTCGGGGCGTAGCGCAGCCTGGTAGCGCATCTGCCTGGGGGGCAGAGGGTCGTCGGTTCGAATCCGGCCGTCCCGACCACTGTGATGAATCAAGAAGCCCGCGCAGCGATGCGTGGGCTTTTTTGTGCGTGCGGTGTATGCTGCGCGCCACTCGTACTACCGCGGCTGCTGAACCCGGTACTCACGAGAACACATCATGGAATCTGCAAGAAACCGTGCCTGGCGTCGCAGCCAGGCCCGCAATCGTGGTGGCGACCGCGCCACGACCGCCTGCCGCTACAAGCCCGAGAAGAGCTGGAAGCTGTTGTATACGCGCGATGCCAAGCTCGCGCGTGCACGCCAGCTGGGCTTCACCTATCCGGTCCTCAGCGCCCGGCAACTGCAGGAACAGGAATGATCAACCTGCTGTTCGTCTGCAGCCGCAACCAGCTGCGGAGCCCGACCGCCGAAGCCATGTGGCGACGGCGGCCCGGCTTCAACGCGCTGTCGGCCGGCACCAGCCCGCACGCACGACGCCCCATCGGCTCGGCGGATATCCGCTGGGCCGATGTCATCTTCGTGATGGAGGCCAAGCACCAGCATCGCCTGCGGGCCGCGTACGCGCGCCTGCTGGAACACAAGCGCCTGCATTGCCTGGACATCCCCGACGACTATCGTTGCATGGATCCGGTGTTGATGGACCTGCTGGACGCAAAGGTGACCACGTATCTCGATCAGCTGCCGGAAAAGCGGTAGATCAGCTCCGGATCGCCTTCGTCCAATCCATGCACGATGCCGCTGTCGATGAAACCCGAGGCGGGCATCACCTCGCGGATATGCAGCATCGTCGAGGAAGGATCGGGGGGTGCCATCGCAGGCTCCTGGACTGGATGCGCCCAGTCCATCGATCACGTCGGCCGTGTCTGCGTATCCGCCAAAGCCAGCGTGTGGTCGGCAGTCAATACACGCGGAACTCGGCACGGCAGCCGTCGCTGACCCACACCCCGCGGCGGTCCCAGCCCCAGTTGCGGTCCTCGACGCACGGCGTCACCGACTTCTGCTTGACCAGGCGCACCTCGCGACGCACGCGGATGCGGCATTCCTTGTCCTTCTGCTCGTAGGACTCGCAGATCAGGCGCTCGCCGTCGTCATCCCGATCACGATCCCGGCCGCGCCCCGGCCAGCGGCTGCGTCCCTGTTCGTCTGCCACGAACTCAGCGCGGCAGCCTTCGGTGACCCAGAGCATGCGGCGGCTCTGGCCCCAGTTCTGGTCCTCGACGCAGCGGGTGACCGACAGCTGCCTGGCCATGCGCATGCGGCCTTCGATCGGGCACTGCTGGGTCTTGTTGAACTGCGACTCGCAACGCAGCGGCGGAATGTGATCGCTGTCGTAGTCCTGGGCGGCCACCGTGGTGGCCACCAGCAGCAGGGCCAGGGCGGAGGTGGCAATGGGCGGCAACAGGCGATGGGTCATGGAGAGCCTCGGCAGGGGGAATGGGCCGCAAGAATGGACCAGCCCGAGGCCGTCGGAACGGATCGTTCCGGCGCTGGCTCAGTGGGGATTTAGTAGTGCGCACCGGCCCATGCAGGGCCTTACATCCCTTATCATCGCGGCACATCCGATCGCATCGGCTTACACCTTCTTACATGTCTCCCACGCATGCCGGCGCAGCCTGTGGCTGCCGTCACTGGCGTGCAGCCGGCTTGCGGAGGAGGATGCGCGGACCACGACGACCACAGGGGGTTGCGTTGATCAGCAGTACCGTCATTCATCGCTCGGCTGGCGCAGAGGCCGGGCAGGTGCGTGTCCTGGACACCACGTTCAAGGGCAAGCATGTGTTCATTGCGTGGGGCCTGCGCGGGCCGGAACTGACCCGCAGCGCAGACCCGCCCGCCACCGTGGCTGCGCGCAAGGCGTTGCACGCCGTGGCCGGCCACAGCGAAGGGCCGCGCAGCCCGGAGGTGTTCATCGCCAACCAGTCGGCGGTGGCGATTACCGTCTATCGGCTGCTGACCGAAGCGCGTTCGGGCGATGCCATCTTCTTCCTGTGTGATTCGCAGGCTGTGGTCGACTGGCTGATCACCGCACTGGAAGTCCAGGGCCAAGGCTGACGCTGCGCGCGGTCAGGCCAGCGCAGCGTCCACCGCCGCAAGCGCGTGCAGGGTGGTCGTGTCGAACAACGGCACCGCACTGTCTTCGGGGCGCACCAGCAGCATGATCTCGGTACAGCCGAGGATGATCGCTTCGGCGCCGCGCGCGACCAGCCGCGCAATCACGCCGGCGTACACCTGCCGCGAGTGCTCGCTGGCCACGCCGGCGATCAGCTCCTGGTAGATGATGTCGTGCACGCAGCGGCGATCATCAGCCTCCGGAACCAGTACCTGCAGCCCGAAGCGGTCCTGCAGCCGGTCGCGGTAGAACGCCTGCTCCATGGTGAAGGCGGTGCCGAGCAGTCCGACCTTGCGGATGCCTGCCTGCAGGATCGCCGTGGCGGTCGGGTCGGCGATATGCAGCAGGGGCAGCGGGCATTCGGCTTCGATCCGGCCGGCCAGCATGTGCATGGTGTTGGTGCAGATCACCAGCAGCTCGGCGCCACCGGCCTGCAGTCGCCGCGCGGCATCGAGCATGTGGTTGCCCAGCACATCCCACTGACCGTCGTGCTGCAACTGCTTGATGTCGGCGAAATCCACCGACCACAGCAGCAGTTGCGCCGAATGCGCGCCACCGAGGCGATTCCGCACCGCCTCGTTGATGAGCCGGTAGTACTGCGCCGAGCTTTCCCAGCTCATGCCGCCGATCAGGCCAAGGGTCTTCATGCATTGCTCCATGCCGGGAAGCCGTCATTGCAGCACAGCAGCTGTGGCAGTTGCACTACACATTAGTAGTTGCTAATGTGTTGATCATGATCGAGAACGCCCTGTTCAAGGCGCTGGCTGACCCCACCCGCCGCCACATCTTCGAAAAGCTGGCCGATGGCGGGCGGCATGCCAGCGCGCTGCGCGAGGGCATTGCGATCAGCCAGTCTGCGATGTCCCAGCACCTGGCAGTGCTGCGCGATGCAGGGCTGGTGCGTGAGCAGCGCCAGGGGCGCTTCGTCCACTATGAAGTCGATCCGCGCGGGCTGGCCCACATCGGACGCTGGCTGCAGCGTTGCCGGGCCTACTGGCCGGCGCGGATGTCCGCACTGCAGAACCTGCTGGAGGAGATGGACTGATGGACGATGTTCTGAAGGAAGCGGCTCCCGCGCTGGTGATGGAGCAGCGGTTGCCTGCGCCACCGGAACGGGTCTGGCGCGCACTGTTCGATCCGGCACTGCGTGAGCGCTGGTTGCCTGCCGCCGATCTTGCCGATCCAAAGCCCTGCCTGTTCGAGGAGGGGCGGGAGCTCGGATTCCGCTTGCGCGATGCACAGCCCCCACATCTGCACAGCCTGGTGTGTTTCCGGCTGCGCGGTGATGAGGATGGGGGAACGGTGCTGACCATCGTGCATCGGCTCACCGACCGGCGCGCGCTGATACCGCCGGCGTCCAACGATGACCATCGCACGGTGATGCGCGCGGCGTGAGCCGGCGCCTGGATCGAACGCTACAGGGAGCAGGCACATGCGGGACAGAATGCAGCTGGTACCGATGGTGGTGGAACGCAGTGAGCGCGGTGAGCGCTCCTATGACATCTACTCGCGGCTCCTGCGCGAGCGCATCATCTTTCTCAACGGCGAAGTCGATGACACCGTATCGGCGCTGGTCTGCGCGCAACTGCTGTTCCTTGAATCTGAAAATCCGGAGAAGCCGATCCATCTGTACATCAACTCGCCGGGCGGGGTGATCTCCAGCGGCTTGGCGATGTACGACACGATGCAATACATCTCGGCCCCGGTGCATACGCTGTGCATGGGCACCGCGCGGTCGATGGGTTCGTTCCTGCTGATGGCCGGCGAGCCGGGTCACCGCGCGGCGCTGGCCAATGCCAGCCTGCATGTGCACCAGCCGCTGGGCGGGGTGCAGGGCCAGGCTTCGGACATCTTCATCCACGCCGAGGAGATGCAGCGCACCAAGCAGCGCATCACCCAGCTGTATGCGCGGCATTGCGGACGCAGTTTCGAGGAGGTCGAACAGACCCTGGACCGTGATCGGTTCATGAGCGCCGAGCAGGCATGCGAATGGGGCCTGATCGACCAGGTACTGGTACGGCGCGACGCGCTCGCGGCCTGAGCCTGCCTCTGTAACCACCGCATCCATGCTGCACTGTGTGTGCCGCGCCAGGCCGGCGCACTCTATGCTGGTTGGATGTTCTGAAGTGGACGCCCGATATGGCCCTGCATACCTGGTGGTGGTTCCTGGCCACGGTCTTCGTGCTGTGCGGGACGCCTGGGCCGAACATGCTGCACATCCTTGGGCGCAGCGTCGGGCTGGGGTTCCGTGGCAGTGTGCCGGCCATGGCCGGCTGCCTGCTGGCGATGCTGCTGGTGCTGGCGGCTTCCGCAGCGGGCCTGAGTGCGCTGTTGCATTCCTCGCCCATGCTGTTCGAGGTGCTGCGCTATCTCGGTGTGGCCTACCTGGCCTGGCTCGGCATCAAGGCGTGGCGCGACAGTTGCCGGCCCGCACCCGCGGTGGCCGATGCTGACGAGGTCACACTGGCGCCGGTACATGGCGCAGGAACGGTGTTCCGCGGCGGCCTGTGGGTCGGCCTGAGCAATCCCAAACTACTGCTGTTCGCCGCAGCGTTCCTGCCACAGTTCGTCGACCCGTCGCGCAGCCAGGCCGTGCAGTACAGCGTGCTGGTGGCGACCTTCGCGGCCTGCGAACTGTTCTGGTACGTGATGTATGCGGCCGGTGGCCACGGCCTGCGCCGTTGGCTCGCCAAGCCATTCGCACGGCGCTGGTTCGAGCGGCTGGTGGGAAGCGTGTTCCTGGCTTTCGCAGTGGCGTTGTTGCGCTTCCGGCCGCGTTGATTCACGCCGCACACGCGGCCCGTTCACGAGCGCCGCATCGGTGGCGGCCTAGCCTGATCGCACCGTTTGCATTCCCTGCAGGGAAAGGATCGACATGATCAAGTGGGCCATCATCTTCGCCATCATCGGCATCATCGCGGGCGTGCTGGGCTTCGGCGGCATCGCTGGCGCCGCCGTGGGCATCGCCAAGTTCCTGTTCTGGGCAGGCATCATCATCGCCGTGGTGCTGTTCCTGATCGGCATGAGCGTGGCGAAGAAGGTCAGCTGAAGAAGGTCAGCTAGCGCCGTTCGCGCAGCAGCGTCTTCAGTGCGCGCTGCTGCGCGAGAACAGATTGATCACCAGTACGCCGGCGCAGATCAGGCCGATCCCGATCAATGCCGGTGCATCCAGCCGCTGCTTGAACACCACCAGGCCGATCAGCGAGATCAGCACAATGCCGACGCCGGACCAGATTGCATAGGCGATGCCGGTCGGCACCGACTTCATGGTGACCGACAGCAGGTAGAAGCACAGCCCATAGCCAACCAGCGCGCCTACTGTCGGCCACAGCCGGCTCATGCCGTCCGAGGCCTTCAGCAGCGACGTGGCAATCACTTCCAGCACGATGGCGGCGGCCAGGTAGATATAGGGGTTCATCGTGGGCTCCGGGTCACTGCGGGTCGCACCGGATCAGTCGTCGATGCGAGCGAAGCGCGCCTGCGGGCCGTGTTCGCCCGGAACCTGCTCGATGAACATCGGGTAGGGGCGTACCCACAGGCCGCCTTCGCCATAGAGTGCGCGATAAAGCACCATCGGTTCCAACGTCTCGCTGCTGCGGACGATGTCGATCACCTCGTAGTCGCCGCCCTTGAAGTGGCGATACCGGCCACGGGCGAGATCGGGCAGGGGAGTCAGCTCAGCCATGGCAGGGCGTGCTCACTTGCGCGCCGGGCTGGCGGGCTTGGCGCAGTACGCGTCGATGGCCTCGGCCGTGTTGGCCAGGCCCTGCGCCTGCGCCAGCTCCCAGGGGCGCTCGCAGCGCTGGCTGTGTTCGCACCACTGATACCCGGCAGAGCCGATACAGCCGTGCGCATCTCGGTCGCCCCCCACCACCGGCGTCGCTGGCGATGCCTCAGCGGCATCAGCGCGCGCGGTCGCCGTGTCCTGGCTGGCACAGGCGGCCAGAGCCAGCAGGGCCGGGATCAGAAGAAGCACCTTCATGTGCGAGCTCCGCGCCTAAAGCGACATTTTCTGTCGCAAATAGCTCGCCAGCAAGCGCTCAATGCACGGCGGCGCGGATCAACTCTTCGATCAGGATCAGATAGCTGGCCACGAAATAGAACTTCAGCAACGTCCAGCGTTGCTGTGAGAAGAAGGTGCGCATGTGGAAGGGGCCCCTGTTGATGACGGTAGTGTGAAGCCAGCCTGACTCCGTGACAAGGATCACGGAATGAACGGGCTAAACGGACTCAGGGATGTGAGGAAAGCCAAGATCCGACGCGAAGGCGCGGCATTTTCGTACAAATCTGATAGGCCATCCCGGAGGCGGTCGCTAGCCTGATGGTGTAACGGCAAGCGGCCCGCTGCCTGCCACTGCACCCTTTCATCCGCAGGAGCCTCCCGATGGTCATCACCGTCCAATGCAATGCCCAGCGCTGGTCCGTACTGCATCCGCAGGTGAGCGACACCACCGGTTACGCCCGGGGCGCCGACGCCTTTGATGCCGCCGCCGCGCTGGCCCTGGAGCATCACCGCCGCACCGGCCAGCGCAGCACGGTGCGGGTCGAGGCGCTTGGCAACACGGTAGACGCGCTTTACGTTGGAGAGTGACGCCAGCCCCCGTAGTGCAGTCAGCCGCGGTTGAGTTGTTTGAATGGGGGAACAACTGCCATCGCGCCTCCCTCTGTGCGCCGGGCCGTGAATCCCGGATGCTTGCGCCATCGTATTCATCTGGAGATCTCGATGGGCAAGGCACTCACCTGGCGCACCCTGGCCTGCACCCTGTTGCCGATGCTGGCGGCCGCCGGCGGCGCCCAGGCGCAGAGCTATGGCTACGGCTACGACGACGACCGCTATGGCGGCCGCGATGGCAGTGGCATCGTGCGCTGCGAGTCGGTCAAGAACCGCAGCAACGAGTGCCGCCTGGATGGCCGCGCGCGGCTGATCCGCCAGTTGTCCGGTTCGCCCTGTGTGGAAGGTGAGACCTGGGGCCAGTCGCGCAACGGCGTCTGGGTCACACAGGGGTGCCGTGCCGAATTCGTCGGTGAATACCGCCGCGGCGGCGGCTGGGGCGGCAATGGCGGCGGCTGGGGCAACGGCAATGGCAACGGATGGGGCGGTGGCGATGTGGTTACCTGCCATTCCAATGGCCACCGGCAGGAGTACTGCGATGCCCGCATCCGCCGGGGCGTGCGCCTGATCCGCCAGGACTCGCGCAGTGCCTGCATCGAAGGCCAGAGCTGGGGCTGGGATCGCCGCGGCATCTGGGTGAGCGATGGCTGCAGGGCGCAGTTCCAGGTGAACTGAGCTTTACGGATTCAACCCATGAAAATCAGAATAATCTGATACAGCTCACATTTTGAACGCCGTATCGTCTGTGATCAGGGCGCCTTGCGTGCCCTGTTTCCCGATGTCGATTGCCGTAGCCGGCATCAGCATCGCGCCGCCGTCGATACGCTGCCTCAAGGAGTGAGCTGCATGTTGATCCGCCTGCAATGCGAACAGCGCCAGTGGCGCGTGCTGCACCCGGATAGGCCGGAGCCAATCGAGTTCCGTGATGGCGCACGAGCCTATGACTTTGCCGAGACCCTGGCCCGCCTGCACTTCGTCGACACCGGGCAGCGCGCCGCCGTCCGCGTGGAGGCCAGCGGGGCGTTCGTGGAAGCGGTCAGTTACGGTTGAGCGTGGGGCGCCTGCCGGGGCGGGCCTGCGGGGTCCGGCCATCCACGCATGGCGTGGAACCACCTGCTTCCACCGTGGAAGGTGCGAGCCTTCGGCTGCACCTTCCCGTGATGCGTGGATTCCTGATCGGCCTCAGCCCGCCGCGCTCAGCGGTGGGCTGCCTGCGGCCAGCTGTGGCCAACGCTTGAGCACGGCGGCGCGGATGCCGGCCGCATCGATACCGGCTTCGGCCAGCAGGTCCTCGCGGCTGGCGTGGTGCTGGTAGCTGTCGGGCAGGCCCAGGTGCAGGATCGGACGCAGCACGCCTTCGGCATTGAGCAGTTCACCGACACCGGAACCGGCACCGCCGGCCACGACGTTGTCTTCGATCGTGACCAGGCCCTCGTGCTGCGCGGCCATGGTCAGCACCAGCTCGCGATCCAGTGGCTTGATGAAGCGCATGTTGACCACGCTCAGGCCCAGTTCGCGGCCGACCTGCTCGGCGGCGGGCACGGTGCTGCCGAAGGCAAGCAGGGCGATGCGGTTGCCCTGCAGGCGCAGCTCGCCCTTGCCGATCGGCAGGGTCGACAGGTCGGTGCCGGCCGCAACGCCGGTACCCGTACCGCGCGGGTAACGCACGGCCGCCGGACCCGGGTGCTGCAGGCCGGTGCTGAGCATCTGCCGGCACTCGGCTTCATTGGAGGGTGCCATCACCACCATGTTCGGCACGCAGCGCAGGAAGCTGAGGTCGAGGTTGCCGGCGTGGGTCGCGCCGTCCGGACCGACCACGCCAGCGCGGTCGATCGCAAACAGCACGTCCAGATCCTGGATCGCCACGTCGTGCACCAGCTGGTCGTACGCACGTTGCAGGAAGGTGGAGTAGATCGCCACCACCGGCTTGCCACCCTGGGTGGCCATGCCGGCGGCGAGGGTGACCGCGTGCTGCTCGGCGATCGCCACGTCGAAATAGCGCTGCGGGTATTCCTTGCTGAAGCGCACCAGGCCAGAGCCTTCGCGCATCGCCGGAGTGATGCCGTAGAGGCGCGGCTCGGCGGCGGCGGCATCGCACAGCCAGTCGCTGAATACATCGGTATAGGTCGGCTTCTTGGCCCCGGCCTTGGCCACCAGGCCCTTGTCCGGATCGAACGGGCCCACGGCGTGGTAACCGATCTGATCGCCTTCTGCCGGCTCGTAGCCCTTGCCCTTGGTGGTCATCACATGCAGCAGCTTCGGGCCCTTGGAGGCGCGCAGCGTCTTCAGGGTGGACAACAGGGCCGGCATGTCGTGGCCGTCGATCGGGCCGGTGTAGTGGAAGCCCATTTCCTCGAACATCGTGGAGGGCACGAACATGCCCTTCCAGTGTTCTTCCCAGCGCTTCACGAAACGCGCCGGGTTGTTCTTCTTGTCACCGAGGATCTTCTTGCCACCTTCGCGCAGCGCGTTGAGCGTACGGCTGCCGGTCGCTCGGCCCAGCATCTTGGTCAGGCCGCCCACTGCCTCGGAGATCGACATGTTGTTGTCGTTGAGGATCACCAGCAGGTTCGGCTCCGGCTCCATGCCACCAGCGTGCATCAGCGCCTCAAATGCCATGCCGGCAGTCATCGCGCCGTCACCGATCACTGCCACAACCTTGCGGTCGTCGCCTTCGGACTGGCGGGCGATGGCCATGCCGAGCGCGGCCGAGATCGAGGTGGAGGAGTGGCCGACGCCGAAGGTGTCGTACTCGCTTTCCTCGCGCTTCGGGAACGGCGCGACACCGTCCTTCTGCTTGACAGTATGGATCTCGTCGCGGCGGCCGGTCAGGATCTTGTGCGGGTAGGTCTGATGGCCGACGTCCCACACCAGCTGGTCGACCGGGGTCTGGTACAGATAGTGCAGGGCCACGGTGAGCTCGATAACGCCCAGGCCGGCGGCGAAGTGACCTCCGCTCTTGCCCACCGATTCGATGAGGTAGGCGCGCAGTTCGTCGGCGACCGCCCTCAATTCGGATTCGTCGAACGTGCGCAGGTCATCCGGTGTCTGGATGCGCGCGAGGCGGGGATAGCGGGCAGAGTCGATCATCATGTTCGCACTTTTTCTGAACGCCCATTTTCGCCCTCAAACGGGGGTGGGGCAAGCAAACGCCGCCGTCCGTGACAGGACGGTGAGGGTTGCATTTTCGGGCGTTCAGGTGCTGAGTTTCGAGCGCTTGGGCAACTGCGCCTTCAGGAAGGCCATCTGGTCGGCCAGGATGTTGCGGTTGGACAGGATCAGGTGCTCGATCCAGCTGGGCCGGTAGGGCACTGCCAGCAGGGGCATGCCGGCCTGCTGCGGGGTGCGGTCGCTCTTGCGCGAATTGCAGTGGAAGCACGCGGTGACCACGTTTTCCCAGCAGTCCAGGCCACCTTTGGACAGCGGCATGACATGGTCGCGGGTAAGCGTCGGGCGGGTGAACTGCTGGCCGCAGTACATGCACAGATGGGCGTCGCGGGCGAACAGGGCCTGGTTGGTCAGGTTCGGCGTGGGGTCGATCGCGCGGGAGCGGGCGTGGCCGCGGGCGGCGATGATCGGGTGCAGGTCCATGCCGCTCTGCAGGCCGCTGAAGCGGTTGGTGCCACCGTGGATGTGCAGGCAGGGATCGCCGAGCGTCCAGGCCACTGCCTCGCGGGCGTAGAGGCAGGCCGCATCCTGCCAGGTGATCCAGTCCAGTACGCGTCCGTGGGCATCAAGCGAGAGCAGCCGGACCGAACCGGGGCGATGCAGCGTCGTGGCGTTGGGCGATGCTTCGGCGCCCGGAGCAGAAAACGGAGCTCCGGCTTCGATCAGACCCAAGCGTGTAGTGTCTGTCTCCATCGGGAGAACAGCTTATACCTGAATGTTGACGATTTGTGTATCGCCGACAGGCGATACACAAATCGTCAACATTCAGGTCCGCGCATTCCGCATCCCAGCCCGCCGATGGCGGGTTGGGATGCCCACGCATTCCTCCTATCCCCTGCGCCGTCGGCGCGCCCCCCTTAACAAAGGGGGGCTTTTCTCCAGATGGATTCCGGTGGTTTTCATCCACGCATGGCGTGGATCTACGCAGATCGCGGGGAACTGTCAGAGGCGGGGCGGTGTGGGTTGGCAGGACCGTTGGCGCCATGGATGGCGCCATCGAGCCCCCAGGGGTGAGGGCGCTTTGCTTGCGAAGCACTGCTTCGCAAGCGCCCGAACGCCCAGCCGCCAGCGGCTGGGCCGGACCGCGGAGCGGGGTTTACGGCGTGTCCTGCCAACCCACACCGCCCCGCCATCCACCGGGATGCAGCTGTTGCTGTTGCGGTCGCCGGCCAGCGGCCGGCACTACCGCGGGTGCCGGGCGTAGCCCGGCTCAGGCGCCGAAGCGCTCGTCGTCCATCGCCATCAGCGGGGCGGCGCCGGACTGGATCGCGGCGGCGTGGCTGAGCGTGCGCGGCAGCACACGGGCGAAGTAGAACCGCGCAGTCTCGCGCTTGCCCTGGGCGAAAGCGGCGCCGTGTGCGCTGGCGTCGGCGGCGGCGACGCTGCGGGCCCACCAGTAGGCCAGCACCACGTAACCCGAATAGAACAGGTAGTCGTAGCTTGCTGCGCCCAGTTCGTCCGGATTGGCGGCCGCGCGCTGCAGCACGTCCATCGTCAGCTTGCCCCATTCGGCGGCCTTGGCGCGCAGCGGGCCAATGAACTCGGCCAGCGCTTCGTTGCCCTCGTGTTCCTTGGCGAAGGCTTCGATCTCGGCCAGCATCAGCTTCAGGCCGGCGCCCTGGCTGGACGCGGTTTTGCGGCCGATCAGGTCCAGCGCCTGGATGCCGGTAGTGCCTTCATACAGCGTGGTGATGCGGGCGTCGCGGGCCAGCTGCTCCATGCCGTGCTCGCGGATGTAGCCGTGGCCACCGAAGCACTGCAGGGCGTTGTAGGTGTTCTCGATGCCCCATTCGGTCTGGCAGGCCTTCGAGATCGGGGTCAGGAAGCTCACCAGGGTGTCGGCGCGCTCGCGCTCAGCGGCATCCTCGGCATGGTGGGCAACGTCGATGAGGGTGGCGGCGTGCAGCGCCAGCAGGCGGCTGCCTTCGACCAGCGACTTCACCGTCAGCAGCATGCGGCGCACATCCGGGTGGACCAGGATCGGGTCGGCCGGCTTGTCCGGGAACCTGGCACCACTCAGGGCGCGCGACTGCAGGCGCTCACGGCTGTACTTCAGCGCGTTCTGGTAGGCGCGCTCGGACAGGCCGATGCCCTGCAGGCCGACCCCCAGGCGCGCGGTGTTCATCATGGTGAACATCGCCTGCAGGCCCTTGTGCGGCTGGCCGACCAGGTAGCCCTGCGCGCCATCGAAGTTCATCACGCAGGTGACCGACCCCTTGATGCCCATCTTGTGCTCGATCGAGCCGCAGCGCAGTGCGTTGCGCTCGCCGACGTTGCCGTCGCGGTCGACCTTGAACTTCGGGGTGACGAACAGCGAGATGCCCTTGGCACCCGGGGGAGCGTCAGGCAGCTTGGCCAGCACCAGGTGCACGATGTTGCCGGTCAGGTCATGCTCGCCGGCGGTGATGAAGATCTTGGTGCCGGTGATCGAATAGCTCCCATCGGCGTTCGGCTCGGCCTTGGTCTTGAGCAGGCCGAGGTCGGTACCGCAGTGCGGTTCGGTCAGGCACATCGTGCCGGTCCAGCGGCCTTCGATCAGCGGCTTGAGGAAAGCCTCGTGCTGCCAGGCCTCGCCATGCTGCTTCAGCGCTTCGATGGCGCCGTGGGAGAGCAGCGGGAAGTTGCCCCACGCCAGGTTGGCGGCATTGATCATTTCGTTCAGCGGCACGCCCAGAGTGTGCGGCAGGCCCTGGCCGCCCAGCTCCGGCGAGGCGGTCAGTCCGGTCCAGCCGCCATCGACGAACTGGTCGTAGGCCTGCTTGAAGCCGGGCGGGGTGGTCACTTCACCGGTGGCCTGGTCGAGCACGCAGCCGATCTCGTCGCCGACGCTGTTGAGCGGGGCCAGCACGGTGCCGCTGAAGCGGCCGGCTTCTTCCAGCACGGCATCGACCACGTCGGCGGTGGCGTCGGTGAAGCCCAGGCGGGCGAACAGGGGTTCGACCTTGAGCACGTCGTGCAGGGCGAAACGGAGGTCGGAAAGCGGGGCGGTGTAGCTGCTCATCGGTACGTCTCGATTTGATCAGGGCAGGGGAGAGCGGCGCCGGGCGCCGCCACGAAAGGCGCGTTCAGCGCAGCACGCCGGGCAGGCCGGGGGCCTGGTTGAGGGTGCTGCGGCTGCTGATGTCGAAGCTGCGCTGCTTCTTTTCCTGCGGCGTGGCCGCCACCGTTCCCTTCAGGCCATAGGCCAGGGTACGGTTGCTGGCCAGCGCATCGGCCACCACCAGGCGCGCGGCCGAGCTGGGCACCAGGTCGACATTGATCACGTCGGCGGAGGTGCCGCCGATGGAGATGCCGGGCTTGGCGTGCAGGGTGCCGGCTTCGTTGTCGCCGACGGTCAGCGCCAGCGAGACGTCATCGAAGGTCATCGGCATCGAGCTGAAGTTCTGCAGGCGCAGGGCCACGGTCCAGTTGCCGTCGGCACGCACGGTCAGCTGCTGCAGGCTGGCCGCCGGTTCCGAAACACGCTTGACGATGCCGTTGTTGCAGGCAACAAGGGCGAGGGTGCACAGGACAATCAAGGCGATACGGAAACGGTGGAGCATGGGCGCAAGTCCTCTGGAGGGGTGCGTTTGGATAAGCATACTACGGCGTATGGTTGTTTGGATCGCCTGTGGCGACCCGTCGCAGAGGGTAGCGCGTGAAGATGGCGGCCGGGCGTGCGCGGTGCCGGACGGCGCGCGCGCGGCGCCGCGGTTGCGACGCGGTTCAATCGGCGGGCGTATCGCGAAGCGGGGCCATCAGGCGCAGCGGGCGCAGGTCGTAGCCCATGGCCTCGGCTTTTTCTTTCAGCGCTTCGAAGCGTGCGCGATCCATTTCCGGCAGGCGCGAGAGGATCCACAGGTACTTCCGGTCCGGTTCACCGACCAGTGCCCACTGATAGTCCGGGTCCAGCGCCAGCACCCAGTAGTCGGCCCAGACCAGCGGGACCCAGCTCAGCCAGTCCGGCGCGAAGCGCACCTGCAACTGGCCGGGATGGCCGGCCACCGCGCGTGCCACGCCTTCGGCGACCACGCGCTCACCGTCGCCGTTGCGGCAGGCGTTGGTGACACTGATGCGGCCATCGCTGCGCAGTCCGTAGTTGGCGGTGATCTCGCCCACGCACTGCTTCTGGAACGAGACCGGAAGATGCGCAATCTCGTGCCACTGGCCGGCGTAGCGATCGATGTCCAGGCGCTCGACCGCGCGCACAGGTTCAGTGGCGATCACCGGGAAAGCGGCCAGCAGCAGGCAGGCGAACAGGGCGGGGCGCAGAGGCATCGGTAGGCTCCAGGCAGGAGTCTGGAGCGTAGGTGCCGCCGCGCGTGCCGGTGTAAATGTTTCGTCAACCGGGCGTGTGCGCAGGCGCCGCATCCGCCACTCGTGCAGTGCGCGAAGCACGGACAAAAAAAAGACCTGCATCTCTGCAGGTCTCGAAAGATGGTGGCCGAAGACGGAATCGAACCGCCGACACGGGGATTTTCAATCCCCTGCTCTACCAACTGAGCTACTCGGCCAAACTGTGTGGCAATCACGATCAACTGCGATTCCCGAAAAAAAGACCCGCATTTCTGCAGGCTGTCGAACGTGGTGGCCGAGGACGGAATCGAACCGCCGACACGGGGATTTTCAATCCCCTGCTCTACCAACTGAGCTACTCGGCCACGTAGTTCATTGCAGCGAGGTCGCTGCCAAGGACGCGCATATTACGGAGGTCAGCCGGCTACGGCAAGCATTTTGGCAAAAAACCTTCACATTGCCGTCTGCGCAGACGCAAGTACTTGATCCGCCGTCGCGGGGCAGGGGGGCGCTGGATGCCGATTCATCCGTGCGCGGTGGCACGGTGATCATCGCGTGCGGCGCAATTCAGCGGGCCACAGTGATCGACAAACGCGGCGTGGCGCGGCCTGCGCGTGGACGGCACCGATACCGGACATGGAACGCTGTTTTCGTGACTCCCATGGGGGAACGCTGCGGCGTAGTGTCGGCGTTCCTTTCCTGATGCTGGCAACAGCAGAGACCGTCGTCATGTCCGACTCATCGACCACCACCCGCATCGTGCTGGCGTCGCGTCCGCAGGGGGCGCCCACTGCAGCCAATTTCCGCCTGGAGCAGGCCGCGCTGCCGCCCTTGGGCTACGGTGAGGTGCTGCTGCGCAATCGCTACCTCTCACTGGACCCGTACATGCGTGGACGCATGGATGAGGGACCGTCGTATGCCGCGCCGGTGGCAGTGGAAGCTGTGATGGAAGGCCAGACCGTGGCCGAGGTATTGCAGTCCAGGGCTGCGGGTGTCGCAGTGGGCGAACAGGTGCTGGCGCCGGGCGGGTGGCAGACCCACGCGGTGCTGCCGGCCAAGGCGCTGGGCCGCCGCCTGGACCCGGCCGGGCTGCCGTTGAGTACGGCGCTGGGGGTGTATGGCATGCCGGGCTTCACCGCCTATTCCAGCCTTCATGAAATCGCCCGCCTGCAGCCGGGAGAGACGCTGGTGGTGGCCGCCGCAACGGGGCCGGTCGGCGCGACCGTGGCGCAGTTGGCCAAGCTGCAGGGCGCGCGCGTAGTGGCTATCGCCGGTGGCGAGGCCAAGCGTGCCTATCTGCAGACGCTGGGCGTGGACGTGGCGCTGGATCATCGCGCGGCTGATTTTGCCGAGCAGCTGCGCGCGGCGGTACCTGCGGGTATCGACGTGTACTTCGAGAACGTCGGGGGCCATGTGCTGGATGCGGTGCTGCCGTTGCTCAACGACTTCGCCCGCATTCCGGTGTGCGGCACCATCGCCACCTACAACAATCGTGGTGTTGCGCAGCCTGGCCCGGACCGCCTGCCGGTGCTGTTCAGCCAGATCCTGCGCCAGCGCCTGACCGTGCGCGGTTTCATCGTGCACGACTTCAAGCACCTGTGGCCGGACTTCGAGCGCGAGATGGCGCAGTGGCTGCGTGAGGGCCGCATCCAGTACCGCGAGGATGTGGTGGAAGGGCTGGAAAATGCACCGGAGGCGTTCTTCGGGCTGCTGCAGGGGCACAACTTCGGCAAGCTGGTGGTGAAGCTGGACTGAGGGCTTGGCCGATGCCGGCCAAGGTTGGCGGCTACCGGAGGTTGGGGGCGCCGACAAGGTCGGCGGCTTGCGGGTCGCGTCAGCCGTTGGCGACCTTTTCCCGGCGCAGCAGTTCGCGCTTGCGTGCCACGCCCCAGGCATAGCCGGACAGGTCGCCGTCGCGGCGCACCACCCGGTGGCAGGGCACCGCCACGGCCAGCGGATTGCTTGCGCAGGCGCGTGCCACCGCGCGGCTCGATTGCGGCGCGCCGATACGCGCGGCGATTTCGGCATATGAGGCCGTCTGTCCGCGCGGAATCTGCTGCAGCGCCTGCCATACACGTTGCTGGAAGGCCGTGCCGCGGATGTCCAGCGGCAGCGTGGCGCCTCGCGAGGGATCCTCGACCAGGCCCACCACCTGTGCCACCAGTTGTTCATAGCCGCTGTCGGCCCCGACCAGTTCGGCCTGGCGGAAGCGCTGCTGCAGTGACTGCAGCAGCGCTTCCGGATCGTCGCCGAGCAGGATCGCGACCACGCCGGTGGCACTGCTGGCCACCAACACGCTGCCCAACGAACTTTCGGCAAGCGCGAAGTGGATGACTTCGCCGCGACCACCGGCACGCCATTGCTTCGGCGTCATGCCCAGCAGCTTCGGCGCGTTCTCGTAGAAGCGACCGCTGGAGCCGAAGCCGGCATCGTGGAAGGCGTCGGTGATGCGTTCCTGTTGTTCCAGCCCGGTGCGCAGGCGGTCGGCGCGCAGCGCGGCAGCGTACTGCTTCGGGGTCAACCCGGTTGCTTCCTTGAAAAGGCGATGCAGACGGGTTGGGCTGCAACCCGCGATCCCGGCCAGTTCCTGCAGCGAGGGTTCGTCGTGGCTGGCTTGAAGGTGGCGGCAAACCCGTTCGACGCGGGCATCGAGGGCGGTGGTGGCGGTGCTGTCCATGGCCGGATTCTGGCACGTGCTGGTTCTGCGGAAACTCCGTTTCCTGCACCGATGGGCCGGGCCCGGAAACGGAGTGTTGGCAGGCGAGAGGCGCGGCATCGTGGCGGCCACTTCACAACCGGTACCACGACCATGCGGCTGAACAACAAGATTGCTCTCATCACCGGTGCCAGCGCCGGCATCGGCCGCGCCAGCGCGCTGCGCTTCGCTGCAGAAGGGGCAAAGCTGGTGCTCAACGCACGGCGGCCGGAGCCGCTGCAGGCGCTGGCCGAGCAGATCCGCGCCGCCGGTGGCGAGGTGGTGGTGCATGCCGCGGACGTGGCTGATCCGGCCACGGCACCGGCGCTGGTGGAACTGGCCCAGCAGTCATTCGGTGGGTTGGACATCGCGCTCAACAATGCCGGCATGCTCGGCCCCGGTGCACCGGCAGCAGAGTTCCCGGTGGATGCGTGGCGCGAGGTGATGGCCACCAATCTCGATGCCGCCTTCCATGCCGCACGCGCCCAGTTGCCGGCGTTGCTGGCACGCGGCGGTGGCTCGCTGGTGTTTGTCGGCACCTTCGTCGGCCACACCGTCGGCTTCCCGGGAATGGCGGCCTATGCGTCGAGCAAGGCCGGCTTGATCGGCCTGAGCCAGGTGATCGCCGCCGAATACGGCGCGCGTGGCGTGCGCAGCAACGTGCTGCTGCCCGGGGGCACCGATACCGAGATGGGCCGGCAGGCGGCACCGACCGGTGATGCGCGTGATTTCGTGCGCTCGCTGCATGCACTCAAGCGCATGGCCAAGCCGGAGGAGATCGCCAATGCGGCGTTGTTCCTGGCCAGCGATGAAAGCAGCTTCGTTACCGGTACCGCAATGCGCGTTGAAGGCGGCGTGTCGATCACCCGAACCTGAGCGCCGTCACGTGCGAGGCGAGTAGCGGACGCCGCTGCTGGCCATGAATCCCTTCGGGTCGAACCGGGCCCAGGCCTCGCCCCAGCTGAAGCGGGCGTGGCCGCCTGCCAGTTTGCGCCCCAGTGCCGTGGCCAAGGTGCGCCGCATGAAAGCGACTTCGGCATCGATCGCGGCCTGGGTCGGCCAGCCGTCTTCCAGTGTTGCACCGGGCAGATCGACGCTCATTGTCACCATGTCGAGGTATTGGCCGTGGAAGCACAGGCTGATGCCAGCGGGTGCACCGCCCAGGCTGAGCCGGTGCAGGCTCAGCCAGACATAGCCGGTGCCGACATCGCGCTCGCCATGCGTCAGCGTGGCGAAGGCGATGCGCGCCTCCTGCGGTGAGAGGCTGGGACAGATCAGGTTCGGCAGCGTGCCGAGCTGGATGCTGCCGTCGGTTGGATTGAGGTTCATCGGCACGGTGTGTGCCGCGTGCTGGGCGGGCGGGGGCATGGATGTACGCGGAATTCGTGCTGCATCGGATTCTGGGCGTGTGTTCACCGTCGCAGCAAGTGGGTTCGTGCACACGCTGTTGGCGCGGGACTGACCTGTGGATTACCCGCCGGCCTCTAGCGTGGGGCAGAACGTCGGCCTGATGCCGATGAGGGAGTAATCAGATGAACGAGCCAGACAAGGATCAGGACCCGAAGCAGGGCATCCAGGAAAGCCGCCAGGACCGGAAGCAGGACAACGTGGCGAAGCAGCGGCCGGGCCAGTGCGACCAACAGGTGCGTGATGCGCATTCGCGCAGCCCGCGCCGCAAGGATGGCGGCCAGGAACCCGGCTAGGCGGATTCCAGACAAGAAAAAACCCGTAGATCGCCAGGATCTACGGGTTCTTCTGAATAGTGGTGGAGCCAAGGAGGATCGAACTCCTGACCTCGTCATTGCGAACGACGCGCTCTCCCAGCTGAGCTATGGCCCCACGGCAGGGCTGCAGTGTAGCGCTGCCTGCCGGGCTTGCCAAGCGCCGGGCAGGGACGACGCAAGGCCTGGATCCACCGCCGTGCCGGCCGGATTCGGGCCAGTGCTTGGCGCAGCAGGGCGAATTCGACAGAGACCAGGCGTTGCGCAAGGCAATGCCGGGGGCGGCAGCAATGAGCAGTCGTCCCGCGAAGCCGTGGCGCCGTAGAAGTAAAGGCCAGAGTTGGTTTCGCAGCGCGCATGCGGGCGACTTGCGAGGGTCGATGTCGCGCTGACCCGGCTGCCAGGAGCTTCGGGGTCAGATCCGTTTTCCCTTGGAAAACGGATCTGACCCCAGGCGCTGCCGGCGGACTGTGCCGAAACCGCTTGTTTCGCCGGGTTCGGGTGCCGCGCAACGAAATCGTAACAATTTGGGGGATAATGGCCGCTTGCGCAGTTTTCCCCCTTTTTGCCGCCCGGCTCGCGCAGGCCGCACGGACGCCTCCTCAGAGCATTCCATGCCCTCCCATTCCGATTCCCGCCGCCTGTCGGGTATGTCGTCTTCCTTCGTTTCCTTCCGCCGCCATCCGCTGGCCCTGGCCTGCGCCGGCCTGGCTCTGGTCGGCAGCTTCGGTGCCGCCGCGCAGGACAGCGCGCCGACCCCGACCGGCCTGGACACGATCACCGTGACCGCCGAACACCGTGAGCAGAACCTGCAGGAAGTGCCGGTCTCGGTGGGGGTGGTACAGGGCGAGCGCATGCGCGACTTCACCGCCGGCGGCGACGACACCCTGCTGGCACTGTCCGGCCGCGTGCCGAGCCTGTATGCGGAAACCACCACCGGCCGCATCTTCCCGCGCTTCTATATCCGTGGCCTGGGCAATATCGACTTCTACCTGGGGGCCTCGCAGCCGGTGTCGATCATCCAGGACGATGTGGTGCTGGAGCACGTGGTGCTGAAGTCCAACCCGGTCTATGACGTGGACCAGGTGGAAGTGCTGCGTGGCCCGCAGGGCTCGCTGTTCGGCCGCAACACCACCGCCGGCATCGTCAAGTTCGACACCCTGAAGCCGACCCAGGACTACACCGGCCGGGTCAGCGCCAGCTACGCGACCTACAACAGCGTGTCGATCGACGGCGGCTTCGGCGGTCCGATCAATGACATCGCCTCGTTCCGCGTGTCGGCGCTGTACCAGCACCGCGATGACTACGTCGACAACACCTACAAGGGCCCGAGTGCCGACGGCACGGTCAGCCCGAAGAAGAACGCGATGGGCGGCTTCGATGACCGCAACGTACGCGCGCAGCTGCTGCTGACCCCGAGCGACCAGTTCTCGATCCTGGCCTCGGCCCACGCCCGTGACTACGAAGGCACCTCGACCCTGTTCCTGCGCGGTGCGCTGACCAAGGGCTCGAACAAGACCGACGTGCCGCGCGACCAGGTCGCCTACGACGAAGCCGACAACAATCCGCAGGCCTACAAGACCTACGGCGGCTCGGTGAAGGCACGTTACGACTTCGGCGCGATCGACTTCACCTCGATCACCGCCTACGAAACCACCTCCGGCTACAGCCGTGGCGACACCGACGGCGGCGCTGCGGTGAACTTCCCGGTGAACGGCGTGCCGAACGGCTACGGCCAGTCGATGGGCCGCATCCGCGACCTGGACCAGTGGACCCAGGAATTCCGCCTGGCCAGCCATGACGACAGCGCGCTGCAGTGGCAGGCCGGTGCGTTCTACTTCAACGGCAGCGACACCACCGACTTCTACCAGCGCGCCTGGTTCCTGCAGGGCGCGGCACGCAACCCGAACAACTGGGTGCGCCTGCGCAACAAGAACACCTCGTGGGCCGGTTTCGGCCAGCTGAGCTACGCCTTCACCGACAAGTTCACCGTCACCGCCGGCCTGCGCCAGACCCGGGACGAGAAGCACACCCGCCTGCTGAAGACGGCTGACACTGCCGCTGGCGTGGTCACCTACAAGGGCCGCACCGACGTCAAGATGTCCGACACCACCCCGAGCTGGGATCTGAGCGCGATGTATCAGATCACGCCGGACGTGAGCGTCTATGCCAAGGTCGCCCGCGGTTTCCGCGGCCCGACCATCCAGGGCCGCTCGGCCGTGTTCAATGCCGACTTCACCACCGCCGATTCCGAGACCATCCTGTCCTGGGAAGCGGGCGTGAAGAGCAGCCTGTGGGACAACCGCCTGCGCTTGAACGCCACCGCGTTCACCTACACCGTCAACGACATCCAGCTCAACGGCAACGATTCGGACGGCAACGGCGTGCTGTTCAACGCCGACAAGGCCAAGGCCTATGGTTTCGAAGCGGACATGGAGCTGCGCCCGATCCCGAACCTGACCCTGAGCGCCGGCCTGAGCCTGCTGCACAGCGAGATCAAGGACAAGCGCGTCTACGCGCAGGTCTGCGGCCTCAACGGCCAGGTGGTGTGCACGGTGAATGACCCGACCATCAAGGTCGGTGCCAACACCTTCGCGCAGATCGACGGCAATCCGCTGCCGAACGCGCCGAAGTACAACGTCAACCTGGCCGCCCGTTACGACTTCCCGGTCAGCGACGCGGGCACCATGTTTGTGTCCACCGACTGGAACAAGCAGGGCTACACCAGCTTCGTGCTGTACGACAGCAAGGAGTTCAACTCCAAGGGTGATTTCGAAGGCGGCCTGAAGATCGGCTACTCGGGCAACTACGGTGCCTACGAAGTGGCGCTGTTCGCGCGCAACATCACCAACGAGAAGAACCTCAAGGGTGTGATCGAGAACTATATGGCTGCGGTCTACAACGAACCGCGCACCGTCGGTGTCTCGCTGAACATGAACTGGTAAGCCTTACCCCGTCGTGTACCGGAAACGGCGCTCATCGAGCGCCGTTTTTCGTTGCTGGCCAGGCATCAGCCGTGCTCAAGGCGTGGCGCTGACGCCCTTGCCCAGCGCTGCATCGGACGGCGCACTGGGGCCCAGCACCTGCAGCTGCATCGCCTCCATCCGCTCCAGTACCTTGCGCTGCTTGCCGTTGAGGCCGCGCGAGGTGATTGCGATGTGCTTGCGCGCAGCGTCCAGCGGCGCGGGTTGGTAGTGCACCGTGAAGCGGCGCAGAGCGCATCCTGTCAGCTTGTCGACCGGTGCGCAGTCGTTGGCGTTGAAATCGATATCGCCGTCGGCGGCAACAATGAAGGGGCTGAGCAGGATCTGCCCTTCGCGGGCAGTGAAGGCCAGTGGCGCGTGGGCCTTGGCGATGACCGCCTGGATGCGTACGGCAGGGATGTCTTCAGGGACGATCCTGTCATCCCAGTAGCCTTCGGTCGGGCGCGAGGTTTCGTAGTTCTGGGTGCCCCATGCCACGCAGTTGCCGGAGGCCACATGCACCGAGATGCAGACCTGCTGGGAGTGCTGATCGGTCAGGACGCCGGGTGGTACCCAGACCTTCTTCCAGGAATAGAAACGGTAATCGACGTCGGCCAGGCGGGTGGCGCCGATGTCCTTCGATACTTCGTCCGTGGTCCCCAGCGGCTTCAGCTTGGCCACGCGGGTGTTCAGGCGGTAGTTCTCCGCACCGTTCAGCAGATAGGTGCCTGGCGGAATCAGATGCACCTCGAACACGTCCATCAACACCGTCCTCTGCGGGCCGGTTTCCAGTTCGTTGGTGTTGAACAGCTGCACATAGCCCTGGGAGGGAATATCCTTGTGCTGGAAGGACACCCGCGTCGAGAACCCGGGTAGGTCGGTCGAGCGGTTGCCCAGATGAAAGCCGGGGACCGGAGAGCCGACGCCTGGCCCGCCGTTGTGCACGACATATGGGGCCGGCACCAGCACGGCAACCAGACCGTCGCGGGTGGCACCGTCAATGATGTCCACCAGCTTGGCTGTGTTCTCCTTTTCCTGTGCATAGGAAAGCGGTGCGGCCTGCCCGGAGCATGCCAGGCCCAACGTGGTTAGCAGCAGTGCGCAGGCGGTCGCGATCTTGAGGGTCTGCATCGACGTCTCCTTGTCAGTACCGCCAAACCCTAGCACGGCCCCTGCAGGCTTGAGGTGCACGGCGCCGGCGTGGTCCGGCGCCTTGTGCCATCAACGTGCGGGCAGCAGCGCCTGCAGCCGCGACTCCAGTTCCTGCTGGCGCCAGCCGGCCAGTGCGGCGGGCCATTGGCGGCGATCCAGGTAGCTTTCCAGATGCTTGCGCGAGGCCAGCACGCCATCCGGCAGACCCAGCTCGCGGCTGCGCTCGGCAACGGCATCCTGCAGCCTCTTCAGTGCCTGCTTGTTGGTGTCGTTGGCGGGCAGTGCCAGCGGTGCCTCGGCCTCATCGGCCAGCGGCGTGTCCAGCGCCTGCCACACCGCGCCGGCGAGCTTGCGCGGTGCCTTCGGGAACTGTTCAAACAGCGTGGCCAGCGCGGCGGCATCGGCCGGTGGCGTGCGTGCCAGCGTGGCGGCCAGTTCGTTGTCCAGGATCCAGCTGCGCGGGCGGTCGCTGCTGCGTGCCTGCACATCACGCCAGCGCAGCAGGCGCAGCAGGCGGCGCTGCGCGGCAGCATCGAGAAACTGCGCTGAGCGCATCGCCAGATGCGGCCAGCGGTCCTCGTCATTGGCGACGCTGGCCAGCAGGCGCTCGCCGTCGTCGTGCAGCCACTGCTGGCGGCCCAGCGCCTGCAACTTGGCATCAATGGCGTCATGCAGCGCGAACAGGTGCTCGACGTCGTCGGCGGCGTATTGCAGTTGCGACTCCGAGAGCGGACGGCGCATCCAGTCCGAGCGGGTTTCGCCCTTGGCCAGCGCCACGCCGGTGATTTCCGCGACCAGCTTCTGGTAGCCCATGCCGCCACCAATGCCGGCCAGCGAGGCGCCGATCTGTGTGTCGAACAGCGGTCGCGGCAACACGCCGCAGGTCCACTTGAAGGCAACCAGGTCTTCGCTGGCGCTGTGCATCACCTTGGTGATCGACTCATCGGCCAGCCACGGCGCCAGTGCCTCGGCCATACCGGGAATCAGCGGATCGATCAGCAGGATGTCCTGCCCGACCGCCATCTGCACCAGAGCCAACTGGGGCCAGAACGTGCGTTCACGGATGAATTCGGTGTCCAGGCCGATGCGGGCCGGACGCTGCTGGAAGTACGCATCCAGCTCGGCGGGGGTGGTGATCCAGGTTGCCACGGGTCAGGGCCTACTACTCGGGTTTGCTCAGGCAGGGGAGAATAGCCTAACGTCGGTCCGCGTCCGTGCCGAAGGAGATCCTGCTTGCGTTTTCCGCTGTCGTCCGTGCTGTGCACCGCTCTGGCCGTGGCCTTGGCCGGTTGCACGCCGTCGCCCTCGGCAACACCGGAGCCGGGGCCGGCTGCTGGCGAAGACGCGCGGCCGCAGGAAGGTTCACTGGCGGAGCCGGCACCGGGAGCGGGGCAGGGTAGCGTCACCATTGCCGGTGAGGATGCCACCGAGGACGTGCAGCGGTGGACACCGCCACGGGTCGACCGGCAGGGCCGCAGCGTCGCCCAGCTGCGCCGCGCAGCCGAAAAGGCGTTCAGCGAAGGGCACCTGTACGAGGACGCCGACGCGGCGGTTCCGCTGTGGCTGGCGGTGCAGGAGGAAGATCCGGATGATCGCCTGGCCCGCAGCGGCTTGCAGCGTGCTCGCCAGCGCCTGCAGCAGCAGGCCGATGCTCTGCTGGTTCGGCCACTACGGCAGCGCGAGGCGCTGGCCGAGGCGAGTCGCCAGGCACTGGTGCTGCTGACCCTGGCGCCGAAGGATGAGAAGGTGCGCGCGCTGCAGGGCCGGGTGGAGCTCGCCCAGCGCGTGGTGGCCTATAACCGTGCCGGCGAGGAAGACCTGCGATCGGGGCGGATCGGCGAGGACGGTGACGGTGCGATCGGCAACTTCCGTGAAGCGCTGGCTCTGGACGAACACAACAGCCGGGCGCGGCAGGGCCTGGCGGCGGCCGAAAGTGGCCTGATCCGCCGGGCCGAGGACGCCGCGCGCGTACGCGACTTTGCCAGTGCGGGCACCTGGCTGGCCGAAGCCAGCAAGGTCCGTGACTCGTCACCGACCATTGCCGATGCCTTCGAGCGCATCGAGCAGATCCGCGCCGCCGCGCTGCTGCAGCTGCGTGATGAGGGCCTGCGCGAGCTGGCCACGCCGCAGGGGCTGAAGCCGGCGCGCGAAAAGCTGGCCGAGGCCCTGCGCATCGCCTTGCCGGGGGATGCGGTGGTGGCCCAGCTGCGCGAACGCATCGATCTGGCCACCCACTACGGCAGCTTCCGTCCGGGCCAGGTGTTCAGCGACGCGATGCGTGATGGTGGGCGCGGTCCGCAGATGGTGGTGGTGCCGCATGGCGGCTTCCAGATGGGCGCGGGTGATGCCGAGCCCGGCTCCACCGACGCCGAGCGCCCCTCCCACTACGTGCGCTTTGACCGCGGCTTCGCGATGGCGATCACTGAGGTTACCGTCGGCGATTTCGAGCGCTATGTGAAGTCGACCAATGCACGACCACGTGCGACCCGGCGCGGCCACTCGGTGGTCTATGACGAGCGCAGCGGCAATTTCATCCGCCGCAGCGGCGTCGACTGGCGTTCGGATTACGATGGCGCGCGTGCACTGGGTAACTCGCCGGTGATGCATGTCAGCGTGCGGGATGCCGAGAACTACGCGGCATGGCTGTCCGAGCAGACAGGACGCAGTTACCGGCTGCCGAGCGAGGCCGAATTCGAATATGCGCTGCGCGCCGGGAGCAGTGGCCGCTACCCCTGGGGAGACGCTGGTACGCCGCCGCCGGGCAGCGGCAATTTCACCGGCAGCAAGGACGTCTCGCCTTCGGGTCGGCACTGGCACAACGCATTCATCGGCTATGGCGATGGCTGGTGGGGACCGGCGCCGGTGGCCAGTTTCCAGGCCAATGCTTTCGGCCTGCACGACATGGCCGGGAATCTGAGCGAATGGGTGGCCGACTGCTGGCACGCCAGCTACCGGCGTGCGCCGTCCGATGGTGTCGCCTGGTTCAACCCGGGCTGCCGGTCGCGGGTGATCCGGGGCGGTAACTGGGCCAATGCGCCCGAGCAGACCCGTGCGGCCTGGCGTCAATCGCAGGATTCGGACACCACCAATGCGCGCATCGGCTTCCGCCTGGTGCGCGGCATCTGAGCGGCATCGGGCTTCACCCGCTGCTGGCGTCCGCGCACTAAGATTGCGCCGTGCCCGCCAGCCGGCGGGGTCTGCTGGAAGACCACCGATGCGCAACGATCCCTTTTCCCGCTCGCCCCAAGGTCCGCAGCGACGCGGCCTGTTCGGCAACATCCGCTGGTGGGTGTTGCTGCTGGCGGCGGGCTATGCGGTGTTCTACTGGTTCTCCAATCGCACCGTCGATCCCTACACTGGCGAGAAGGTGATGATCGACAGCAGCCTGGATGCGCGCCAGGAGACCGCGCTCGGTCTGCTGGCCTACCAGCAGATCCTCTCGCAGGAACGGCCGATGGATCCGAATGCGCCGATCGCGCGCGATGTGCGCGACATCGCGCAGCGCCTGATCGCCAAGGTGGACGTGGTGGAGACCGCGCTGGCACAGGAGCACGGCGTGCAGCCCGCGCATTTCGCGCGGGATTTCCAGTGGGAAGTGAACGTGATCCCGTCCGAGCAGGCCAATGCGTTCTGCCTGCCGGGCGGCAAGATGGCGGTCTACACCGGCCTGGTGCCGGTGGCGCGTACGCGTGATGCGATGGCGGTGGTGATGGGCCATGAGATCGCCCACGCGCTATTGCGCCATGGTGCGCAGCGGATGGCGCAGCAGAAGTTGACCCAGATCGGGCAGATGGCCGGTGCCGCCAGCGGCATGGATGCGCAGCAGCAACAGATGATGATGTCGGCGATGGGCTACGGCTATCTGCTGCCCTATGCGCGCAGCCACGAGACGCAGGCCGATGAAGTGGGGCTGATGCTGGCCGCGGCGGCGTGCTTCGATCCCCGCGAGGCGGTGCCGCTGTGGCAGCGCATGGGCCAGGCCAGTGGCGGCCAGGCGCCGCCGGAGTTCGCTTCCACCCACCCGAATCCGGGCACCCGCATCCAGAACCTGCAGGCACTGATGCCGAAGGCGCTCGAGTACCGGCAGAAGTTCTGCGAGCAGGCAAAGTAGAGGGTGTTCGGCAGGGCTTGCAGCCCTGCACCTGCCGAAGCCAGAGCAACAGCAACAGCAACAGCCGAAGCAAAAGCTGGCTATCCGTGGGATGGCGGGGTGGGTCCGGTTGCGGGAGACGCCGTAAACCCCCAGTCCGGCCCAGCCGCTGGCGGCTGTGCGTTCGGGCGCTTGCGAAGCAGTGCTTCGCAAGCGAAGCGCCCTCACCCATGGGGGCTTGGCCGCGGCATCCATGCCGCGGACACTCCCGCAACCGGACCCACCCCGCCTTCGACAGATGTCCGCGATCTGCCGGAATGGCGCTTGGGGTCAGATCCGTTTTCCGCAGGAAAACGGATCTGACCCCGAATTGATTCGATATCTGAAAGAGATTCATCCACGCATGGCGTGGATCTACCGACCGTCATCGGGACACTGTCGAGGGTGGGGGCGGTGTGGCTGTGCAGGACCGTTGGCGCCATGGATGGCGCCATCGAGCCCCCAGGGATGGGTTTACGGCGTGTCCTGCACAGCCACACCACCCCGCCAAGCTTTCAGCAATCCAGGGCCGCTTTCGCTGTTGCTTCGGCTGTTGCATTTGCCTCTGCGGGTGCAGGGCGCAGCCCTGCCGAACACCCCTCTACTTGACCTGCACGTCGATCACGCCGTCGCCGACGCGGGCCTGCAGGGCGTCACCAGGTTGCACCTGGTCGATGCGCCGCACCAGCGCACCATCGTCGCTGCGGGTCAGGATGCTGTAGCCGCGGGCTACGGTGGCCAGCGGGCTGACTGCTTCCAGTGAACGCGCCAGCCCGCGCAGCCGCAGTGCATCGCGCTCCAGCAGACGCTGCATCGCGGCCTGCGGTCGTCCGCGCAGGGCGGCCAAGCGGCGCTGCATCGTGTCGAGCTGGCGCTGTGGATGGTGCCCGCGCAGGACCGCCGCTGCATGGCGAAGCCGCGCAGCACGGCGCTCCTGCTGCTGGTTGAACGCGGCATGCAGGCGTCGTCCCAGATCGAGCTGGCGTCGACGCAGCAGATCCAGTCGTGCCTGCGGGCTCTGCGCGTTCAGGCGCAACAGCGCACGGTCGGCACGCTGCATCGCCTGCTGCATCGTGTGCCGCTGCAGCTGCACCATGCGTGCCGCCGTGCGGCGCACGCGCAGGGCCAGTTCGCGCTGGTCCGGTACCAGCAGCTCAGCCGCCACCGATGGCGTCGGTGCACGCAGGTCGGCGGCGAAGTCGCTCAGGCTGAAGTCGGTTTCGTGGCCAACCGCAGACACCACCGGGGTGCGGCTGGCGGCGATCGCACGGGCCAGGGCTTCGTCATTGAAGGCCCACAGGTCTTCCAGTGAACCACCACCGCGGGTCAGCAGGATCACGTCGTAGCGGCCGCTGGCATCGGCGGCCTGCAGCAGCCGGGTGATCTGCGCGGCGGCACTGCTGCCCTGTACCAGGGTCGGCAGCAGGTCAACTTCCAGCAGTGGGAAGCGCCGGCCGAGCACGCTCAGCACATCGCGCACGGCAGCGCCGGTGGGCGAGGTGATCACGGCCAAGCGTCGCACGTGCGCCGGCAGCGGCCGCTTGCGTGCCGGGGCGAACAGGCCTTCGGCCTCCAGCCGTGCCTTCAGCTCCTCGAAGGCGCGGCGCAGCGCGCCCTCGCCGGCTTCCTCCATGTGGTCCAGCACCATCTGGTACTCGCCACGGGCGTCGTACAGGGTCACCTTGCCGCGCACCAGCACGCGCATGCCTTCGCGCGGCACGAACTTCAGGTACTGCGCCTTCATCCGGAACATCGCCGCACGCAGCTGCGCGCGCGCGTCCTTCAGGGTGAAGTAGAGGTGTCCGGAGGCAGGACGCGCCACGCTGCCCAGTTCGGCCTCGACCCAGATCGCCGGGAAGCTGCCTTCCAGCAGGTCGCGGGCCAGGGTGTTGAGCTGGCTGGGGGTGAGGATGTCGTTGTTGCGTGGCTGCATGGAAACGGCGTGCTGCGGGCGGAACGGGGGCTCAGGATCGCACGTCAGCGCGCCGTATGCTGGCCCAGTGCCCACTGCACGTGTTCACGCACCAGCGGCGAGGGATCGTCGATGCGGGTCTGCAGGGCAGCCAGCGCTTCGGCCGAGGACGGCGCATTGCCCAGCGCCACGGCGATGTTGCGTAGCCAGCGCTCATGGCCGCTGCGCCTGATCGGGCTGCCTTCGGTGCGGCGCAGGAACTCGGCTTCGTCCCAGGTGAACAGCTGGTCCAGGCGCGCGGTATCGAGGTTGTTGCGCGCGCGGAAATCGGCTTCGTCGGTGCGCTTGGCGAACTTGTTCCAGGGGCAGACCAGCTGGCAGTCGTCGCAGCCATAGATGCGGTTGCCGATCAGCGGGCGCATCTGTTCGGGAATGGCGCCGTCGTGTTCGATGGTCAGGTAGGAAATGCAGCGCCGCGCGTCCAGCCGCTGCGGGCCGGTGATGGCCTGGGTCGGGCAGACATCGATGCAGCGCGTGCAGGTGCCGCAGTGCGCCGTGGCCGGCGTATCGATCGGCAGCGGGATGTCGATGTAGATCTCGCCGATGAAGAACCAGGAGCCGCCATGGCGGTCGATCAGGCAGGTGTGCTTGCCGATCCAGCCGAGCCCGGCGTTGCGGGCCAGTGCGCGCTCCAGGACGGGGGCGGAATCGACGAACACGCGGTAGCCCAGTGGCGCGACTTCGTCGTTGATCTGCGTGGCCAGCTTCTGCAGGCGGTTGCGCATCAGCTTGTGGTAGTCGCGGCCCAGCGCATAGCGCGCCACATAGGCGCGGCCCGGGTCGGCCAGCGTCGCCCAGGCTTCGGTGTCATCCTTGTGGCTGTAGTCCATGCCCACCGAGATCACGCGCACAGTGCCGGGCAACAGCTCGGCCGGTCGTGCGCGCAGGGTGCCGTGGCGCGCCATCCAGTCCATCGTGCCGTACAGGCCCTGACCCAGCCAGTCGGCCAGGTGCGCCTCATCCTCGCCCAGCTCGATACCGGCGATGCCGCAGCGCTGGAAGCCATGCGCGCGGGCCAGTTCGCGGATGCGCTGCACGGCCTGGGCCGGATCGACGGGGGTGGGGGCGAGGGACATGCGCACCAGTATAAAATCCCTGCATGGCCAACCTCGCCGATCTGTTCGATTCCGCTGCCGCGCGTGCGCTTGATGCCCAGGCGTCCACCCTGGCGGGGGATGCTGGCTGGGGACTGATGGCGCAGGCCGGCCAGGCCGCCTGGCAGTGCCTGCTGCAGCATTGGCCGCAGGCGCAGCGCATCGGCGTGGTGGTCGGTGCGGGCAACAATGGCGGCGACGGCCTTGTGCTGGCTCGCCACGCGTTGCAGGCCGGACGCGAGGTGAGGGTGATCGCCCTGCCGGGCAGGGCGCCATCGACCGCGCTGGCGCAGCGTGCAACATCGGAGTTCAGGTCCGACGGCGGCGCCATCACCGAGTTCGACGGCGCGCTGCCCGAGGCCGACCTCTGGGTCGATGCCCTGTTCGGGCTGGGCTTCGATCGCGCGCCGGAGGGTGCGGCGCAGGCGCTGATCGTTGCGATCAATGCGCAGGCGGCACCTGTGCTGGCCCTGGATGTGCCCAGTGGCGTCGATGCCGACCGCGGTGCGATACCTGGCGCGGCAGTGCGCGCGGCGCTGACCCTGCAGTTCATCGTGGCCCATCGCGGGCTGTACACAGGCGACGCGCTGGATCATTGCGGGCACAAGGCCCTGGCACCCCTGCAGTTGCCCGCTGCCGCATGGCAAAGCGTGTCGCCTGCCGTGGAGTACTGGGCGCAGGCACGATTGCCGGCCCTGTTGCCGCCGCGCCGCGCAAATACCCACAAGGGCGAATCCGGCCACGTGCTGTGCGTCGGCGGCAACCATGGCAGCGGCGGTGCCATCGCCATGGCAGCCGAGGCCGCCTTGCGCGCAGGGGCGGGGCTGTTGAGCCTGGGTACCCGCCGCGACCACGTCGCTCCACTGCTGGCTCGCCTGCCCGAGGCGATGACCCACGCGCTGGAAGACGGCGAGGCGCTGCCGGCATTGCTTGACAGGGCAAAGGTGGTGGCGATCGGGCCCGGTCTGGGCCAGGACGAATGGGCGCGCGCACTGTTTGCGCGGGTGCTGGCCAGCGCCAAACCACTGGTGGTCGATGCTGACGCGCTGAACCTGCTGGCGCAGGATCCGCGTGCCTTGCCTGGCGCCGTCCTCACACCGCACCCGGGCGAGGCCGCACGCCTGCTCGGCTGCAGCACCAGCGACATCCAGGCCGATCGCTACGCCTGTGCGCAGACGCTCGCCGAGCGTTTCCACGCGGTGGTGGTGTTGAAGGGCGCCGGCAGCATCGTGGCGGCGCCCGGGCAAACGCCCCGGTTGGTCGCCGCCGGCAATCCCGGCATGGCCGTGGGGGGCATGGGCGACCTGCTCACCGGCATCATCGCCGGCCTGCGCGCGCAGGGCCTGGCCGCCTTCGATGCCGGCGCGGCGGGCGCGTTGCTGCATGCGCTGGCCGGCGACGCGGCTGCCGCTGACGGCGCACGCGGCCTGCTTCCTACTGATCTGCTGGCGCCGTTGCGGCGACTGGCCAACCCGGAACGCTTCCCATGACCGATTTCTTCCTTGCCGACAGCGACGCCACCGAACTGCTCGGGCAGTGGCTGGCGACCACCCGGCCGCCGCAGGCGCTGATCGAACTGCGCGGCGACCTGGGCGCCGGCAAGTCCACAACGGCCCGCGCGCTGCTGCGGGCGCTGGGCGTGCAGGGCGCGATCCGCAGCCCCACCTACACCCTGGTCGAGCGCTATCCGCTGGCCAGTGGCGGTGAGGCGTGGCACCTGGACCTGTATCGCATCGGCCAGGCCGGTGAGCTGGATTTCCTCGGCCTGGACGAGGGCAGCGCGGTCTTGTGGCTGGTCGAATGGCCGGAACGGGGCGCCGGCGCGCTGCCGCCGACCGACCTGGTGGTAGCACTGGAGATCGAAGGACAGGGGCGACGCGCCAGTCTCACCGCGAGCAGCGACGTTGGGCATGAATGGCTGAAACGGCTGCCTCAAGGGGGCGACTTGCAGGCCATTTCTGTCGGCTGACGAGAACAAACGCCGGCAGGTTACGGATTATTAAGGAAAAAGGTGTTGCATTCCGTTCAGCGCGGTGATTGAATCCTGAGCCATGCGCCCGGGGAACCGTCTCATCGCCATCTGTGCCGCCGTCGGACTGGGTCTGGCGAGCGTCAGTGCGTGGGCGGGTGAAGTCCGCCAGGTCCTGCTGAACACCGGCGCGACCGGCACCCGTGCCGAGATCTCGCTGGTCGGCAGTGGCGGCTACAAGACCCTGTCGCTGGCCGGCCCGAACCGCCTGGTGGTCGATTTCCCCGACTCCAGCGCCGTACGCAACCTGAAGATGCCGGCCGCGCAGGGCGTGGTCACGGCGGTGCGTACCGGACAGCCGGTCCCGGGCACTTTCCGTGTCGTCTTCGACCTTGCCGAATCGGTGGCGCCGTTCCGTCCGCAGATGCAGCGCGAGGGCAATGAATCCAAGCTGGTGATCGAATGGCCGGGTGATGGCCCTGCCGTGGCCACCAGCCGCCCGGCGACGCCACCGGCGGTGCAGTCGCAGGCGGCCGCTGTGGGGGGCTCAGTCGCGCCCGCGCCGGCCGAGAACGCGCAGTCGCGCACCGATGCTGCGCGGGCCACCGCCCTGCTGACCGCACAGGTGCAGCAGCAGGCCAGCGCCAGCGCCGCCGCACCCGCCACGCCGACCCCCGCACCGACCAGCGCGCCGGCCCAGGTTGCTGCGGCAGGCGTCGCGGCCAGCAGCACGCCTTCATCCTCGCCGGCTGCAATCCTTGCCGGCCAGCGCACTGCTGCGGTGGTGACCACGCCGCCGGCAACGGCCCCCACACCCGCGCCGACGCCGGCCGAGCCGCCGCGTCCGGCGATGCCCAGCGATGCATCGCGCATCCGCATGCAGCCCGGCATGCGACACCTGGTGGTGGCGATCGATCCCGGTCACGGTGGCCAGGACCCGGGCGCGATCGGCCCGACCGGCAAGCGCGAGAAGGATGTCACCCTGGCGGTGGCGCGTGAGCTGGCCCGCCAGGTCAATGCCACGCCGGGCCTGAAGGCCTACCTGACGCGCGACAGCGACGTGTTCATTCCGCTGCCGATGCGCGCGCAGAAGGCGCGTGCGAACAAGGCGGACATTTTCATCTCGATCCACGCCGATGCGGCTGAAAACCGTTCGGCCACGGGTTCGTCGGTGTACGTTCTGTCGACCAAGGGTGCCTCTTCGCAGCGCGCCCGCTGGCTGGCGGACAAGGAAAACGCGGCCGACCTGGTCGGTGGGGTGCGCCTGCAGCAGACCGAAGGCACCCTGGCCAACGTGCTGCTGGACCTGGCCCAGAGCGGCTACATGAAGGCGTCCGAAGATGCGGCCGGCCACGTGCTGGGCGGTCTGAAGCGGATCGGCAACAACCACAAGCCGAACATCGAGCGCGCCAACTTCGCGGTGCTGCGCACGTCGGACATGCCGGCGATGCTGGTGGAAACGGCATTCATTTCCAATCCGGATGAAGAGCGCCGCCTGACGGACCCGGCATACCAGCGCAAGGTGGCGGGCGCCGTGCTGGATGGCGTGCACACCTTCTTCAGCCGCCAACCGCCGCCGGGCACGTTGTATGCCGCCCGCGCGCAGGCCGAGATCGACGCCGCAGCCACCATGGCAGGCGGCAGCAAGTAAGCCGCCGAAGGCGGGTTGCCGTTTTCTGTAGAGTTGAGCCGCGCCCCATGACCGATGGGCGCCCTTCTGATGAAAGCATCGCCATGCGCGCGGACCCTCCCGCTGGGCACGCGGCATGATTCATGCCCGGCGGACGACGGGCTGCTCCGCTATCATCGACCCATGAAGTCTGCAGCCCATCACCTCCCATGAGCGCGCCTGGTCCGCGTCCGATCCGGCCGTTGCCGGAGATCCTCATCAACCAGATCGCTGCCGGCGAAGTGGTCGAACGGCCCGCGTCGGTGGTCAAGGAACTGGTCGAGAACGCGATCGATGCCGGTGCCAGCCGTGTCGACATCGACCTGGAAGAAGGCGGTGTACGCCTGATCCGTATCCGCGACAACGGCAGTGGCATCGCGCCCGAGCAGTTGCCCCTGGCGGTGTCGCGCCATGCCACCAGCAAGATCGCCGATCTTGACGATCTCGAATCGGTGGCCACGCTCGGTTTCCGTGGAGAAGCGCTGCCGTCGATCGCATCGGTCAGCCGCTTCACCCTGTGCTCGCGGCGCGCGCACGATGAGCATGGTTCTGCACTGCAGATCGAAGGCGGCAAGATCGGCGAGGTGACCCCGCGCGCGCATGCGCCGGGCACCACGGTGGAAGTGCGCGAGTTGTTCTACAACGTGCCGGCGCGGCGCAAGTTCCTGCGCGCCGAGCGTACCGAACTGGGCCATATCGAAGAGTGGCTGCGTTCGCTGGCGCTGGCACGGCCGGATGTCGAGCTGCGCGTGTCGCACAACGGCAAGGCCTCGCGGCGCTACAAGCCGGGCGATCTGTATTCCGATGCGCGCCTTGCCGAAACGCTGGGCGAGGATTTTGCCAACCAGGCCGTGCGCGTGGACCACAGCGGCGCCGGCCTGCGCCTGCATGGCTGGATTGCGCAGCCGCATTATTCGCGCGCGAGCGCCGACCAGCAGTACCTGTACGTCAACGGTCGCTCAGTGCGTGACCGCAGCGTCGCCCACGCAGTGAAGATGGCCTACGGCGACGTGCTGTATCACGGCCGCCAGCCGGCCTATGTGCTGTTCCTCGAACTGGATCCGACCCGCGTCGACGTCAACGTGCATCCGGCCAAGCACGAGGTGCGCTTCCGCGATTCGCGGCTGGTCCACGATTTCGTCTATCGCACGTTGAAGGATGCGCTGGCCGATACCCGTGCCGGCATGTCGGCGCAGGAGATCGGTGCCGGCCCCGCACATCCGGTGGACGCCGCCGCCGTCCCGACGGCATCGAGCGCTGGCGCGTCGGGGTTCGGGCTGGTGCGCGGGGCTGCGCCCGGCTCGGGAGGTGGTGGTGGCGGGTTTTCAGGCTGGCGTCCGCAGCAGCCGCTGGGCCTGCAGGTGGCCGATGCACCGGCCGCCTACGCCGCGCTGTACGCCGCGCCCGCCGGCGTCGAACGCGCAGCGGCGTTGCCGCCGATGCCGAGCGAGAACGGGTTGCCGGTGACCAGTGCCGACGCGGGTGTACCGCCACTGGGCTACGCGATCGCGCAGCTGCATGGCATCTACATCCTGGCCGAGAACGCTGAAGGCCTGATCGTGGTCGACATGCATGCGGCCCACGAACGCATCGGCTACGAGCGCCTGAAGAATGCACACGATGGCATCGGCCTGCAGTCGCAGCCGTTGCTGGTGCCGATCACGCTGGCGGTGGGCGAGCGCGAGGCCGACACCGCCGAAAGCGAAGCCGAGACACTGGCGGCGCTCGGCTTCGAGGTGACCCGGGCCGGCCCCGGTTCGCTGCACGTGCGCAGCATTCCGGCACTGCTGGCGCATGCAGAACCGGAAGGACTGCTGCGCGACGTGCTGACCGACCTGCGCGAGCATGGCCAGAGCCGCCGCGTGGCCAGTGCACGCGACGAACTGCTGTCGACCATGGCCTGCCACGGCGCGGTGCGTGCCAACCGGCGCCTGACCGTGCCGGAAATGAACGCGCTGCTGCGCGACATGGAAATCACCGAACGGTCCGGCCAGTGCAACCACGGCCGACCGACCTGGGCCCGTTTTTCGCTGGCGGAGATCGACCGCTGGTTCCTGCGCGGACGTTGAGGGGAGCATCGATGCGTTATCGGGGAATGGCGGGCCTGCTGGCCGCCGTGGTGTTGGCCGCCTGCAGCCCGGCAACACCGCCGGCGCCGACGGCCGCTGAAGATCCGGCCTACGCGGCCGCGCAGCAGCAATGGCGTGTAGCGCGCTACCAGGACCTGACCCGGCCCGATGGCTGGACGGCCCTGGTCGGCCTGCACTGGCTGCAGAACAAATCCCATTTCGTTGGCAGCGGCGCCACCAACGGCATCCGCCTGACGGTTGGCCCGGACAGGCTGGGCCTGCTGCGTCGCGAAGGGACGCAGTGGTGGTTCACGCCTGAAGCCGGTGTCGATGTCAGCCACGACGGCCAGCCGGTGCGTGGCCGCATCCGCGTCGACACCGACAAGGACGCGCAGCCGACGCTGCTGGCCTTCGATGGCGGCAAGGGCCAGCTCAGCATCATCCGCCGGGGGCCACGGGACGCGCTGCGGGTCAAGCATGCCGAGGCACCTGCGCGGCGTGATTTCGCCGGCCTGCAGTACTGGCCGGGCGGCGCGGACTGGCAGGTGCAGGCGCGCTTCATCGCGCATCCGCCGGGCAAGACCTTGCCGATCGTCGACATCACTGGCTTGACCACCGAGATGCCCAATGCCGGTGCGGTGGAGTTCGAACGTGATGGCCGCAGCTGGCGCCTGGAGGCCATCGGTGCGCCCGGGCAGCCACTGTTCCTGATCTTTGCCGACCGCACCAGCGGCCGCGGCAGCTATCCGGCCGGGCGCTATCTGGATACCGATGCCCCCGCTGCAGACGGCACGGTGCGCATCGATTTCAACCATGCCTACAACCCACCGTGCGCGTTCACCGCCTACGCGACCTGCCCGCTGGCGCCGCCGGAAAACCGGTTGGACCTGCGCGTGGAAGCGGGCGAGAAGGCCTACCACCTGCCTGAAGGAGAAGGCTGACCATGCCGATCAAACACCTGTTCCGTACCGCGCTGTTGCTGGCGGCCTGCGCAGTGGCGCCACTGGCCACGGCCCGCGATGGCCAGGCCAGCCCTGCCGCGGCCGCGGCCGCAACCGCGGCCAAGCCGCCGGTACCCCTGTTGTGGAAAGTCACCGGTCCGGGCGATGCACGCGTGTACCTGCTGGGATCGTTCCATCTGCTGAAGCCACAGGACTACCCGCTGTCGCCCGATGTCGAGCAGGCGTTCGAAGCCTCGCAGCGGGTGGTGTTCGAACTGTCGCCGGAAGACATGCAATCGCCCCAGCTGGCCAGCCGCATGGTGCAGGCTGCGACCCGCACCGATGGCAGCGAGCTGAAGCGTGATCTGGATGCGGCCACCTGGCAGAAGCTGCAGGCTTTTGCTGCCCAGAACCAGTTGCCGCTGGCGCAGATGCAGGGCATGAAGCCCTGGTTCGTCGGCCTGAGCATTTCGATCGGGCAGATGCAGAAGCTGGGCCTGGACCCGGCGCTGGGCCTGGACCGCCACTTCATGGAACGCGCGCAGAAGACCGGCCGGAAGACCGCGGGACTGGAAGATATCGATACCCAGATCGGCATGCTGGACGGGATGACGGTGCAGGAGCAGCGGCAGATGCTGGCCGAAGCACTGGACCAGGCCGGCAAGGCAGATGAGCAGGCGCGGCTGCTGCATGATGCATGGCGTCGCGGCGACGAGCGCCTGCTGTGGACCAAGATGGCGGCAGAGATGCGCCAGCAGTATCCGCAGCTGTACCAGCGCATCAACACCGGTCGCAACGATGCCTGGGTGCCGAAGCTGCAGCCGTACCTGCAGGCCGGGCAGGGCGGTACGCTGGTGGTGGTCGGCACGCTGCACCTGCTGGGCAGTGATGGCGTGGTCGAGAAGCTGAGGGCGAAGGGCTACAAGGTCGAGCGCGTGTGCACGGGGTGCAAGGCCAAACGCTGACGCACCGCTGGAGCGATGCCAAACAAGACGGCGCGCCAGGGGCGCGCCGTTTTCGTATCAGCCGTTGCTGCAGCTCAGCGGCGGGTCTTGCCGCCGGTGCCGGTACCGGTGCCGGGTTCGCCGGGCTTGTTGCCGGTTCCCGTTCCGGTGCCGCCCGGGCGCGGGCCACCGAAGCCGCTGCCCATGCTGCGCTGGAATTCCTGCCACAGCTCCAGGTTGCGCTCGGTCAGCTGGTTCATCATCGCCCACGGGGTCTGGCCCAGCAGGTTGCCCATCTGCTGGCGGAACTGCTGCTGCTGGTCGAGGAAGACCTGCATGCTGCGCTCCAGGTAGTTGCCCATGAAGCCCTGCAGGGAATCGCCGTAGAAGCGGATCAGCTGGCTCAGCAGCTGGGTCGACAGCATCGGTTCGCCGTCCTGTTCCTGGTCGGCGATGATCTGCAGCAGGACCGAACGGGTGAGGTCGTCGCCGCTCTTGGCGTCGCGGACTTCGAAGTCTTCGCCGTCCAGGATCAGCTGGCGCACGTCCTCGATGGTGATGTAGCTGGAGATCTCGGTGTCGTAGAGACGGCGGTTCGGATACTTCTTGATGATGCGGGTCGCAGCCATGAAGCGGTACTCGTCACAGTAGACGCGCAGCATGGCGCAGTGCAGCAGCGGTTGCAACCGCCCCAGCCCCCGCCAGGCTTGGCTTTCAGGGGCGATCATGTTGCGCAGCAAGGGTTTGCGTGCTGCGCAGCATGACCATCGGCAGGGGCCGTCAGCGCATGCCGCAGCGGCCCCTGCGCGGCTTACCAGCCCATGTGGTGGCCGCCGTTGATGTCCAGGTTGCTACCGGTGATCCACGAGGCTTCCTCGGCCACCAGGAAGGACACGCCATAGGCGATTTCCTCCGGCTTGCCGAGGCGCCCGGTGGGGATGTCGGCGATGATCTTGGCGCGCACGTCCTCCGGAACCGCCATCACCATGTCAGTGGCGACGTAGCCGGGCGAAATGGTGTTCACGGTGATGCCGAAGCCGGCGTTCTCGCGGGCCAGCGAAATGGTGAAGCCATGCATGCCGGCCTTGGCCGCGGCGTAGTTGGCCTGGCCGTACTGGCCCTTCAGGCCGTTGATCGAGCTGATCTGGATGACCCGGCCCCAGCCGCGGCGCCGCATGCCTTCGATGACCGGACGGGTGACGTTGAACACCGAATTGAGGTTGGTGTTGATCACATCGTGCCACTGGTCCGCGCGCATGCGGTGGAACGTCGTGTCGCGGGTGATGCCGGCATTGTTGACCAGGATCTCGACCGGGCCCAGCTCGGCCTCGACCGCACGCACCAGCGCCTCGGCGCTGCCTGGATCGGAGACATCGCCCGGGAAGATCGACACGCTGTAGCCGCGCTCGGTCATCGCCTGCTGCCATGCGCGGGCCTTGTCCTCGTCGCGGTAATTGGTGGCGACCCGGTGGCCCTGGTCGGCCAGGCGTTGGCAGATGGCGGTACCGATGCCGCCGGTTCCGCCGGTGACCAGTGCGACGCGAGATGTCATGGAATGCTGTCCGGGAATCAGGTGGGGGAAGGGGGATTCTGCAACATCGGCGCGGAAAGTGCGCCGGCCGGCAACAGGATGTCGGTCCGCGGCAGTCGAGCCGGGTCGAATGCCCGTTGCGCAGTGTGCAGCAGCGCATCCCGGTCATCGGCGCCGTCCAGTGCGGCAGGGGCCTGGCCCAGCAGCTGCCAGAGTGCGCGCAGTACCGGCACCGGTCGTGTACTGTCCACCGGCAGCGACGCCAGCGACTTGGACAGTTTGTGGCCGGGGGCGTCTAGCAGCAGCGGCAGGTGCCAGTAGCGCGGCACGGCCAGGCCCAGCGCCTGCTGCAGCAGGATCTGCCGCGCGGTGGAATCGAGCAGATCGGCGCCGCGCACCACTTCGGTCACCCCCTGCGCGGCGTCGTCGACCACCACCGCGAGCTGGTAGGCCCAGCAGCCGTCGGCACGGCGCAGCACGAAGTCGCCGACTTCGGCATGTACGTCCTGCTGCTGCGGGCCACGCAGGCCATCGTCGAAGCGGACCAGGTTGCCGGGCGGTACGCGGAAGCGGACGGCAGGATCCGGTCGCGGCTGCCGCGCAACGCAGCGGTGGTGGATGCCGCCGCTGGCAGCCAGTTCGCTGCGGCTGCAGTGGCAGATGAAAGCCTGGTCGCTGGCCAGCAACACGTCCAGCGCGGCCTGGTAGGCCTCGCCTCGAGCGCTCTGCCACAGGACCGGGCCGTCGTGGACCAGGCCGAACGCAGCCAGTGCCTGCAGCTGTGACTGCGCGGCGCCGGGTACGGTACGCGGCGGGTCAACGTCTTCGATGCGCAGCCGCCACAGGCCGCCGTGGTGGCGGGCCAGCAGCCAGCTGCCGAAGGCGGCAAGCAGGGATCCGGGGTGGAGCAGGCCGGTCGGCGAGGGCGCGAAGCGGCCGCAGGGAACAATGGCGGTCATGCAGGCTGAATCGTCGGTCAGGTTGGCGCTTGAATTCAAGCTGAGCGCACCGCAAATTGACGGATATCAACCCCTTCCGAGCCGGATTTTCCCATGTTCACCCGTATTGCCCTGTTCCTGGCGACCAACCTCGCGGTCCTGATCCTGGCCGGCATCGTCATGTCGATCCTGGGCGTGGACGCGCGTTCGATGAGCGGCCTGCTGGTGATGGCCGGCATCTTCGGTTTCGGTGGCTCCTTCATCTCGCTGCTGCTGTCCAAGTGGATGGCCAAGCGCTCCACCGGTGCGGTGGTGATCACTGAGCCGCGCAACCAGACCGAGCGCTGGCTGCTGGCCACGGTCGAGCGCCAGGCCAAGGCCGCCGGCATCGGCATGCCGGAAGTGGCGGTCTATGACGGCCCGGAGATCAACGCCTTCGCCACCGGCGCCAACCGCAACAACGCGCTGGTGGCGGTGTCCACCGGCCTGCTGCACAACATGAGCGAGGACGAGGCTGAAGCGGTGCTGGGCCACGAGATCGCCCACGTCGCCAATGGTGACATGATCACCATGGCGCTGCTGCAGGGCGTGCTGAACACCTTCGTGATCGTGCTGGCGCGCGTGGTCGGCGGCATCATCGACAGCGCGCTGTCGGGCAACCGCGAAGGCGGCGGCCGTGGCTTCGCTTACTACATCATCGTGTTCGTGCTGGAGATGGTGTTCGGCCTGTTCGCCACGATGATCTCGATGTGGTTCTCACGCCACCGCGAGTTCCGCGCCGACGCCGGCGGTGCCTCGCTGGCCGGTCGCCAGAAGATGATCGCTGCGCTGGAGCGGCTGCAGCTCAACCACGGCCAGAGCACGTTGCCGACCCAGATTGCCGCCTTCGGCATTTCCGGTTCGACGGCGAAGAAGCTGTTCATGAGCCACCCGCCGCTGGAAGAGCGCATCGCCGCGCTGCGGGCGTCGACGGCGGCGTAAGTCTCCCTACTTCTACGGTAGTGCAGGAACGCCTGGCCCCGCGCCGGGCGTTTTTGTATGTGCGCGCACGCATTGGTGGTGCCGGGATCATTTCCGCGACCGCGGAGGGGTGTCACTTTCTTTGCGCGCAAAGAAAGTAACCAAAGAAACGCTCCGCCGGCCGCGAGCCGACGTGCTGCGCACGCCGGTGCCCAGCGCTTCTCGGCGAATCAGGGGACGGCGCCGAACTCGCTGCGCTCAGACACCGGCGCCTCTTCGCCCCTGATTCCCCTGCGATGCTCGGCTCGCTGAAGGCGGACTGGAAGGTCAAGATCAAGAGCAACAGCATCCACGCGTAGCATGGATCAACCGGGTGTCGCTGTGGCATTTGACCTTGGGTCCGCCTTGAGCGAGCTGAGCACCGCAGGTCTGGCGAGGGCGAAGAGGTGCGGGTGTCTGAGCGCAGCGAGTTCCCGCACCGTCCCTCGACGGACCGAGGAGCGCAGGGTACCGGCGTGCGCAGCACGTCGGCTCGCGCCCCGGCGGCGTGTTTCTTTGGTTACTTTCTTTGCACGAGCAAAGAAAGTGACACCCCTCCGCGGTCGCGGAAACGAATCTCCGTGCGCACAAACGAAAACGGCACCTCGCAGGTGCCGTCTCCATGAACCGCTTTACACGGAACCTCAGAACTTCGCGTCAAACTCCGCCGCGTAACCGGTGTTCACCAGCACCTTCTGCAGCGACTCGGCCACCTTCAGGTTGCCGGCCACGATCTGGTGGGTCTCCGGGCCACGATTGTCCATGCGGCCCAGGGTCGCGCCCTTGAAGTCACAGACCTTGCCGCCCGCCTCGCGGACCAGCAGCAGGCCGGCGGCGATGTCCCACGCCTTCACGCCGGCTTCGAAGTAGGCATCGGCACGGCCGCAGGCCACGTAGGCCAGGTCCAGTGCCGCCGAACCGGTGCGGCGGATGTCCTCGCCGTGCACCAGCAGGGCGTCGACCGCCTTCAGCTGGGCACTGGCGCGGCTGCGCTCGCGCGGGGCGAAGCCGGTGTGGATCATCGTGCCTTCCAGATCCTTGCGGTCGGCCACGCGGATGCGGCGGTCGTTCAGCACGGCACCGGCACCCCGGCTGGCGGTGAACAGTTCATTGCGCAGGGGGTCGAAGATGACCGCGTCGGTCGGCTCGCCGTTCTCGACCAGCGCGATCGACACGCAGTAGTGCGGCACGCCACGCAGGTAGTTGCTGGTGCCGTCCAGCGGGTCGATGACCCACATCTGGCGGCGCTCGCCCTGCACGCCACCTTCTTCACCGAAGATGCCGTAGTCCGGATAAGCGCGCTTGAGTTCCTTGACGATGACCTTTTCCGCGTCCGCATCCACTTCGCTGGCGTAGTCCATCCGGCCCTTCTGCACCACGTTCAGTGCCTCGAGCTTGTTGATGTTGCGCAACAGGACGTTGCCGGCGAGGCGGGCGGCCTTGACCATGACGGTGACGGCGGGTTTCTGCATGGCGTGGGCTCCCGGAAAGGCAGAAGAGATGGACTGGCGGGGGAAAAGAGCGGGTCCGGCGCAGTGGCCGGCCGCACAGTTTACCATTGGTCATCGTCCAGCTCGACCTTTTCCCTGTTCATGTCCCAGTTTCCCACCGCCACCCGCCTCCGATTCGTCCTGGTCGGTACCCAGCACCCCGGCAACATGGGCGCCGCCGCCCGTGCCCTGAAGACCATGGGCCTGGCCCGCCTGGTGCTGGTCGCCCCCGAGAAACCGCTGGACGAGGAGGCCTTCCGCCGCTCTGCCGGTGCCGAAGATGTGCTGGGGGACGCCCCGGTGGTCGCCACCCTGGCCGAGGCCGTGGCCGATTGCCGCCTGGTGCTGGGCTGCACCGCGCGTGCCCGCCGCGTGCAGCTGGAGGAGTACCTGCCGGCCGATGCCGCCGCTCGTGCGGTGGCCAAGGCGGGCGAGGGCGCCGAGGTGGCGCTGGTGTTCGGCCGTGAGCGCACTGGCCTGACCAACGAAGAACTGCAGCTCTGCCACGCGGCGGTGCACATCCCGTCCGATCCGGCGTTCAGCTCGCTCAACCTGGCGGCCGCCGTGCAGGTGCTGGCCTATGAGACACGCATGCAGCTGCTGGGCGCGCAGCCGGCCGCGGACGCCGAGCCCGGTTTCCGCGAACAGGCAGCAAGCCATGAGCAGATGGAGAGCTTCTTCGCCCAGCTTGGCGACACCCTGGACGAGATCGATTTCCACAAGGGCCGCGCCCCGGAATCGGCGATGCGCAAGCTGCGCCGGCTGTTCCTGCGCAGCGAGCCGAGCGAGCAGGAAGTGCGCCTGTTGCGCGGCATCCTTGCCGACACCCAGCGGATGGCGCGGCTGGCACAGGCGGGCAACAAGGACAGCTGACGACGTTCTCATTTTTTCGGGTAGTCTGTCCGGATACCCAGGGGGGATGAAGCCTGTGTCGGGTCTGCGAAGGGCAGTGCAGAGGGGACTGCTGAGCCTGGTCATGATCCTGCTGGCCGGGACGGTACATGCAGCAGCGGACCGGGTGCTGGTGCTGGGCCGGATCAGCGATGATCCCAAGGCCCATTACGAGCAGCTGCAACCGTTGCTGGACTATGTAGTGGCACGCATGCACGACGTCGGCATCACCGAAGGGCGGATCCTGATGGCACGCGACCCGCAGCAGATGGCCAGCTATCTGCGGCGGGGGCGGGTCGACTGGGTCACGGAAACGTCGGGTACGGCGGTGGCACTGGGCCAGCGCAGTGGCGCGCGGCCGCTGCTGCTGACCGAGCGCAATGGCGTGCGTGAGTACCAGACCGTGTTCTTCGTGCGTCGCGACAGTCCGATCCAGCGGATCCAGGACCTGCGCGGGCATCGCCTGGCGCTGCAGAACACGGCGTCCACCAGTGCCTACCTGGTGCCGGTGATGACGCTGCTGCAGGAGGGGCTGGCGCCGCAGATCCTGGCCGGTGTGTGGGACGCGCCGGGCCGGGACAGCGTGGGGTACGTGTTCGCACGTAGCGAGTTGAACATCGCCACGTTCGTGCACAAGGGCATGGTCGAAGTGGGGGCGGTGAGCAGCGTGGACTGGAATGACGAGCGACGGATGCCGACGGCATTCCGGCGCAACTTCCGCGAACTGCTGCGCACCGAACCCTACCCACGGGCGGTGGAAATGGTTCGCGCCGACCTTGACCCGCGGGTACGTGACCGGCTGCAGGACGTCCTGCTGCAGGCGGCCAGCGACCCGCAGGCACAGGGGGCGCTGCATCGGTTTTTCGGCACTTCCGGTTTCCACCGCGTCGATGCGCATGCGCAGCAGCGGCTGGATGAATTGAAACAAGGATTGACGCGCGTGCGGATGGAAGTGGAATGAAGTGGCTCGGCTCGGGAATGCAGGCCCGGTTCCTGCTCGCGATGGGCGGGGCGATGGTCGTGGTGGTGGCGATCCTGGCGGTGTTGCTGGGGCGGCAGGCGGCGATGCAGGGCGAGGTGCGCAACCTCAGTGGTGGCGTCATCCATGAACTGTTCGACCGCAGCGTGCGCAGCCGCGGCGAAGCGATGGCGCGCGAGCTGTCCGACGCGCTGGCCAACCCGCTGTACTACCGCGACCTGGACCAGGTCGGTGCGCTGGTGCGCAGCACCGCACGGCAGCCGGTCGTGCGCTATGTGCTGGTGTTCGACGAACGTGGCCGGCTGGTGCACGACGGCTCGATCGAGGTGTCCGGCTTCGGCCAGCCGATGACCGACCCGCTGGCCCCCAAGGCCGCGGTGGCGCAGGCGCTGGTGGTGCAGGAATCGCCCAAGGTACTCGACAACACCATGCCGATCATGGTCGGCAACCAGCGCATCGGCGGCGTCCGCGTCGGCATGGCGCTGGACGAGGTGCAGCAGCGCGAACAGGCCGCCAATGCCACGCTCGGCGAGCGCCTGCAGCAGGTCGGCAGCCGCCACCTGGGCTGGCTGCTGCTGATGCTGGGCCTGCTGGTGGTGATCGGCGTGGTGGTGATCCTGTACGTGCAGCGCACCCTGGTGGCGCCGATCCGGGACCTGGCCGCTGCGGCGCGCCGCATCGAGGCTGGCGACTACCAGGCGCCGCTGGCCGAGAACACCCGCGACGACGAAGTCGGCGAGCTGGTGCGCGGCTTCGCCCGCATGCGCGATGCCATCGCCCGCCATGACCGCGAGGTGCGGCGCATGGCCTATACCGATGCACTGACCGGGCTGACCAACCGGTTGGCATTCAGGGAGGCGCTGGACCATCGCCTGATGGCCGCGCGCGCATCCAATCATCGGCTGGGCCTGCTGTTTGCCGATATCGACGATTTCAAGCGCGTCAACGATACCCTGGGCCATGAGGCCGGTGACGAAGCGCTGTTGCAGTTCGCGCAGCGCATCGGCAGTGCGGTTACCGAGGCCGGTGGCGATGAAGCCCTGCTGGCCCGCTTTGGCGGCGACGAGTTCGTGATCCTGGTCGGTGATGGCGACGTGGCGGCCAACGCACGGCTGCTGGCCGAAGTGCTGGTGCGCGAGCTGGGCAAGCCGCTGGTGGTGCAGGGCCGGGAACTGTTCCTGGGCACTTCGATCGGCGTGACCCTGTTCCCGGATGATGCCGCCGATGCGACCACGCTGCTGAAGAACGGCGACATCGCCATGTACCAGGCCAAGATGGCCGGCAAGAACTGCTACCGCTATTACAGCCGTGCGATGGACCACGCGGTCGAGCGCCGCGTGCACATGGAGCAGGAGCTGCGCGGGGCCTGGGAGCGCGGCGAGTTGCGCCTGGCCTACCAGCCGATCTTCCGCATGCGCGATCGCCGCATGGTCGGCGTGGAAGTGCTGCTGCGCTGGCAGCATCCGACCCTGGGCACGATTCCGCCGTCGGTGTTCATCGAAGTGGCCGAGCAGAGCGGGCTGATCGAGCTCATCGGGCCGAAGGTGCTGCGTGCGGCCTGCATGGAAGCCTCGCAGTGGCCACGCGGGGCGGGCGGCGATGATCTGTTCGTGTCGGTGAATGTGTCGCCGCGGCAGCTGCGCGGCGGTGAACTGCCGGCATTGGTCGCGCAGTGCCTGCACGAGTCCGGGCTGCCGGCGTCGCGCCTGCACCTGGAGTTGACCGAAACCGCGGTGATCGGCGACGAAATGGTCGCCGCGCAGCTGCTGGACAAGCTGCACCGCACCGGCGTGAAGGTCTGGCTGGACGATTTCGGCACCGGCTTCTCCGGTCTCAGCCATCTTCGGCAGGTACCGGTGGACGGCGTGAAGATCGACAAGAGCTTCGTGGCCGACATGCAGCGCGATCCCGACGATCTGGCGCTGACCACGGCGATCATCGCCATGGCCCACGCACTGGGCATCACCGTGGTGGCCGAGGGCATCGAGCAGCAGGCGCAGTTCGAACTGCTGGTGCAGCGCGGCTGCGATCTTGGCCAGGGCTACTGGCTGAGCCACCCGGTGACCGCCACCGAAGTGGTGCGGATGATCGAATCGGGCCTCTGACCTGCTGCCGTTGTCCTGGGGTCAGATCCCTTTTCCGCAGGAAAAGGGATCTGACCCCGCCCCCGGATTACAGCGGGCGCTTGCTCGGGTCGCCCGGCAGCTCGCGCACCAGTTTCGGAATCAGATAGCCGGACAGGCGTGCGGTCAGGCCGGCAATCAGCGCCTTGGCCTGGGCATCATCCACTTCGAAGTGGGCCACGCCTTCGACCCGGTCCAGCTGGTGCAGGTAGTAGGGCAGCACGCCAGCGGCGAAGCTGCGCTCGCTCAGGTCCTGCAGGGCCTGCACGCTGTCGTTGACCCCGCGCAGCAGTACCGCCTGGTTCAGCAGCTGGGCGCCGACGCCGCGCAGGCGGGCCATCGCCGCGTCCACACTGGCGTCGAATTCATTGGCGTGATTGGCGTGGACCACGATCGCCAGCGGCCATGGCAGGCTGCCCAGCCAGCACACCAGTTCATCGTCCACGCGTTCCGGCAGCACGATCGGCAGCCGGGTATGGATGCGCAGGCGGCGGATATGCGGAATCGCGCGCAGGGCGTCGGTCAGCTCGACCAGCTTGTGCGTGGCCAGTGACAACGGGTCACCGCCGGACAGGATCACCTCATCGATGTCCGGGTCGGCCGCGATGGCGGCTACGGCCTCCTGCCAGCCGCCCTTGGCAGCGTTTTCCGCGGCATAGTCGAAGTGGCGGCGGAAGCAGTAGCGGCAGTTGATCGCGCAGCTGCCAGTGGCAACCAGCAGGGCACGGCCACGGTACTTCTGGATCACCCCGGTAGCCTTCTTGGCGGCACCATCGCCCACCGCGTCGAAGCTGAACCCGGGCGCCGGGCGCATTTCCTCGTCGATCGGCAGCACCTGGCGCAGCAGCGGGTCGGCCGCATCGCCCACGCGCATGCGGGCCACGAAGCCCTCGGGCACGCGCAATGCGAACTGGTCCATGGCCGCCTCCGAGACACCCAGCGCCGCCGGGTCCAGCTGCAGCCGGGCCAGCAGGGCGTGCGGGTCGCGCAGCGCCTGGCGCCAGAGCTGCTGCCAGCGCGCGGGCGCGCCTGGCGACTGGGGCCGGGGGAAGGCGGAAAGCTGCATGGAGAGGGGGCCTGCGGTTATCATGGGGGCAGAAAAACAGTCGCCCACCGGCATCCGGTGGGCTTTCCATTCTAACGGCTCGCCGCACCCGCGGCGTTTCTGCCACTCAGGAGTTTACGCATGGCCAGCTACGGCATGAACGACGTCAAGAACGGGATGAAGATCCTGGTCAACAACCAACCGGCCGTCATCATCGACACCGAATACGTCAAGCCGGGCAAGGGCCAGGCCTTCACCCGCGTCAAGTACCGCCTGATCAAGGACGGCCGTACCCAGGAAGTGACGATGAAGTCGACCGACTCGCTGGATGCAGCCGACGTCGTCGATACCGACATGAACTTCATGTACAGCGACGGCGAGTACTGGCACTTCATGGACCCGGAGTCCTTCGAACAGGTCCAGGCCACCAAGGCTGGCATGGGCGGCGCCGAGAAGTGGCTGAAGGGCGAAGAGTCCTGCGTGGTCACCCTGTGGAACGGCGAGCCGATCTTCGTTCAGCCGCCGAACTTCGTCGAACTGAAGATCACCGAAACCGATCCGGGCGTCCGTGGCGACACCTCGGGCGGCGGCGGCAAGCCGGCCACCCTGGAAACCGGTGCCGTGGTCCGCGTGCCGCTGTTCGTCAACCAGGACGAAGTGATCCGCGTTGACACCCGTTCGGGCGAATACTCCGCACGCGTCAAATAAGGTTCCGGCCGCAGGCCGACCTTGCTGTAGAGCCGAGCCATGCTCGGACACGCGCCAGCGCATTCGCGCTGGCGCTCCCATGATCTGCTTCGGCAGATCATGGGCCCCGCTTCACGGGTCTCCAGACCCCGCCGCTTCGCGGCAGCCCCTGACCCAGGGGCGTGTCCCCAGAAGTATCTCGCCGCCCCCCAGCCAGTGAGCCCGCATGAGCGATAGCCCGCACCTCCCCGAAGCCTGCGACCTGCTCATCGAAGCTGGTCATGTCGTTCCGATCGAGCCGCATGCGGTGGTGCTGGAAGACCATGCCGTTGCCGTGCGTGGCAGCGAGATCGTGGCCATCCTGCCGCGTGCCGAGGCGCGCGCACGCTTCCGTGCCGCGCAGGTGGTCAGCCGCCCCGAGTCGGCGCTGATGCCGGGCCTGGTCAACGCGCACACGCACAACCCGATGACCCTGCTGCGCGGCGTCGCCGACGACCTGCCGCTGATGACCTGGCTGCAGCAGCACATCTGGCCGGTGGAAGCGGCCGTGATCGGGCCGGAATTCGTGGCCGACGGCACCACCCTGGCCATCGCCGAGATGCTGCGCGGCGGCACCACCTGCGCCAACGAGAACTACTTCTTCGGCGACGTGCAGGCCGCGGTCTACAAGAAGCACGGTTTCCGCGCGCTGGTCGGCGCGGTCATCATCGATTTCCCCACCGCCTGGGCCAGGACCGATGACGAATACTTCGCCAAGGCTGGTGAACTGCACGACCAGTGGCGCACCGATCCGCTGATCGGGACCGCGTTCGCGCCGCATGCGCCGTACACGGTCAACGATGCCAACTTCGAGCGGGTGCGTATGCTGTCCGACCAGCTCGACATGCAGGTGCACCTGCACACCCACGAGACCGCGCAGGAGATCAACGATTCGATCAAGCTGCACGGCCAGCGCCCGCTGGCGCGGCTGGATCGCCTTGGCCTGGTCAACGACCGCCTGATCGCGGTGCACATGACCCAGCTGACCGATGCGGAAATCCACCTGTGCGCCGAACGCGGCGTCAGCGTCGTGCATTGCCCCGAATCGAACCTGAAGCTGGCCTCCGGCTTCTGCCCGGCCTGCGCCCTGCAGCGCGCCGGTGTGAACCTGGCGATCGGCACCGATGGCTGCGCCAGCAACAACGATCTGGACATGTTCAGCGAGAACCGTACCGCAGCGATCCTGGCCAAGGCCGTGGCCGATGATGCCACCGCGCTGGACGCGGCCACCACGCTGCGCGCAGCGACGCTGGGCGGTGCCCGTGCGCTGGGCTTTGCTGACCGCATCGGTTCGATCGAAGTCGGCAAGCAGGCCGACCTGGTCTGTGTCGACCTGTCGGCGCTGGAAACCCAGCCGCTGCACAACGTGCTGTCGCAGCTGGTGTATGCCACCGGCCGCCAGCAGGTCAGCGACGTCTGGATCGCCGGCAAGCCGAAGCTGGTGCAGCGCGAGCTGGTCGGCATGGACCTGCCGGGCATCATCGCCAACGCGCGCCAGTGGCGCGAGCGTATCCGTCATATCCGCGCCTGACCCCCGGCGCCGCAAGGACCCCTCATGACTGCCCCCCACGCTTCCTCCAATTTCGATCAGGCCGAGCTGGACAAGTTCGCCGCGCTGGCCAACCGCTGGTGGGATGCTGACGGCCCGCAGAAGCCGCTGCATGCGCTGAACCCGGTGCGCCTGAAGTACGTCGCCGACCGCGTGCCGTTGCGTGGCGCGCGCGTGCTCGACATCGGCTGCGGTGGCGGACTGCTGAGCGAAGCACTGGCGCAGGCCGGCGCCGACGTCACCGCCATCGACCTGGCCCCGGAACTGGTGAAGGTCGCGCGCCTGCATGCGCTGGAAAGCGGCGCCAAGGTCGACTACCGCGTGCAGGCCGCCGAGGATCTGGCCGCCGAGCAGCCGGGCAGTTTCGATGTGCTCACCTGCATGGAAATGCTCGAGCACGTGCCAGACCCGGGCGCGATCATCGACGCCTGCAAGCGCCTGCTGAAGCCGGGCGGCCACCTGTTCCTGTCGACCATCAACCGCACCGCGGCCGCCTTCGCGGTGGCGATTGTCGGCGCCGAGTACGTGGCGCGGCTGCTGCCCAGGGGCACCCACCACTACCAGGAATTCATCAAGCCGGCCGAGCTGGCGCGCTGGCTGCGCGAGGCCGACCTGCAGCTGGTGGATGTCAGCGGCATGGCCTACGAGCCGTGGCGCAACCATGCCCGCCTGAGCAGCCGCACCGACATCAACTACCTGGCCTACGCGGTCAAGCCGGCATGACCTCCGCCCGCTTCCCGCGTGCGGTGCTGTTCGACCTGGATGGCACGTTGCTGGACAGCGCGCCGGACTTCGTCGCCACCTGCAATGCGATGCTGGCCGAGCGGGGCCGGGCAGCGGTCGATCCGGCGCAGCTGCGGCCGGTGGTCTCCAAGGGCTCGCGCGCGATGGTCGGGGCCGCTTTCCCGGACCTGGATGCCGCTGCGCGCGATGCATTGATCCCGGAATTCCTGCAGCGCTACGAAGCGCTGATCGGCCGGCACGCGGTGCTGTTCGACGGCGTGGCCGGCATGCTCGCCGCGCTGGATGAGGCCGGTACGGTATGGGGCATCGTCACCAACAAGCCGGAGTACCTGGCGCGCCTGATCCTGCCGCAGCATGGTTGGCAGCAGCGATGCGCGGTGCTGGTCGGCGGTGACAGCCTGGCCGAGCGCAAGCCGCACCCGCTTCCACTGCTGCACGCTGCGCAGGCCATTGGCATGGCCGCCGAAGACTGCGTGTACGTGGGTGATGACGAGCGCGACATCATCGCTGCACGTGCTGCCGCGATGCCGTCGGTGGCGGCGCTGTGGGGCTACCGCCTGCACAGCGACGATCCGCTGGCCTGGCAGGCCGACGTGCTGGTCGAGAACGCTGAACTTCTGCAACTGGCCAGTCTCTGGCCGACCCGGCCGGCAGCCCCGGCCCAGCCGTAAGGAATCCCGTAGTGAGCAGTACCGCGCTGGACAGTTTCCTCGACAAGTGGCGCAGCCGTTGGCCGGAATGGTCGGTGGCCGCCCCGTTCGTGGCCGAACCGCAACGCGAGCTCGCAGTGGCGTGGTTTGCGCTGCTGCAGGAGTTCGACGACATGCTCAACACCAGCGGCGATCCGCTGCCCGCCGATGCCAAGCTGGCGTGGTGGGGCGAGGAGCTGCGCAGCTGGGCAGGGCATCGTTCGCGCCATCCGCTGGGCCGTCTGCTGGAGCCGGTGCGTGCGCCGTGGGTGCAACTGGCCGAAGCACTGCCGGACCTCGTTGAAGCGCGTACCGTTGCGCTGGATGCAGCCGGTGCCGAGCGTGCGCTGGCCAATTACGCCGACGCCGTGGCCGCAGTGGAAGCGGCCTTGTTTGCCGACAAGCCGCGCACCGGCGCCGGTCGTGCGGTGCAGCTGCAGACCCTGGCCCAGCGCCTGCAGGACGCCGGCGTGGCCGGTGTGCCGCGCAGCCTGTTGGATGAGGATTCCAGCACGGCCGCGCAGCGCTGGGCCCAGTACCTGTTGAAAGGATGGGGCAGCCGCGTGCCGGGTCCGCGCCCGCGGCGCGTGTGGTCGAGCCTGGCGCGCGCACGCGTTGCCGCGCAGGCCGCAGGCAAGCCAATCGAAGCCACCCCGGTGCGCACGTTGCTGCGCGTGTGGTGGGCCGCGCGCGGTTGATCGATTCTGGTGGGTGCGGACCTTGATCCGCATCCTGTCTGTAGAGCCGAGCCCATGCTCGGCTCGGCTCACCGCGCCAGCGCAACAGCAGCCGAGCATGGGCTCGGCTCTACAGAAGCGGGATGCCACTCCAGCGAGTGACGCGCGTTACTTACGCTCCAGCACCAGCAACGGGTCGATGCGGGTGTCGAACCAGTTCATGCCCCAGTGCAGGTGCGGGCCGGTGGCACGGCCGGTGGCGCCGACGGCAGCGATCACCTGGCCCTGCTCTACACGGTCGCCAACTTTTACGTCGATGCGCGAAAGGTGCAGGAAGTTGGAGCTGACCCCGAAGCCGTGGTCGAGCAGCAGCGTGCCACCGGTCAGGTACAGGTCCGGACCGGCGAAGGTCACGATGCCGGCCGCCGGCGCCTTCACCGGGGTGCCGGTCGGCACCGCGATGTCCATGCCGGAGTGACCGGCCCCCGGCTGCCCGTTGTAGACGCGTGCATTGCCGAAGCGGCCGCTGATGCGGCCCTGTACCGGCCAGATGAAAGTCTGGGTGAAGTCGGTGCGGTCGTCATCACGGGCACGTGCGGCGGTCACCTGCGCCTGTTCGCGCTTGATCCGCTCGGCGATCGCCGCCGGCGGATTGACCGTCTTCGGTGGCACCCCGTTGACCCGCTCGGTGGGCCAGTCGCGCGGCGTCACCGCAATGGTCGCGGTCTCGCTGCCACCATCGGGGCGTTGCACCTGTACGCGCAGCGGACCCTTCTCGTCGCGGCCGATGCCGAACACCACGCTGCCGTAGCCGCTTACCCGCAGCTGGCGGCCGGCATACTGCACGCGACTGCCGGCGGGTACCTTGCCGATCACCAGCGCGCCCTGCGACGCACTGGCCGGGAACACCACGCGGCTGTCGATCAGGCTGCCGATGCCATCCTGCGCCTGCGCCGGGGAAGTGGAAAACAGGGGCGCGGCCAGCAGCAGCGCCCCGAGCATCAGTGCCGAGCGCATCAGCGGTCGTAGGTCATGCGCTGGCCGGCGGGTTCACCCACCAGCTTGCTGCCGTCCCACACCTGCTGGCCGTTGACCCAGGTGGAGGCGATGCGCGAGCGGAAAGTGGTGCCCTCGAACGGCGACCAGCCGCACTTGGACAGCACGTCCTCGCGCTTGACGGTGAACGGCACGTCCTCCACCAGCACCAGGTCGGCAAAGTAGCCTTCGCGCAGGAAGCCGCGTTCTTCCACGTCGAACAGCTGCGCCGGCGCATGTGCGAATTTCTGCACCACCTGCTCGCGGGTCAGCTTGCCTTCGTGCACCCGCTCCAGCGCGGCCACCAGCGCGTACTGCACCAGCGGCAGGCCCGACGGTGCCTGCGCGTAGGGCTTCTGCTTCTCTTCCCAGGTGTGCGGCGCGTGGTCGGTGGCCAGCACGTCCAGCACGTCATCGGCCAACGCAGCGGTGATTGCCTCGCGGTCGGACACTTCCTTGATTGCCGGGTTGCACTTGATCAGGTTGCCCTTGGTCGCGTAGTCCGGACGCGCGAAGTGCAGGAAGTGCACGCAGGTTTCGGCGGTGATCTGCTTGCGGCTGCCATCGGCGCGGATCAGCGGGCCCTTCTCGAACAGCGCCAGCTCATCGGCGGTGGAGATGTGCAGCACATGCAGGCGGGTGCCGTGCTTGCGTGCCAGCGACATCGCCAGGCGCGTCGACTTGATGCAGGCTTCGCGCGAACGGATGTCCGGGTGCATGTCCGGGGTCAGCGCATCGCCGTACTTTTCCTGGAAGGCCTTGAGGTTGGCATCGATCATCGGCGTGTCTTCGCAGTGCGTGATGATCGGGGTCGGGCATTCGCGGAAGATCGCGTCCAGCGTTTCCGGGTTGTCGACCAGCATGTTGCCGGTCGAAGCACCCATGAACACCTTCACGCCGGGCGCCTTCTTCGGGTCCAGCGCACGGATCGCTTCCAGGTTGTCATTGCTGGCGCCGTGGTAGAAGCCGTAGTTGGCCCAGGCGCGGCCGCGCGCGAGCTCGTACTTGGCTTCCAGGATGGTCGAATCCAGCGTCGGCGGGTTGGTGTTGGGCATGTCCATGAAGCTGGTCAGGCCACCGGCCACGGCCGCGGCCGATTCGCTGGCGATGTCGCCCTTGTGGGTCAGGCCCGGTTCGCGGAAATGCACCTGGTCGTCGATCATGCCGGGCAGCAGCCAGCGCCCGGCGGCGTCCACCACCTGCTCGCCGTCGCGCGGCGCCAGCCCGTTGCCGATCTGCGCAATGCGGCCGTTCTCGATGCGCAGGTCGCCGTCGAAGGTGCGGCCTTCGTTGACCATCCGGGCGTTGGTGATGAGGGTGGAGGACATGTCAGTGTTTTCCTGTGCAACGGCAAGAGGGGGCGTGGGTGGATTCGGGTACCGGATCGAAGCCGCCGGGGTGGAACGGATGGCAGCGGCCCAGCCTGCGCGCAGCCAGCCAGCTGCCGCGCAGCGGCCCGTGCCGGGAGATGGCATCCATCGCGTATTCAGAACAGCTCGGCACGAAACGGCAGCGCGGCCCCAGCAGGGGGCTGATGAAGCGCTTGTAGAAGCGCAGCAGGGCAATGAGCAGGCGCGAGATCACCCAGTCATCTTATGCCAGTTGGCATGAAGGCCGCATTTGTGCAGGATGGGCCGTTGGTCGCATGTCGCCGATGGCCTGCGACCGGTACCAGCACCCGCGGGTGTTGGCCAGGTTCCGTACCGCGCAAGGCGGTCCGTGTTCGTCGGACTGCCACTTGGGCACCTTGACTCCAGGACTGAATGGAGCAGGGTGCCAAGGTTGCTGCTGCGGGTCGGGTAGGCTATAAAGGCCCGCTTTCCCGGGCCCCGGGGAATCCAAGGAAGAGCGTTTCGTGGCTGCTAAAAAAACTGCAAAGAAGGCCGCAACGGCCGCCAAGAAAACCGCCAAGCCTGTTGTGAAGAAGTTGGCGGCAAAGCCCGTTGCCAAGAAGCCGGCCAGCAAGCCGGCCACCAAGGCAGCGTCCTCGCAACCGGCGGCCAGGAAGGTCACCGCAAAGAAAACGCCGGTCAAGGCAACCAAGCCGGTGGCGAAGAAGGCCGCTGCGCCCGCCAAGGCCAAGCCAGCCGCTGCCAGCAAGAAGGCGCCGGTGAAGAAGACCGTCAGCAAGGCTGCGCCGGTGAAGAAGGCCGCCGCCAAGCCGGTGGCCAGGAAGGCAGCCGCCAAGCCAGCGCCGAAGGCGGTGGTGAAGAAGGCTGCAGCCAAGCCGGTCGCCAAGCCCGTAGCAAAGAAGGTCGCTGCGGCTAAACCGGCCGCCACGCCCGCCGCTGTAAAGAAGGTTGCCAAGAACGTTGCCGCGCCGGCCACAAAGCCGACCCCGGCCCCAGTAGTGAAGTCCGCACCGAAGCCTGCTGCCAAGCCGGCTCCGGCCAAGCCTGTCCCGGCCAAGACCGTGGCAGTGGCGGCAGCCCAGCCGGCCTCAACGCCGGCCCCGGCCGCCGCTCCTGTCGCTTCGAAGGCCCCGCAATCCAAGAATCCCGTGCCCGTTTCGAAATCGCCTGCCAAAACCGCCGTGAAATCCGATTCCGCCCCGAAGACCGTGTCGCGCCCTGTCGGCAAGGTTGCCGTGGCCGTCGCCGCCCGCTCGGCAGCACCGGCCCCGCGCAGCAAGTACAAGGTGGTCGAGTACAAGACCGACGAGGCCACTGGCCGCCCGATCCTGCCGGCTGGCTACAAGCCGTCCTCGGAAGAGGAATACATGAGCTCGCTGCAGCAGGAGTATTTCCGCCAGCGCCTGCAGAACTGGCGCGCGGACCTGGTGGAAGAGTCCAAGCAGACCATCGAGAACCTGCGCGAGGAAGTGCGTGACATCGGCGACGAAGCCGAGCGTGCGACCCGCGAGACCGAGAACTCGCTGGAACTGCGTACCCGCGACCGCTACCGCAAGCTGATCGGCAAGATCGACAGCACCCTGAAGCGCCTGGAAGCCGGCGACTACGGGTACTGCGTCGACACCGGCGAAGAAATCGGCCTGGAGCGCCTGGAAGCGCGCCTGACCGCCGAGCGTACCATCGACGCCCAGGAGCGTTGGGAGCACCTGCAGAAGCAGCAGGGCGACTGATTCCAGTTCGTTGTCTGGTCATGCGAAAAACCCGGCTTCGGCCGGGTTTTTTGTTGGGTTCGTGTTGGCTGTGTAGAGCAGCGCCTTGCGGGTATCGGAGGGAGCCTGCGGGTGGGTCCGGGCAGGACACGCTGCAAGTACATCCCTGTAAGCTCGGCTGCGGCATCCATGCCGCGGACGGTCCCGCCCGGACCCACCCGCAGGCTCTCGACGCATCCCTGCGTGCGCGGCTGATGTAGAGCCGAGCCCACGCTCGGCTCAGGCCGAAGCCGGAGGGTAGGGAAGAGCAAGAGCAAGAACAAGAACCGCCAAGCATGGCTTGGCTCTACCAGGAGCGGTCATGCGTGCGCTCGCGGCTGTGTTGGGTCCGCTTTGTAGCGAGCCGAGCACCGCAGGGGAATCAGGGGCGAAGAGGCGCCGCTGTTTGAGCGCAGCGAGTTCGGCGCCGTCCCCTGATTCACCGAGGAGCGCAGGGTACCGGTGCGAAGCACCGGCTCGCGGATGGCGGAGCGTTTCTTTGGTTACTTTCTTTTCGCGAAAAGAAAGTGACACCCCGCCGCGGTCGCGGAAAAGGGCCGCCGGGCATGGCCCGGCGCTACCAATGCGTCGGCGCACGTAAAGCGGCTGTCGCGGAAACGACGAGCCGACGCTACTGCAGGTCGCGAAGATTCAGTTTCCGCAGCGTTGGGTTCTTCCACGCGGTGATCCCGGCCACGCTCAGCACCGCGAATCCGCCCAGCACCACCGCCGGCACCAGGCCGAGCAGCTTCGCCATCGTGCCGGCATAGAACGCGCCCAGCTCATTGGACGAACTGATGAAGATGCCGTTGATCGACGATACGCGACCGCGCATTTCTTCCGGCGTAGCCAACTGCAGGATGGTCGAGCGGATCACCACCGAGACGCCATCGAACGCGCCGTAGAACAGCAGGATCAGCGCCGACAGCCAGAAGTGCTGCGACAACCCGAAGCTGATCACGCACAGGCCGAAGCCGGCCACCGCGAACAACAGCACGCGGCCGGCATTGCGGTGCAGCGGGTGGCGCGCCAGCCACAGGCCCACGCACACCGAGCCCAGCGCCGGCATCGCGCGCAGGATGCCCAGTCCTTCCGGGCCGTGGTGCAGGATCTCGTGCAGGAACGCCGGCAGCATCGCCACCACGCCGCCCAGCAGCACCGAGAACATGTCCAGCGCCATCGCGCCGACCATGATCCGGTTGCCGACCACGAAGCGCGCGCCTTCAGCGATGCTCTTGAAGATCGGGGCGGCCGGACCGGTATGCACCGGTTCTTCCACCTTCAGCGTGGCCAGGCAGGCCATCGCCACCAGCGCAAAAGCGGTGGCCACTGCGTAGGACAGGCCTTTGCCACCGAAGCCGACCAGCACGCCACCCAGTGCCGGGCCGGCGATCATGCCGGCCTGGAACACCACCGCGCCCAGGCCGGCGCCACGCGCGAACTGGTCACGGGCCAGCACGCGGGCGAACAAGGCGTTGTAGATCGGCGACAGGAAGGCGCGGACCATGCCGGTCAGCGCGATGGCCGCGTAGATCGGCCACACGCCGTCAATCGGCAACCAGCCCATGGCCACGCTGGTCAATACCAGTGCAGTGGCGATCAGCCCGCAACAGGCGACCATGCCCAGCCGACGGCGCGGCAGGTGATCCACCAGGTAACCGGCGAACGGAGCCACGCAGAAGAACGGCACGACCTCGGCCAGGCCGATCAGGCCCAGCGAGAACGGATTGCGGGTGACTTCGTAGATGTGCCAGCCGACAGTGACCGCGACCACCTGGTAGGACAGCATCGCAAAGATGCGGTAGGCCAGCAGCCTGGCGAAACCGGGCCGGGACAGCAGGCCCAGTGCACTGTCTTCGGCCGTGGCGGGCTCGCTCACGACGGGTCGCGCTGCAGCTGCGCCTGCGCCGTCTCACGGATGAACGCCAGCATCGCCGCCACGCCGTTGCTGCGGGTGGGCGAGAGGTGGCGGGCCAGGCCGATGTCCTGGATGTAGCTCGGTTCGGTGGCCAGGATCTCCTGCGCCGAGCGCCCGGAGTACACGCGCAGCGCCAGGAAGATCAGGCCGGAGACAATCGCCGAATCGCTGATGGCATGGAAGCGCAGCGACTGCGCGTTGCCTTCCGGCACGATCCAGACCATCGACTGGCAGCCGAGCAGGCGATGCTCTTCGGTCTTCCATTCTTCCGGGAAGACCGGCAGCTTGCGGCCGAGGTCGATCAGGTACTGGTAGCGCTCGGACCAGTCGCCGAAGAAGCCGAATTCCTCGGCGATGGCGGTCTGGGCCTCGGCGGCGGTGGATTCAAGCGGGAACGGGGAGTCGGTCACAACAGTCTCTACGGTGGGGGCGTGGCCGGCGGACCGGCCACGGGGCAGGGCAGGTCAGCTGCGCTTGCGCGACCAGCGAACGCCCTGCGGGGTGTCATCCAGCACGATGCCTTCGGCGGCCAGCTGGTCGCGGATGGCGTCGGCACGGGCGAAGTCGCGTGCCTTCTTGGCCGCGGCGCGCTCATCGATCAGGCCCTGGATGCGGGCATCGTCGCCGTCATCGCTGGCCGCGGTGCCGAACCACTGCGCCGGATCGGCCTGCAGCAGGCCCAGTGCCAGGCCGGCGCCGAGCAGTTCACCCTTCAGGCGCGCCTGCTCGGCCGGGTCGGTGGCACGACGCGCATCGGCGGCGATGCGGGCCACTTCGGCCAGCGCCTGTGGGGTGTTGAGATCGTCGTCCAGGGTCGCCTCGACCGTGGCCGGAATCACTGCAGTGGCCTCGACCGATGCCAATTCGCGCAGGGTGCCGTACAGGCGGTCCAGGGTGCGCACCGATTGTTCGATCAGCGCATCGGACCAGTCCAGCGGCTGCCGGTAGTGGGCCGACAGCAGGGCCAGGCGCAGCGCTTCCGGCGGATGCTGGCGCACCAGATCGTGCACGCGCTCGATGTTGCCCAGCGACTTGCTCATCTTGGCGCCGCCGAAGTTGAGCATGCCGTTGTGCAGCCAGAAGCGGGCGAAGATCTTGCCGCCGTGGGCGCATTCGCTCTGCGCAAGCTCGTTCTCGTGGTGCGGGAACTGCAGGTCGACGCCGCCGGCATGGATGTCGATGGTCTCACCCAGGTGAGCCGCGGCCATCGCCGAGCACTCGATGTGCCAGCCCGGGCGGCCACGGCCCCAGGGCGACGCCCAGCCGGGCAGGTCGTCGCTGGACGGCTTCCACAGCACGAAATCACCCGGGTCGCGCTTGTACGGGGCCACGTCGACGCGGGCGCCGGCCAGCATTTCGTCGGGGTCGCGGCGCGAGAGCTTGCCGTAGCCGTCGAAGCTGGCCACTGCGAACAGTACGTGGCCCTCGGCGGCATAGGCATGCCCGTTGGCGATCAGCTGCTCGATCATGGTGATGATCTGCGGAATGTGCGCGGTCACCTCCGGTTCGATGTCCGGCGGTACCACGCCCAGCGCGGCCATGTCTTCACGGTAGGCGGCGGCGAACTTGCCGGTGATGGTGCTGATCGGCACGCCCTGCTCGCGCGCGGCGGTGTTGATCTTGTCGTCCACGTCGGTGATGTTGCGGGCGTAGCGCAGCGCGCCGAAACGGCGCCGCAGCAGATCGGCCAGCACCCCGAACACCACCGGGCCACGGGCGTTGCCGATGTGCACGTAGTTGTAGACCGTGGGGCCGCACACATACAGGGTCGGACAGGCCGGGTCGAGCGGAGTGAACGGTTCGAGCTGGCGAGTCAGGTTGTTGTGCAGGCGCAGGGTCATGGGGCTGTGGCTGGGGGACAAGCCTGTGATTTTAGAACGTGTCGGCCCCCTTTGGGGGCACTGGCTGCCACCGGTGGACGCCGGTTCCTCCGGGTGGGGTGGGCAGGAGCAGCGTGGACGGGTAATGTTCAGCCCCTTGCGCTCGCCACTGCCTACACTATTGCCGTGTCCTTGCTCCCGTCGCCAATGAAATCCACCGCGTTGCTGACCCTGGCCTACCTGTCGGCGCTGCCCGCCGTGGTGCTGGCCCAGGAGGCCGAGCCCCGCAACCGGGTGGTGATCGTGGAGAACGTGAAGTTCGACTACGCGCAGGTGCTGAACGTCGAACCCGTGTTCCAGACCCTGCGTGCGACCCGCACCGAAGAGCACTGCGAGCCGGTGTCGACCCGGACCCTGGCCCCGGTGAACGTGACCGGCGAGGAGCCGGTCGAGGACAAGGGCCGGATCAGCCGCTTCTGGGACTCGGTGCGCTCGATGTTCAAGCGCAGTGACGAGGAGGCCGTTGAGGAGGTCGGAACCGAGTCGCCGGCCCCGGCGCCGGCCAACACCGGTCCGATGCTGACCCGCGACTGCCGCATCGTGCCGGTGGGGCGTGAATTCCGCCGGCCCATCGCCTACGACGTGGATTACGTCTACAAGGGCACCAAGTACCGCTCGCGGCTACCGGAAGACCCCGGCAACCGGCTCAAGATCCGGGTGTCGATCACGCCCTGGGTCGGCCCCGAGCAGGGTGCGGCCGGCAATCCCTGATTCTGCGACCGCGGCCCCTTGCGCCGGCCCCGGCCGCATGCAAAGATGGCTGACCATGAAGCTCACCGACTTCCAGCACGACAGCAGCGCAGCCCGACAGGCGTCGGGCATGACCTCGCGTGCGCGTCGACCGGAACCCCACATTCTCGCTGGGTAACCGGAGCTTTTTGCTGTTCGTCCGATAAAAACCCAGCCCGCCGGCTGGGTTTTTTCGTTTCTGCGTTCTGAAAGCTGCAACTGCAACCTTTTCGCTCCACCTTTGGTTCCTGCTTTTCCCTTCCACTGCGTCGAACCCGGCGCCGCCACGCAAGGAAAGATGATGTCCCCCAAGCACTTCCTGAACACCCAGGACTGGAGCCGCAGCGATCTCGACGCGCTGCTGACCCAGGCCGCGCTGTTCAAGCGCAACAAGCTCGGCGACCAGCTCAAGGGCAAGTCGATCGCGCTGGTGTTCTTCAACCCGTCCATGCGCACCCGCACCAGCTTCGAACTGGGCGCGTTCCAGCTCGGCGCCCACGCGGTGGTGCTGCAGCCGGGCAAGGATGCGTGGCCGATCGAGTTCAACCTCGGCACGGTGATGGACGGCGATACCGAAGAGCACATCGCTGAAGTGGCCAAGGTGCTGGGCCGTTACTGCGACATCATCGCCGTGCGCGCGTTCCCCAAGTTCGTCGACTGGGCCTACGACCGCCAGGACATCGTCCTCAACAGCTTCGCCAAGTACTCGCCGGTGCCGGTCATCAACATGGAGACCATCACCCATCCGTGCCAGGAGCTGGCCCACATCATGGCGCTGCAGGAGCACTTCGGCACCCAGGACCTGCGCGGCAAGAAGTACGTGCTGACCTGGACCTACCACCCCAAGCCGCTGAACACTGCCGTTGCCAATTCGGCGCTGACCATCGCCACCCGCATGGGCATGGACGTGACCCTGCTGTGCCCGACCGCCGACTACATCCTCGACGACCGCTACATGGGCTGGGCCGAGCAGAACGTGGCCGAGAGCGGCGGTTCGCTGAAGATCAGCCATGACATCGACAGCGCCTACGCAGGCGCCGACGTGGTCTACGCCAAGAGCTGGGGCGCGCTGCCGTTCTTCGGCAACTGGGAACCGGAAAAGCCGATCCGTGACCAGTTCAAGCACTTCATCGTGGACGAACGGAAGATGGCGCTGACCAACAACGGGGTGTTCAGCCACTGCCTGCCGTTGCGCCGCAACGTGAAGGCCACCGATGCGGTGATGGATTCGCCGCAGTGCATCGCCATCAACGAAGCCGAGAACCGCCTGCACGTGCAGAAGGCGATCATGGCCGCGGTTGCCGGGCGCTGATTTTTTCCGATTCAATCATTTCCGCCGGGCACGGCCCGGCGCTACCAGGACATACCCTCCCCATGAGCAACAAAGACGTCGTTCTCGCCTTCTCCGGCGGCCTGGATACCAGCTTCTGCGTGCCGTACCTGCAGGAGCGTGGCTACAACGTGCACACCGTGTTCGCCGACACCGGTGGCGTGGATGATGAAGAGCGCGATTTCATCGAGAAGCGCGCCGCCGAACTGGGCGTGACCAGCCACGTCACCGTCAATGGTGGCCCGGCCATCTGGGAAGGCTTCGTCAAGCCGTTCGTGTGGGCCGGCGAAGGCTACCAGGGCCAGTACCCGCTGCTGGTTTCGGACCGCTACCTGATCGTCGATGCCGCGCTGAAGCGTGCTGCCGAGCTGGGTACCCACATCGTCGCCCACGGCTGCACCGGCATGGGCAACGACCAGGTCCGCTTCGACCTGGCTGTGAAGGCACTGGGCGACTACCAGATCATCGCGCCGATCCGCGAGATCCAGAAGGAACACACCCAGACCCGCGCCTACGAGCAGAAGTACCTGGAAGAGCGCGGCTTCGGCGTGCGCGCCAAGCAGCAGGCCTACACCATCAACGAGAACCTGCTGGGCGTGACCATGTCCGGCGGTGAGATCGACCGTTGGGAAGCCCCGGGTGAAGGCGCGCGTGGCTGGTGCTCGCCGCGCAGCGAATGGCCGGAACAGGCGCTGACCGTGACCCTGAAGTTCGTTGAAGGCGAAGCCGTCGAACTGAACGGCAAGGCGCTGCCGGGCGACCAGATCCTGGCCCAGCTCAACAAGCTGTTCGCCCCGTACGGCGTTGGCCGCGGCGTCTACACCGGCGACACCGTGATCGGCCTGAAGGGTCGCATCGTGTTCGAGGCCCCGGGCCTGGTTTCGCTGCTGGCCGCGCACCGCGCGCTGGAAGATGCCGTGCTGACCAAGCAGCAGAACCGCTTCAAGCCGGACGTCGCACGCAAATGGGTGGAGCTGGTGTACGAAGGCTTCTACCACGACCCGCTGAAGACCGACATCGAGGCCTTCCTGAAGTCCTCGCAGGCCAAGGTCAACGGCGAAGTGGTGCTGGAAACCCGCGGCGGCCGCGTCGATGCAGTGGCGGTGAAGTCGCCGCACCTGCTCAACGCCAAGGGCGCCACCTACGCGCAGTCGGCCGACTGGGGCGTGGAAGAGGCCGAAGGCTTCATCAAGCTGTTCGGCATGAGTTCGACGCTGTTCGCGCAGGTGAACCGCTGAGATCCCATCGCCCTGGCCCTTTGCGGGCCAGGGCGCACGGCAACCGGATGAAACGATGAGCACGCTCCGCATCAGCACCGATCCGCAGCACCTGGACGTTGCCCTGATCCACCAGTTCCTGTCCACCCAGGCCAATTGGAGCCTGGGCATCGGGCGCGAGGTGGTGGAGCGGGCGATCAATGGTTCGCTGTGTTTTGGCGCCTACCTGGACGAGTCCGGCCAGGTTGCGTTCGCGCGCGTCATCACCGATGGTGCCACCTTTGCCTATCTGGCCGATGTGTTCGTGCTGCCACAGCACCGCGGCCAGGGCTACAGCAAGCAACTGCTGCAGGCGATCATGGCCCATCCGCAGTTGCAGGGCCTGCGCCGCTTCATGCTGGCCACCAGCGATGCCCACCGGCTCTACACCACGTTCGGCTTCAGCGCGCCGGCACGGCCAGAGTCGTTGATGGAAATCATGCGCCAGAACCTCTATGCACCGGCTGCGGCCGAGTGAACACCTTGTTGATTCCCATGACCGACCTGCTTGCTTCCACCCTGTATCACCTGCAGGCGCTGGTGTCCTTCGACACCCGCAACCCGCCGCGTGCGATCACCACCGGTGGCATCTTCGATTACCTGCGCGACAACCTGCCCGGCTTCAACGTCGAGGTGATCGACCATGGCGCCGGTGCGGTGAGCCTGTATGCCGTGCGTGGGACGCCGAAGTACCTGTTCAACGTGCATCTGGACACCGTGCCGGATTCGCCGCACTGGAGTGCCGACCCGCACGTGATGCGGCGCCTGGACGACCGTGTGGTCGGCCTGGGCGTGTGTGACATCAAGGGCGCCGCCGCTGCACTGGTGGCGGCGGCCAACGCCAGCGATGGCGACGCCGCGTTCCTGTTCTCCAGCGACGAGGAAGCCAACGACCCGCGCTGCATCGCTGCATTCCTGGCCCGTGGCCTGCCGTATGAAGCCGTACTCGTGGCCGAACCGACCATGAGCGAAGCAGTGCTGGCGCACCGTGGCATCAGTTCGGTGCTGATGCAGTTCGCCGGTCGGGCAGGGCACGCCTCGGGCAAGCAGGATGCGGCCGCCAGCGCATTGCACCAGGCCATGCGCTGGGGAAACCGCGCGCTGGATCATGTGGAATCGCTGGCTTCGGCGCGCTTTGGCGGACTGACCGGCCTGCGCTTCAATATCGGCCGCGTCGAAGGCGGCATCAAGGCCAACATGATCGCACCGGCTGCTGAGGTGCGCTTCGGGTTCCGCCCGCTGCCGTCGATGGACATCGATGGCCTGCTGGCGACCTTCGCCGGTTTCGCCGAGCCGGAAGCCGCCGTTTTCACCGAGACGTTCCGTGGTCCCAGCCTGCCCGCCGGTGACATTGCCGAAGCTGAGAACCGCCGCCTGCTGGCGCGCGACGTGGCCGATGCGCTGGAGCTGACGATCGGCAATGCGGTGGATTTCTGGACCGAGGCGTCGCTGTTCTCGGCCGCTGGCTACACCACCCTGGTGTTCGGCCCGGGTGACATCGCCCAGGCCCACACCGCCGATGAGTTCGTGACGCTGGACCAGCTGCAGCGCTACACCGACGCCGTGCATCGGATCATCACCGCCGGCGCCTGATCGACCCCACAACGCCGCCATGCCCCGGGCGTGGCGGAACTGCAACGCGGCGACCGCCGCCTGTGACGAAACCGAAATGTCTCCTGCCCTCCAGCCCCACCGCCAGACCCGCCAGACCATCGTGCGCCTGCTTTCCAGCATGGCCAGCGCGAAGGAGATCAGCCAGTACCTCAAGCGCTTTTCGCAGCTGGATGCCAAGCGCTTCGCCGTGGTCAAGGTCGGCGGCGCGGTGCTGCGCGACGACCTCGACGCACTGACCTCCTCGCTGTCGTTCCTGCAGGAGGTCGGTCTGACCCCGATCGTGCTGCACGGCGCCGGCCCGCAGCTGGATGCCGAGCTGTCGGCCGCCGGCATCGAGAAGCAGACCGTCAACGGCCTGCGCGTGACTTCGCCGGAAGCATTGGCGATCGTGCGCCGGGTGTTCCAGCAGTCCAACCTGCGCCTGGTCGAGGCGCTGCAGCAGAACGGCGCACGTGCCACCTCGATCACCGGTGGCGTGTTCGAGGCCGAGTACCTGGACGTGGACACCTACGGCCTGGTCGGCGAGGTGAAGAAGGTCAACCTGGCACCGATCGAGGCCAGCCTGCGTGCCGGCTCGATCCCGGTCATCACCAGCCTGGGTGAAACCGCCGGTGGCCAGATCCTCAACGTCAACGCCGACTTTGCCGCCAACGAGCTGGTGCAGGAACTGCAGCCGTACAAGATCATCTTCCTGACCGGCACCGGTGGCCTGCTGGACGAGGCGGGCAACGTGATCGATTCGATCAACCTGTCCACCGAATACGACCACCTGATCGCGCAGCCGTGGATCCACGGTGGCATGAAGGTGAAGATCGAACAGATCAAGGACCTGCTCGACCGCCTGCCGCTGGAATCGTCGGTGTCGATCACGCGTCCGGCCGACCTGGCCAAGGAACTGTTCACCCACAAGGGCTCGGGCACGCTGGTGCGCAAGGGTGAGAAAGTACTGCGCGCCACCGCCTGGAGCGAGCTCGACCTGCCGCGGCTGAAGGGCCTGATCGAATCCAGCTTCGGCCGCACCCTGGTGCCGGACTACTTCGAAAAGACCAAGCTGCTGCGTGCCTATGTCAGCGAGAACTACCGCACTGCGGTGATCCTCACCGACGAGGCAGAGGGCGTGTACCTGGACAAGTTCGCCGTGCTCGACGACGCGCAGGGTGAAGGCCTGGGGCGTGCGGTCTGGAACGTGATGCTGGAGGAAACCCCGCAGCTGTTCTGGCGCTCGCGCCACGGCAACCCGATCAACCACTTCTACTACGCCGAGTCCGATGGCTGCTACAAGCAGGACCATTGGAAAGTGTTCTGGTTCGGCGCCGATGGCATCGACCGGATCAAGACCTATGTCGATCATTGCGCGCAGCGCGCACCGAGCCTGCAGGGCTGAGCGATGACCAATCCTGACGTTTGGAAGACGGTGCCTACCCTGCGCGGCCAGCATGTGACGCTGCAGCCGCTTCAGCTTGAGCATGTCCCCGGCCTGCGCGCTGCACTCGAAGGCAGCGGCCTGGACCAGCTCTGGTACACCCAGGTACCGTCACCGCAGCGGGCCGAAGCCTATGTGCAGGCCGCGCTGCAGGTGCAGGCCGAAGGCAAGGTGCTGCCGTTCGTGATCTACGATGCGGCGGGTGACATCATCGGCAGCACGCGCTTCTACGACATGGATCCCAGCGTGCCCAAGCTCAGCCTCGGCTACACCTGGTACACGCCGCGCGTGCAGCGCACCGGCGCCAACACCGAAGCCAAGCTGTTGCTGCTGCAGCACGCCTTCGAGGCCATGGGCTGCATCAGCGTGGTGCTGGAAACCAGTTGGTTCAACGTCACCTCGCGCACCGCCATCGCCCGCCTGGGCGCCAAGCAGGATGGCGTGCTGCGCAACCACAAGCGGCACGCCGACGGCACGCCGCGCGACACCGTCATCTTTTCCATCATCGATGCCGAATGGCAGGGCGTGAAGCGCCACCTGCAATACCGACTGGACAGCCACGCATGAACGATTCGACCTTCACCCTGGGCATCGTCGGTGCCCGCGGCCATACCGGCGCCGAGCTGATCAAGCTGGTGGCCGCCCACCCACGGCTGGAACTGGCCTTCGTCTCCTCGCGCGAGCGCGCCGGGCAGCGCCTGTCCGACCACCACCCGGAATTCCAGGGCGAGCTGCAGTACGAAAACCTGGACGCCGACGCAGTGGCGGCCAAGGGGGTGGACGCGGTGATCCTGGCCCTGCCCAACGGCCTGGCCGCTCCGTTCGTGGCCGCATTGGAAGCGGCGAAGCCCGACACCGTCATCGTCGACCTGTCGGCCGACTACCGCTTCGACAACAGCTGGTACTACGGCCTGCCGGAGCTGACCCGCGGCCGGTACAACGGCCAGAAGCACATCAGCAACCCGGGCTGCTATGCCACGGCGATGCAGCTGGCGGTGCATCCGCTGCTGGACCTGCTGGCCGGCCCGCCGCAGTGCTTCGGTGTGTCCGGCTACTCCGGTGCCGGCACTACGCCGTCGGACAAGAACAACGTCGAACTGCTGGCCGACAACCTGATGCCGTATGCGCTGACCAACCATGTGCACGAGCGCGAAGTGTCCGTGCAGCTGGGCGTGGCCGTCGAGTTCATGCCACACGTCGCGCCGCACTTCCGTGGCATCACGCTGACCGCCAACCTGTGGCTGAACCGCGTGCAGACCCGTGAGCAGATCGTCGAGCGCTTCCAGCAGGCCTATGCCGGTGAACCCTTGATCGAAGTGCTGGACGAAGCGCCGTGGGTCAGCCGCATCGCCGGCCGCCACGGTGCCCAGGTCGGTGGCTTCACGCTCGCGCCGGGCGGCAAGCGCGTGGTCGTGGTGGCGACGCTGGACAACCTGCTGAAGGGCGCGGCCACCCAGGCCATGCAGAACCTCAACCTCGCGCTGGGCATCGACGAACTGACGTCGATCCCGCACTGAACACGCATTCCGGAGCCCCCATGGCAGACCTTCTTTGGCAGAAGCCCGGCGTCGCCGTCGACGCCCAGATCCAGACCTTCCTCGCCGGCGACGACGTGATCCTCGACCGCGAGTTCTTCCTGCATGACATCGCTGCCAGCGCCGCGCATGCGCAGGGCCTGCAGCACATCGGCATCCTCAGTGCCGATGAGCTTGCCGGACTTCTGCGCGAACTGGAGATCCTGGCGCAGGACTTCCGCGAAGGCCGCTTCGTGCTGGATACGCAGTACGAGGATGGCCACTCGGCGATCGAAGCGCGCCTGACCGAACGCCTTGGTGATGCGGGTCGCAAGATCCACACCGGCCGCAGCCGCAATGACCAGATCCTGGTCGCCACGCGCCTGTGGCTGAAGGAGAAGCTGCTGCGCGTGGCCCAGCTCAGCGCCGACGTGGCCAAGGTCGCGCTGGACCGCGCGCAGGCTGAGAAGGATCTGCCGATTCCCGGCTACACCCACATCCAGCGTGCCGTGGTGTCCTCGGCCGGAATGTGGTGGGCGGGCTGGGCCGAGGCCTTCATCGACAACGCCATCCGCGCCCGTGACACCCATGCACTGGTCGATGCCAATCCGCTCGGCACCGCTGCCGGCTACGGCGTGAACCTGCCGCTGGACCGCAAGCACACCACCGCCGCGCTGGGCTTCGCGCGCATGCAGATCTCGCCGATCTACGCGCAGCTGTCGCGTGGCAAGTTCGAGCTGGCTGCACTGGAAGCGCTCGGTGGCGCCACGCTGGACCTGCGCCGCATTGCGTGGGACCTGTCGCTGTTCACCAGCGCCGAATTCGGCTTCGTCGCGCTGCCGGCGCAGTACACCACCGGCAGTTCGATCATGCCCAACAAGCGCAATCCGGATGTGATCGAGCTGATGCGCGCCACCCACGCCAGCGTCGCCGCTGCGCGCACCGAGATCGAGCAGCTACTGTCGCTGCCGTCTGGCTACCATCGCGACCTGCAGTCGTCCAAGGGTGCCATCTTCCACGGCTTCGGCCGTGGCCTGGCCGCGCTGGAACTGCTGCCGGCGCTGCTGGCCAATCTGGAATGGCGTGAGGACAGGCTGCGCGCGGCGATTGATTCGGGCATGTATGCCACCGACGTCGCCGTGGAGGCGGCCGTGGCTGGCGTACCGTTCCGCGAGGCCTACAAGGCCGCTGCGGCCGGTGCCGACAGTGCAGGGCAGGGACGCACGCCGGAAGGCAGCCTGGCCGCGCGTGTATCGCCGGGCGCGGCCGCTGACCTGCGCCTGGACGAACTGCGCGCGCGCTGGCAGGCGCTGTCCTGATGGCGGGCACTGTCTACCTGGTCCTGGCGATGCGCCGGCCGGACTTCAACGATGCAGCGGTGCAGCCGCACCGCGATTTCCTCGATGCGTTGCAGGCGCAGGGCAAGCTGCAGCTGACCGGTGGCTTCGCCGATGGCAGCGGTGGCGCCTACGTGCTGTGCAACGTGGACAGCCTGGCGCAGGCGCGGGCCATCGTCGCCACCGATCCACTGGTGACGATGCAGGCCTCCGACCTGACCGTGCACGAATGGAACACCCGCTGAGAGCCTGACCGATGATCCAGCACGCTGCCCATGTCGCCTCGCCGTTCCCCGAACAGGTGCTGCCGCCGTGGCGGCGTGCGGTGCTCAAGGTCGGCAGCAGCCTGCTGGCAGCCGATGGCGGCGGCCTGTCGCCACGCCACGCGCTGGGCCTGGCCCAGTTCGTCTCGGCCAATCTCCTGGGCGGGCGCGAGGTGGTGATCGTCTCCTCCGGCGCGGTCGCTGCCGGGCGCGCGATCCTGCCGCGCGCCGATGAACCGGGCGCAGCGATGGCGGCGCGGCAGGCCCTGGCGGCGCTTGGCCAGGCCCAGCTGATCGGGCTCTGGCAGCGCTTCTTCGAGCGCCCGGTGGCGCAGGTGCTGCTGACCCATGACGACCTGCGCAACCGCCGCCGCTACCTCAATGCACGCGCCACGTTGAGTGAACTATTGCGCCTGGGCGCGTTGCCGGTGGTCAACGAGAACGACACCGTGTCGGTGGATGAGCTCAAGCTCGGCGACAACGACAACCTGGCTGCCACCGTGGCGGCGCTGGTCGACGCCGATGCGCTGTTCATCGCCACCGACATCGATGGCCTGTACAGCGCCGACCCGCGCACCGTGGCCGATGCGCGGCCGTTGCACGACGTGCCGGAACTGGGTGACGAGGTGCTGGCGATGGCGGGCGGCGCCGGCTCGCGCGCCGGTACCGGCGGCATGCGCACCAAGCTGGAGGCGGCGGCGAAGGCCGGACGCCTGGGCATCGAAACCTATCTGTTCAATGGCCGCAGCGGTGACGTGGTGCGCGCGCTGGCGCAGGACCGCCTGTTCGGCACCCGCATCCATGCCGCACGCAGCCGCGAGGCCGCCCGCAAGCACTGGCTGCGGCATGCACCGCTGGCCGAGGGTGTGATCGTCATCGATGCCGGTGCGGCACAGGCGATGCGCGAGAAGGGCGCCTCGCTGCTGCCCGGTGGCATCACCGGTGCAGAGGGCGTGTTCCGCCGCGGCGATATGGTACAGGTGTGCTGGAACGCGCCGCAGGGCCGAGTCTGCGTGGCCCGTGGCGTCAGCCAGTATGCTGCCGACGACGTACGCCGGATTGCCGGCCACCATTCGCGCGACATCCAGGCCGTGCTCGGCTACAACTACGGCGGCAGCGTCGTCCATCGCGACGACCTGGTGCTGCCATGACCGGATTGAAGGACACACCGATGAGCGAGATCGAAGCGCAGGCGCGTGCCTGCCGTGATGCGGCGCAGATCGTTGCCGGCCTCGACGGCGCGGCACGACGCACGCTGCTGCTGGCGATGGCGCAGGCGCTGGAAGTGAATGCAGGGTTGATCCTGGCCGGCAATGCACGTGACCTCGCCGCCGCGCGCGAGAAGGGCGTGGGCAGCGCCATGCTCGATCGTCTGGCACTGGACCCGCCGCGCCTGTTCGCGATGGCCGAAGCCGTGCGCGAAGTGGCCGGATTGCCAGATCCTGTCGGCGAGGTCACCCGCGATGACGTGCGCCCGAATGGCATCCGCGTGCAGAAGGTACGCGTGCCGCTGGGCGTGATCGCGATGATCTACGAGGCGCGCCCGAACGTGACCGCCGAAGCCGCGGCGCTGTGCCTGAAGGCGGGTAACGGCGTGATCCTGCGCGGTGGTTCCGAGGCAATTCACTCCAACACAGCGATCGCGCAGGCACTCGCCGGTGCATTGAAGGCCAATGGCGTGCCGCCGGCCGCCGTGACCGTGCTGACCGACCTGCGCCGCGAGGCGATGCTGCAACTGCTGCAGCTGCATGAGCTGATCGACCTGGCGATTCCGCGCGGTGGCGAAGGCCTGATCCGTTTCGTTGCCGAGCATGCGCGGGTACCGGTGATCAAGCACTACAAGGGTGTCTGTCATCTGTTCGTGGATGCCAGCGCCGACCTGGGCAAGGCCATCGACCTGCTGGTGGATGGCAAGTGCAGCCGGCCAGCCGCCTGCAATTCTCTGGAGACACTGCTGGTACACCGTGACGTAGCCGATTCCTTCCTGCCGCGCGTGGCGCAGGCGCTTGGCCAGCGTGGCGTTCAGCTGCGCGCCGATGCGCAGGCGCAGCCGCTGCTGCCGGGCAGCACGGTGGCGACCGAGGAGGACTACGCCGCCGAGTTCCTCGACCTTGTGCTGGCCGTGCGCGTGGTGGACGACCTCGATGCGGCCATCGCGCACATCCGCCGCTATACCTCCGACCACACCGAAGTGATCGCGACCGCAGACGCCGACCATGCCGAGCGCTTCGTCACTGCGCTGCGCTCGGCGGTGGTGATGGTCAATGCCTCATCGCGCTTCTCCGATGGTGGCCAGCTGGGCCTGGGCAGCGAAATCGGCATTTCCACCACGCGCCTGCATGCCTATGGCCCGATGGGTCTGGAAGCGCTCACCGTCGAACGTTTCGTGGTGCGTGGCGAAGGGCAGACGCGCAAGTAGATCCACGCCATGCGTGGATGCTCTTCGCGGCAGACCCCGGTGCCGACCATGATCGGCACCCACCAGGCACAAGCGCCGACCAGGGTCGGCACCCCACCGGGTTGTCGGGCTACACCACCTCGCGGCGGATGCCGACCGGGCGTGCGTGATCATCCATGTGCAACGTGGCGGCCTTGCAGCCCATCAGGCGTTCGGCCAGCCCCGTGCTGGCACCCAGATCGGCGGCCACTTCGTTGAGGCTGGCCAGTGGCCGCGGCAGGCGGCGTTCGCGGCCACGGAAGCGGGCGCGGTTGTACTCGGCCCAGCCGATCAGCAGCACGCTGGCGCCCAGCAGCATCAGCGGCAATGCCACCAGCACGTAGGGATCGAACTGGCTTTGCCGTTCGTACAGCTGCTGCCAGGCCAGCTGGCCGCCAACCAACCACGAGAACAGGGTCACCAGGGGCGCCCACAGGTAGAAGTAGAAGCCCCAGAACGCCAGCGTGACGAATCCCCAGGCGGTGCGCTGGAAGCGCGGCTGGCGGTGTGGCTTGCGGATCATCCGTGAGTCGAAGCGGTTGGACGGGCGTTGCGCGTTCATCGGATCCCCCGGTCAGGGCTGGTCCAGGTGGCGCGCTTGCTGCGACGGCGCAGCAGTGTCTTCGGCAACGCCACCAGGGTGGTGGAAAGGCTGATCAGCCAGTACGCCATCGGGTACCAGATGACCCAGAAATAGTTGCGTCCAATCTGTGTTTCGTAACGCCGGTCGATGATCAGGCTGCTGGCGAACTGCAGCAGGCAGACCAGCGCCAGGATCACGCCATGCCACTGCGGCAGCAGGCTGGCGATATGCAGCTGCGGCGGCAGCTCGACGAACTTGCCCAGTGCCCACAGCAGCACGATGAACAACATGGTGTAGGCCCAGATCACGCTCAGCACGTACTCCAGAAGCACGCCCCACATGCGCCGCTCTTTCCAGTGCAGCAGCGAGCGCGCGTGGCGCAGCATTACCTCCACGCCGCCCTGGGCCCAGCGCAGGCGCTGCCGCCACAGGCCCTTGAGGGTCTCCGGCATCAGGATGAAGCACAGCGCATTGGGTTCGTAGCGGATGTCCCAGTGCGTGCGCTGCAGGCGCCAGCTGATGTCGATGTCCTCGGTCACCATGTCATCCGACCACCAGCCGACCTGATGCAGGGCGGTACGGCGGAAGCCGGCGATCACCCCGGAGAGGGTGAAGATGCGCCCGTATACGCGCTGCGCGCGCTTGATCATGCCGATGATCGAGGAAAACTCGGCCACCTGCAGGCGTCCGAGCAGGGTGGAGCGGTTGCGGATGCGCGGGTTGCCGGTGACCGCACCGACCCGGTTGCCGCTGACCAGGTGCCAGATCATCCAGTGCAGCGCATGTTCCTCCAGCATTGCATCGCCGTCGATGCACACCAGGTACTCCGAGCGAGCGGCCAGTGCGCCCATGCGCAGCGCATTGGCCTTGCCCAGGTTACGATCCAGGTGCAATACGCGCAGCCGCGGGTGCCTTGCCGCCAGCACATCCAGCCGCGCGCCGGTGTCATCGCTGCTGCCATCATCGATGGCGATCACTTCGTAGTCGGCGGGGTAACGCTGGGCCAGCGCCGCAGTGAGTGTGTCATCCAGATTCTCTGCCTCGTTGTGGCAGGGCACCAGCAGGCTCGCGAAGGGGGGATCGACCATCAATGGAGGGTCGTTGCGCGGGCGCGAGTGGCGTTCGCGCCGGTAGTAGTAGTAGAGGCCGCCGGACATCCAGAAGAACGCCATCACCATCGGGTAGTAGAAAGCGAACTGGAACAGGACCTGCAGCAGCGGATGCATGTCCATGTCACTTCTCCGGGTACGGGAAGGTGCCGGCGGACATCGCCGCGCGGGCATCGCGGGTGGAGGGCTGGTCGGCGATGAAATCGTCCGGGTACCAGGCGAAGTGGTGCACGCCCTGTGCCTGCAACTGGCGGATCTGTGCGCGCAGGCGCTCGGCGGGAATCGGTTGCCCGTTGCGCCAATCGACGGTCTGCAGCTCGAACAGGGTGTGCTGCAGCTGCGGGTCGTGTGTGCGTACTGCGGCCAGCAGCTGGTCCAGCCAGCGCTCGGGGTGCTTGCTGCCTTCCATCCACGGCATCGCCATCAGCGCGGTCTGGTCATAGGCCTTGTTGAACAGGTCCAGGCGCTGCGCGAACCAGGCCTCGCTCTGCGGGCGGAGTACCGGCTCAGCGTACAGGTTGCGCACGGTGGCCAGTTTCGGGCGCCAGCGTTGCGCGCTGTCGCGCAGCGCCAGGGTGAAGCTGATCAGCGCCTGCGTGCGCGCACTGCCATCGCCGCCGGCTGCCAGTGCCGGCAGCTCGGTGTCGCGCAGGTAGCCGTCGTCATGGAACAGCAGGCCTTCAAAGTAGGAATTGACCGCCAGATCCTCGTAGATGTCGAGCATGATCTGGCGGGCTTTCGGGTTGGTGAAGTCGAGCCGGTACATGCCGTCGGCATCGCCGTTGCGGATCGCCAGCGCCTTGCGCTGCGCCGGGTCGGGCAGCTCGAAGCCAAGCACCGGCAGCCATGCGTAGACCTTCACGCCGGCGCGGGATTTCAGTTGCCAGGCGACGCGGCTGAACAGGTCCGCCCGCATCGGCATGTGACGGTTGGGGAAGTACAGCGCATCGGCCGTGTTGTTGCCGTCCGGATCGGCGAACGCCTGCAGGTAGACGTGCGTCGGCGCGATGCGCTTGACCCGTTCGACCAGCGCATCGAGGTTGCGTGCCTGCTGCGCCGGGTCAGCGTCGTAGACATCATCCAGGTCGATCTGCAGGGCACGGATGCCATCGAGCGCGACATCGCGGCGCAGCTCGTAGGCCAGGCCTTCCACGGTCGGGTTGTCGCTGACCAGGAAGCGCGCCAGGCCATGCAGGTCGCTGGCCACCGGCGTGCTGCGGCCCTCCAGATCGAAGGACACCGGCATGCCCAGCTGTTCGGCGATGTCGTTGCTCAACTGGTTGTAGGCCGCGTACGGCCAGACGATGGCGCGCGGGCGCACGCCCAGGTGCTGCTCGATGCGCTGCACGCTGCGCGCGAGGTCGGTGCGCAGGCGCTGCTCATACTGCGCTTCAGTCTCGTAGCTGTGCGTGGCCGGGCTGTAGATGCGGGTGACCACGGCGGGCGTGGAATTGCCCTGTGGATTGGCGAGCACGCCGTGGTGCAGGTCATCGGTGTGGCTGGCCACTTCGATCAGGCCGCTGTCGTGCATCTGCTTCAGCTGCGCCCAGGTGACGAAGTCATCGCGGCCGAACGGCCGGTACCCGTAGTCGATGGTGCGTCCCGGAGCCATGTCCACGTAGTCGGTGATTACCGCCACCAGTGCCGGGTAGCGGTAGGCCTGCAGCAATGGGAAGGCCTTGTCGTAGACGCTGCGCAGGCCGTCATCGAAGGTCAGCAGCACAGGCTTGGGCGGCAGCGTGGCCCGCCCCTGCGAGGCATCGATCACCTGCGACAGCGAGACCGGGTGGTAGCCATGCGCGCCGAGCCAGTCCAGGTGTGCGGCGAAGTTCTGCGTGCTCACCGCATAGGTATCGGCATCGCCCTTGGCCGCGACCTGGTCGCGGATGTCGTGGTAGCTGAGGATCAGCAGGCCATTGTCGATCGCATCGAGATGCGCGGCCTGCTGCGCGAACGCCGGCGGCATGGCGGCCAGCAGCAGGAGCACGATCAGTCGCAGGAAGCAGGCCATGTCAGTCTCCCCAGCGCAGTGCGGCTTCGAAGCCGATATGACGCTCGCGGTGGCCGTCGTAGACCGGCCGCGACCAGCGCACGCCGTATTCGAGCACGCGGCCCGGGCCCAGCTGCCACTCGTGCATGTAGGACACCGTCGGCACCAGCGCACTGCCGAAACCGTCCTGCCAGTAGTCGCCCAGCGAGACGGTCAGCCGGTGCCGGAAGTGGCGCTCGTAGTGACGCCACAGCTGCTGGTCGATGCGCAGGCCGATCTCGACCATGCGGTCGCGCTTTGGATTGAAGTAGGGCGCGTCGTCGCGGCTGCCGCGGCTGGTATAGGCACTGGCCAGGCCATCGAGCAGCCAGCGCGGGCGGGTCAACAGGCGCTGTTCAATGCTGGTGCTGAACAGTTCGCGATGGTTGCCGTCGTCGTAGCGGAAGCGGCTGGCACCGAGCATCCAATGGGTGAGCTCGCTGCGCCGGTAGTCCACCTGTGCGCTCACGCTGTCGGCGGTGATGCCGGCCGCGCGTGCCTGCATCGAGGCATCTGGATCATTGCGCGCGGCCACCAGGCCGGCGTGCCAGTAATCGTTGAACTGCCAGCCGATGCCGACCCGCAGGCCGGTATCGCCGATGTGGTCGTTGGCGCGCAGGACGGCCGCTTCCGCATCCAGCTGCCCGAAGCGGTAGCGCACGCCCGCACCCAGCCACAGGGGATCGATGCGCTGGTCCTGGAAATCGGTCGAGCGCCGGTCGGCCAGGGCGAACAAACGCCAGCGGTCATCAAGGATCGGTGTCTCCACTTCCACACCATAGTGGCGATCGTTGTTGCCCAGTGGCGAGGTGCCACCGCCACCGGAGCTGCGGCCGATGTCGGTCCATGCCTTCAGCTGCCAGCCGCGATGCGCACGCCAGGCCTGGTCCATGCGTTCGACAGCCGGTTGGGTGGGATAGCGTGCGACCAGGTCATCGTGCAGCGGCCGCGCCAGGTCGTCGCGCTGCAGGGCGACGTAGGCCTCTTCCATGCCCAGTCGCGGTTCGATGTCACGCGGGTCCAGCACGTGTGCCATCTGCTGCCGCTGCAGCGCCCTGCGTGGCCAGCCGCGCATCATGTAGACGCTGCCCAGCGCACTCTGCAGGCCTCCGTTGCCGGGTGCGATGTCCACCATCGACTCCAGCTCGTGCTGCGCGGTGACCAGGTCGCCGCTGTAAGCGCGCACCATTGCCAGGTTGAGATCGGCCTCGTAGCGTGACCAGTTCGCGTACGGTGATTTGCCATTGCTCCAGCGCCACGCCGGCTCCTTGTCGCGCCATGCCTGCAGCAGGTCGATCGCTTTTTCCTGCTGCTCGCTTTCCAGGTAGGCGTAGGCCAGTTCCGAATGTGAGGCGTCGCGCGCCGGATCGCCAGCGACGGCTGCCTGCAGTACGGGAATGGCTTCTTCCGGGTGCAGGGTGCCCATCAACGAATCGCCCACGGCAGGCAGCACGTAGTCGGGCAGGGTGTGGCCTTCGGCCTGCAGGGCTCGTGCTTCCTCGCGGACCTGCGCATGGCGGCCCAGCCGGTTGAGCAGGATCAGCCGGTCCATGCGGATGCGCAGTGGCGCCTGCGAGGGCGGGGTGCCTTCGCCGCCGATGTAGCGCTGCATGCGCGCCAGGGTCGATTCGGCTTCTTCCAGGCGGCTGTCCTCGCTGCTGCTGTAGGCCAGGCTCCAGACCACGAGTTTGGCCAGGTAGTCGCCTTCCAGGCGCTGCTTCTGGGCGTCGTCGAACAGCTGCGGCCGCTGCTGGTACAGCTCCCAGGCGCGCCAGGCATTGCCGATGTCGCCCAGGGTCAGCACGCGCAGCTTGAACAGCAGATCGTCGTTGGGCTGCTGCTGGTTGGCGCGCTCGATCGCGCCGAGCGCATCCAGCCAGCGGGCCTGGTCGCGATAGCGGCCGATCTCGGCCAGGGCCGCGTCGCGGTCGGACGGAGCCGCGCTGCTGGCCCAGGCCAGAGCGGTGCATGCGAGGCCGACGCAGAGCGCCAGCCGGCGGTGGACAACCATTGGGGACCCCCTTGGCTTCCTAACCAGACAACCCGTGAAAATGTGACGCAAATCACATGCCAGTGCTTGGCGTGGCCGTGGCCCGCGTCACTCCCTTCGTGCATTCCCGCCCAGCGAAGACGGATACAACCCGGACAGCGACCTGCAATGTCTTGTCTGAAACGAGAGTCCCCCGCGCACCGAGTGGTGGCCTGGGCGGCGCCGCCGCCCCCATGCCCGGTGCCGGCACGCGGCAAGGAAGGGCATTCGTGGGCACTATCCGCCCGCAATTGTCAGTCCGGCGTCAAAATTTCCCCGGTGTCTGACGAGCGGTAGGCGGGGCCGTCTGGCGGCCCCGGCCGGGCTACCAGAGGTCTTCCAGCTTGCGGGGCTTGCAGGCGACCCACGAGGCGCAGAGCATCAGGGTGGCGCAGCCGAACAGGAAGCTGAACGGGAGCATCCAGCCATTGCTGACGGTATGCAGCCAGCCGACCAGGAACGGGCCCAGGCAGCTGAAGCTGTAGCCCACGCCCTGCATGAAGCCCGACAGCGCGGCCGAGCCGGCCGGGGTGCGGGTGCGCAGGTTGATCAGGGTCAGCGCCAGCGGGAAGGTGGACGGGCCGACGCCGAGCAGGCAGGCCCACAGCAGGGGAGCCTTCATCGGCGCCAGCAGCAGCCCGGTGAAGGCGATCACGAACGAGAAGAAGCCGATCAGCACCAGCGGGAACGGGTTCTGCATGCGTACCGCCATCGATGGAATGACCAGTGACGGCAGCAGGCCCAGTGCCGAGAACACCGCTACCATCACGCCACCGAATGCAGGCGTGCCACCGGCCTCGACCACGATGCGCGGCAGCCAGGTGAACATCGAATAGGTCATCAGCGAGGTCATGCCGAACATCAGCGTCATGCTCCAGCCCAGCGACGTGCGCCAGACCTTTCCGTGCGGCTGCGCGGTGGGATCGGCGGCATCGGCCAGCGGTTTCGGTGCGCGCCTGGCCAGCACCAGCCACGGCAGCGCGGCGGCCAGTGCAAGCAGCGCCCACATGCCCAGCGACACGCGCCAGCCTGCAGCGTTGGCCACCGGTACTGCCAGTAGCGCCGGCAGCATCGTGCCCAGCTGCAGCACGCTGATGTAGAGCGTGCTCATGGTGCCGACCTTGTTGGCGAAGTAACGCTTCACCAGCGGCGGCACCACCACGTTGCCGATGCCCATGCCGGCCAGCGCGATTACCGAGCCCAGCAGCAGCGTGCCGACGTTGCCGGCGCTGGAGCGCAGCAGCAGGCCGGCCATCGCCATCAGCATTGCCAGCAGCGTAGTGCGTTCCAGGCCCAGGCGCCGCGCCAGTGCCGGCGTGGCCACGCCGAACAGCGCGAACGAGGCGGTCGGCAGCATGCCCAGTACGCCGGTCATGGTGGTACCGAAGCCGAACTGCTGGCCGAGCACGTCCAGCAGGGGCGTGATCGACGTTACTGCGGTGCGCAGGTTGATCGCTGCCAGCAGGATGGCGGCGAAAGCCAGCACGCGCCCGTGCAGCAGCGACGGCGAATCGGAAGTGGAGGAACTCATCGGTGGTCCTTGCAGGTGTCGCACGCCGCGGCAATGGCATGCAGCGCCGGCATCGGTCTACGCCGAAGCGGCAGGTGGGGGAGTGGTGGCTGCAGGTGGGCCGGCAGCGCGGCCATTGTACGTGTGCGCCCCGGCAAGGTCCCGTCATGCGGGCGGCCTGGCGCCGGGTACAAAAAAACCCGGAGGACAGTGATGTCTTCCAGGCTTCTTGGTGACCACCGAAGTGGTCGGGGAGACAGGATTCGAACCTGCGACCTCTACGTCCCGAACGTAGCGCTCTACCAGACTGAGCTACACCCCGAAGGGAGCCGCCTATTCTAGCGATTCACCCCGATGGCGGCAAGGGGTGAATGCTGTTTTCTTCACACTGCCGAAGCAGTGCCACCTCAGGGAACAAAAAAGCCTGGATGACTTCACCAGGCTTCAATGCGACCACGTGAGTGGTCGGGGAGACAGGATTCGAACCTGCGACCTCTACGTCCCGAACGTAGCGCTCTACCAGACTGAGCTACACCCCGAAGGAGCCGCCTAAGATACCGTGTGAAGGCCAGGGCGGCAAGGTTTTTTTACGGCTCAGTGACGATTTTCCTTCTCGACGCGGTTCTGCTCGCGGGCTTCGAACCACATGCCGTTGAGGATGGCCACCGTCGAAGCAAGGCCGGCACCGAGAATCCAGGCGAAATACCACATGATCAGTCTCCTTCATTCCGGGTAGGTGCCGACCGTTGGTCGGCACTCGTGCAAGCAATCAATACGCGTTCGGGTTGTTGCCCATCTCTTCGGTGGTGGTCTTGCCCTTCAGCACGCGGTACACCCAGGTGGTGTAGGCGAGGATGATCGGCAGGAACACCGCCGTGGCCAGCAGCATGATCCACAGGGTCAGGTGGCTGGACGAGGCATCCCACACGGTCAGGCTGGAGGTGGGCTGGCTCGAGGACGGCAGCAGGAACGGGAAGATGGCGAAGCCGACGGTCAGGATGATGCCGGCGATGGCCGCACCGGAGGCGATGAAGGCCAGGCCACCACGACGGGCACGCAGCAGCACCGCACTGGCCAGCAGACCCGCCAGGCCGAGCAGCGGGGCCAGGATCGTGGCCGGCATCGCGCTGTAGTTGCGCATCCAGCCACCGGCGGCGCCGAGTTCGGCGGTCTTCAGCAGCGGATTGGTGGCGCCATCGGTAACCACCTGCGAGGTGATCTGGTAACCCGGCAGGCCGAAGGCCACCCAGGCGCCACCCACTGCGAACAGCACGAAGGCGATGATTGCCGCGATGCTGCCGAAGCGGGCCGCACGCTCGGCCACCGGGCCGTCGGTCTTGATCACCAGCATGGCCGCACCGTGGGCGACCAGCATCGAGACGCTGAGCAGGCCGGCCAGCAGCGCGAAGGGCATCAGCAGGCCGAAGAACGAGCCGGTGTAGAAGATGCGCATGCTGTCATCGAAATGGAACGGAACGCCCAACAGCACGTTGCCCACGGCCACGCCCATGATCAGTGCGGGAATGAAGCCACCAATGAACAGCGCCCAGTCCCAGGTGTTGCGCCAGCGTTCGCTGGGCATCTTGCTGCGGAACTTGAAGCCGACCGGACGCAGGATCAGGGCGAACAGGATCACGAACATCGCCAGGTAGAACCCGGAGAAGCTGACCGCATACAGCGGCGGCCAGGCGGCGAAGATCGCGCCGCCACCCAGGATCAGCCACACCTGGTTGCCTTCCCAGACCGGGCCGATGGTGTTGATCACCCGGCGGCGCTCGGCATCAGTGCGGGCGACGAAGGGCAGCAGGGTGCCCACGCCCAGGTCGAAACCATCCATCACGGCGAAGCCGATCAGCAGGATGCCGAGCAGCAGCCACCAGATCACGCGCAGCGTGGTGTAGTCCAGAAGAATGAAATCCATCTTGGTTCTCCTGCCTCAGGCCTGGCCGGCGGCCGGCGCCGAGGCATTGTGGGAAGCATGCGGCTGGGGCGACTGCAGCGACGGCAGCAGTTCGTCCGGCCCCTTGCGGATCGCCTTGAGCATCAGCTTGATCTCGACCACGATCAGCGCGGTGTAGATCGCGGTGAAGCCGGCCAGGGTCAGCACGATTTCATGCAGGGCCAGGCCCGATGCCGCATAGAAGGTCGGCAGCACGCCATCGACCGCCCACGGCTGGCGGCCGTATTCGGCGACGAACCAGCCGCACTCGATCGCGATCCACGGTGCCGGCAGCGTCCACAGGGCCAGCTTGAGGAACCAGCGCTTGTCCTGGAAGTTGTTGCGGCACGAGTAGTAGAAGGCCAGCGCGAAGAAGGCGATCAGGTAGAAGCCCAGGCCGGCCATCACGCGGAAGGTCCAGAACAGCGGCATCACGCGCGGCACCGTGTCCATCGCCGCCTGCGAGATTTCCTGCGGGGTGGCGTTGAGGATGTCATCGCGATAGCGCTTGAGCAGCAGGCCGTGGCCCAGGTCCTGCCAGTGGCGGTCGAACATCTCGCGCGCTTCCACGTCGTTCTTGTTCGCACGCAGGCGTTCCAGCGCGCCGTAGGCGAGCTGGCCACCGCGCACGCGGTGTTCGGCGCGCTCGACCAGTTCCAGGATGCCCGGAATCGGCTGGTTCAACGAACGGGTGGCGATCAGGCCCATCAGGTACGGGATCTTCACCGCGTAGTCGTTCTGGTGGGTGTCCTGGTTCGGGATGCCGAAGGCGGTGAAGTCGGCCGGCGCACGCTCGGTCTCCCACATCGCTTCGATCGCGGCCAGCTTCATCTTCTGGTGTTCACTGGCGGCGTAACCGCTCTCGTCACCCAGCACCACCACCGACAGCGAGGACAGTAGGCCGAACGCTGCGGCCACCGCGAACGAACGACGGGCCAGGTCCTTGTGCTTGTTGCGCAGCAGGAACAGGGCGCTGATCGCCATCACGAACACCGCACCGGTCACATAACCGGCGCTGACGGTGTGCACGAACTTGGCCTGCGCCACCGGGTTGAACACCACCGCCATGAAGTCGACCACTTCCATGCGCATGGTTTCCGGGTTGAACACCGCACCGGTCGGGTTCTGCATCCAGCCGTTGGCGACCAGGATCCAGATCGCCGACAGGTTGGTACCCAGCGCCATCAGCCAGGTCACCATCAGGTGCTTGACCTTGGTCAGGCGGTTCCAGCCGAAGAAGAACAGGCCGACGAAGGTGGCTTCCAGGAAGAAGGCCATCAGGCCTTCGATGGCCAGCGGCGCACCGAAGATGTCACCGACGTAGTGGCTGTAGTAGGACCAGTTCATGCCGAACTGGAACTCCATGACGATGCCGGTGGCGACGCCCATGGCGAAGTTGATGCCGAACAGGACGCCCCAGAACAGGGTCATCCTGCGCCAGATCTCCTTGCCGGTCATCACGTACACGCTCTCCATGATGGCCACCATGAAGGACAGGCCGAGGGTGAGCGGTACGAATAGGAAGTGGTACATCGCGGTCAGCGCGAATTGCAGCCGCGACAGTTCTACGACTGTCTGATCAATCATGGCCTGGCTACCTCGTTGGATAGTGCCGTTGCAGGTGGCGGGAAGGGTGGTCTACGACGTGAATGATGTGACCGACTACTTCAAACAGCCTTGATCCAGATCAATGTATGAACAGGTGCCCCGGTTGATCGTATGCCAACCTGATGAAGACTGCGACTGCTGGCCGCAGAGGCCGGCCATTGCCTGCGCCTACAATGCCGTGTCTCCCCCGTTGCCCGTGAAGACCCCTTGAGCGCTGCCGAAACCTCCTCCGTCGCCCTGTCCCAGGACGCCGAAACGACCCGCCAGCGGCGCGCCCGCAGCGCGTGGCTGGCCGATCTGGCGCGGCCTGCTCGAGGCCGCCAGCGGCTGGCGGCACTGTGCATCAGCCTGTCCGGTGCCCTGTTGATCGGCCAGGCGGCCGCCATCGCCTGGCTGGTGCAGCAGGTGCTGGTGGAGCGCGCGCCGCTGGCCTCGGGGTTGCCGGTGCTGGGCGGTCTGGCGGCGATCCTGGTGGCGCGCACGCTGCTGGGCAGCGCCACCCAGGCCGCCGCCGGTGATGTGGCCGATGCCGCGCGGTTGGCCCTGCGTGAACGCGTGTTCGGACGCCTGCTTGGCCATGGGCCGCTGTGGCTGCGCCAGCGCCGCACCGGCGAACTGGGCGAACTGATGCTGCATCACGCTGATGCGATCGAGAGCTATTACAGCGGTTTCCTGCCGGTACGCACCGAAGTGGTGGTGGTGCCGCTGCTGATCCTGGCCGCCGTAGCCTGGGTCGACTGGGTGGTGGCGCTGATCCTGCTGTTCACTGCACCGTTGGTACCGTTCTTCATGATGCTGGTGGGCTGGGGGGCCGAAGCGGCCGGCCGCGCGCAGCTGGGTGAGCTGGCGCGGATGAGCGGCCATTTCGCCGATCGCATCAAGGGCCTGGGCCTGCTGCGCCTGTATGGCCGCGGCGAGGCTGAGCTGGAGGGGATCGAGGCAGCTGCCGAAGGCGTGCGCGTGCGCACCCTGAAGGTTCTGCGCATCGCTTTCCTGTCGTCCACGGTGCTGGAGTTCTTCGCCTCGGTCAGCGTGGCGATGGTCGCCCTGTACCTCGGGCTGAGCTATCTGGGCATGATGTCGCTGCATGCAGCGGTACCGACGCTGGGGGCGGGCCTGTTCTGCCTGCTGCTGGCGCCGGAATTCTATGCGCCGCTGCGACGGCTGGCCGCGCACTACCACGACCGTGCCAATGCCCTGGCTGCCGCTGCCGAGGTGGAGCGCCTGCTGCAGTCGCTGCCCGATGAGCAGGGCCTGATCGAGAACGAAGCTGCGCCGCTGGCGGTGGAACCGGCCGAGGCCGCGCTGCCGCCGCTGCGGGCACAGGGGCTGGTGCTGCGTCCGCTGGGCGCGCCGCACGATGTGCTGCAGGATCTGGACGTGCTGCTGGAACCGGGCCAGCGCCTGGCCCTGGTCGGTCCCAGCGGTGCAGGCAAGAGTACGTTGCTGGAGGCTCTGGCCGGTTGGCTGCCACCGCGTGCCGGCAAGCTGCAGGTGCGTCCCGGCGTGCAGGTGGCCTATGCCAGCCAGCGTCCGTACCTGTTCCACGGCAGCATCGCCGACAACCTGCGCCTGGCCGATCCCGGCGCCAGCGATGCGCGCCTGCGCGCGGTGGCCGAGGCTTCGCAGGTATTGCAGTTTGCGCAGCGCCTGCCGCAGGGGCTGGATACGGTGATCGGCGAACGTGGCTTCGGCCTGTCCGGTGGTGAGGCGCGTCGCATCGGCCTGGCCCGTCTCCTGCTGCGTGATCCGCAGGTGCTGCTGCTGGACGAACCCACCGCGTTCCTGGATGCCGATACCGAAGCGGCATTGCTGCGCAGCCTGGCGGCATATGCACGTGGCCGCAGCGTGGTGGTCGCCACCCACAGCCCGGCGGTGATCGCCTGGGCCGATCGTTGCCTGCTGTTGCCGGAAGGCCGCCTGGTGGAACCGGCACAGGCGGTGCGCGCATGAGCCGTTCGCCCGATTCGCTGCGCGCGGTGTTCCTGCGCCATCGTCCGCGCCTGTTGCTGACGATCCTGTTGTTGTGGACCACGATGCTGGCCGGCACTGCATTGCTGGGCCTGTCCGGTGGTTTCCTCACCGCGGCCGCGCTGGCCGGTGCCGCAGGCCTGGGGCAGGGATTCAATTTCTTCTCGCCGTCTGCGGGTATCCGTGGCTTGACCCTGGCGCGCATCGTGTCGCGCTACTTCGAAAAGCTGGTGGGCCACGATGCCACCCTGCGCATCGCCCGCGATCTGCGCGTCTGGTTCTTCCGCCGCGCGCTGCCACTGGCGCCGGCACGGCTGGGGGCTACGCGCACCGGGGAGCTGCTGGCGCGCCTGCTGGGCGACATCGGCGAAGTGGATGGCCTGCTGGTACGGGCGATCGGGCCGCTGGTGGCGCTGGGTGCGCTGTCGGTGGTGGCGGTTGCATCGGCTGCGCTGATCCTGCCGTCGGCGTCAGTCCTGCTGGCGGTACTGGCGCTGCTGATCGCCTTGGGCGTGCCGTGGCTGGGCGTGCGGGGCCACGATGAGGAAGAAGCGGACCGCGCCGCGCATCGCGCCGCATTGCGCACCGCGGCCTTTGAAGGGTTGGAAGGGGCGGGAGATCTGGCCGCGCTGCATGCCGATGCCGCGTGGCAGCTGAAGGTGCGCGTGGCAGCCAAGCAGCTGGCCTCGCGCGACCGCCGCCGCCGTTGGCGCCTGATCGCGGCCTCGACCCTGCACGGCCTGGTGGCGGGGCTGGGCCTGGTGGCGATGCTGGCGCTGGCCCTGTCCGCCGCCGAACAGCAGCGCATTGCGCCGGAGATGGCGGCGGGCCTCGTGTTCCTGACCGTGGCGTTGATCGAACTGTGGGCCGGCATGGGCCTGGCCTGGCAGTCGCTGCAGTCCGGGCGCATTGCCGCCGATCGCCTGCAGGCGATCATCGAGCAACCGCCGACGGTGGACGATCCGCAGGTGCCACAGCCGGTGCCGCAAGCCGCGCGCGTGCATTGGGACAATGTGCATTTCCAGTGGCCGGGCGCGGCGCGGCCGGTGCTGACCGGCCTCCAGCTGACCCTGGCGCCAGGCGAACGCATTGCCATCCGCGGCGACAGCGGCAGTGGCAAGACCACGCTGTCCAGCCTGCTGCTGCGGCTGTGGGATCCGCAGCAGGGGCGAATCACCTATGGTGGCCGCGATCTGCGCGACGTCGCCCAGGCTGAGTGGCACCAGCAACTGGCGTGGCTGCCACAGAACGCACCGGTGTTTGCCGGCAGCGTGGCAGAAAACCTGCGGTTGGGCGATCCCGATGCCAGCGACGCCGCCTTGTGGGCGGTCCTCCGTCGCGTGCGCCTGGGCGACTGGGCCGAGCGCAACGGTGGCCTGCAGGCCTGGGTGGGCGAGAACGGCGCGACGATGTCGGCCGGCCAGGCGCGACGGCTGGCGCTGGCGCGGGCACTGCTGCGCAACGCGCCGATCCTGCTGCTGGACGAACCAACCGAAGGGTTGGACGTGGATACCGCACGTGCGCTGCTGCAGGATCTATCCGGGTTGCTGGACGGGCGCAGCCTGTTGATGATCACCCACGACGACCTGCCCGAAGGCGTGGTCGATGCGCAGTACCGGTTGCGTGATGGGGTGTTGGAGCGCGAAGCGTGAAAACACCCCGGTAGTGCCGGCCGCTGGCCGGCAACCACGCATCCGCGTCGAACATCATGACGTTGCCGGCCAGCGGCCGGCACTACCCATTCGAACGGTTACCGCGAGAACTCGCGCAGCAGTACCGCGATCGAGGCCACGTTGGCCAGCACGCACAGCCAGAACACCCATTGGAACGCGGCCTTGCGATGCTTGTGGCGGAACATCGCCTGGCCCAGCAGCGCGCCGGGCCAGCCGCCGGCGAACGCCAGCAGCTGCAGCGTGCGTTCGGGAATCCGCCACTGCTTTCGCTGCGCCGCGCGCTTGTCATGGCCATAGAGGCCGAACGACACCGCGCTGGCCAGCAGGCACCACCCACCCAGCCACAGCGGCAGCACGCCGCTGATCATCAATGCAGCCAACGCGCCGAAAGCAGCCAGCGCGAGATTACGCCGCCACGCCACTTACAGCGCGTCGAGGAAGCCGCGCACGGCCGGGCCGAAACGCTCGAAATCGACGAGGAAGGCGTCGTGGCCCTGCGGCGATTCCAGGCCGATGAAGTGCGCATCGGCACCGCCGGCGCGCAGGCCATCGGCAATCTGTTGCTGCTGCTGCACGGGGAACAGGATGTCGGTGTTGGCGCCGATCGCCAGCGCCTTCCCCACCCGGATCTTCGCGAGCCCGGCCAGCACGTCGCCGTCGGCATACTCGGCCAGGTCGAACCAGTCCATCGAGCGGCTCAGGTACAGGTAGCAGTTCGGATCGAAGAAACGCACGAAGCGCCGTGCGTGGCCTTCCAGATAGCTTTCCACCTGGAATTCCAGGCCGAACGGATCGTCGTCGGTCTGGTCCGAATCCAGCCGTACGCGGCCGAAGCGGCCATCCCACTCCAGTGCGGAGCGGTAGGTGATCACGCCCAGCTTGCGCGCCATGCGCATGCCGGACTCGGGGTACTCGGCATCGTCGTAGTGGCCGCCATTCCAGCGCGGGTCAAGGCGGATCGCCTCGCGCTGAAGCGAGCGGATGGCGATCGAGAACGGCAACGCCTGCGCGCTGCCGGAAATGTTGACGTGGCTGCGCGCGATGCCCGGATGCAGCATCAGGATGGCAAGGGCCGTCATGCCGCCCATCGAGTTGCCGACCACGCAGGCCAGTCGCTCGATGCCCAGTGCACGCACGACGTCGACGGCGGCGCGGGCGCCGTCTTCGACCGACAGCTCGGGGAAGCCCAGGCGATACGGTTCGCCCGTGGCCGGGTTGAGCGAAGCGGGGCCGGTCGAGCCCTTGCAGCTGCCCAGCGAATTCACGCACACCACGAACCAGCGGTTGGTATCGATCGGCTTGCCGGGGCCAACCATCGCTTCCCACCAGCCCGGTGCCGGGTTGGCCTCGTTGGCCGCCGCATGCGCATCCGGCGACAGGCCGGTCACGATCAGGATCGCATTGCTGGCATCGGCGGCCAGCGTTCCCCAGGTCTCGTAGGCCACCCGTGCGCCATGCAGGGCGCCACCGCGCTTGAACGGGAAGGGCGAGGGCAGAGCGTGGAAGCGGGTGCCGGGCGGGATGAATTCAGTCATGCGGGCATTCTAGCGGGGCCGCATGTGGAGCTGGCGACACGCTGGCTTCCATCGGTGCCCGTATCCACGCATGGCGTGGATCTACTGTAGAGCCGAGCCGATGTTCGGCTGGCGGGCGCCGGCAACCCAATCGCAGCCGAGCATGGGCTCGGCTCTACAGGTCAGGGAAACCGCAGTTCCACCACGCCTTCATGCGGCAGGCTTACCTTCACCGGAACGCTCTGCAGGTCATCCTCGCTGCGGTTGGCGCTGCCGCTGCGCGAGATGCGTGCCAGCACTTCCACTTCGCGATGGGCCGACAGCGGTGCGGTTGGCATCGGGCTGTCACCGTCGCCCAGCGCAATCGTGGCCGGGAAGCCGGCCAGCGGCAGCTTGCGAGCGGCCACCGGCATCGGCGGTCCATCCACGGCGCGCGCCAGTACGAACACCTGGGTGCTGGCGGGCCAGTCGGCGTTCTTCAGTGCCGGCAGCTGCACGCGCACCTGCAGCAGCGCCGCTGGCGCCGCAGCGCCAGCATCGGGCGCCTGGCCAGCGGCCTCGCGGGCAATCGCGATCTGCGCCTGCAGCGCACGCGCGGCACCCGGTTCCAGTCGCGGCAGCAGGCCGCTCCACACGTCCGCAGCCTCGGCGTTCTTTCCGCGCTGCCGCAGGGCAATGCCCAGCAGCCAGCTGGCGCGCTCGGCGTCGGGGGCCTGTGTACGTGCCTGCTGCAACCAGGCCATCGCGGTGTCGTCGAACTGCTTGCCGGCATCAGCCTGCGCGCGCGCCTGCGCGGCTTCCACCAGCACGCCCGGATCATCCGGTGCCAGTTCGGCGGCCTTCGCGAAGGCGTCTGCCGCAGCTGAGGCATTGCCCAGTTCGGCCTGCGAACGCCCGAGCAATGCCCAGCCATCGGCACGCTGAGGGTCGCGCTTCAGTGCATCCTGCAGGGCCTGCACGCCATCGCGCAGGGTGGCTATCGACGGCGTCGGCTGCACCTGTGCTGCACGCGGATCACCGACCAGCAGGTACAGGCAGGCACCGGCCACGCCCAGTGCGAACACGCCGACCACGAAACCGCGACGACCTTGGTGGCGCAACGGCCACAGCACCAGTGCTGCCATCAGCGCAGCAACCAGGCCGGCCAGCACCGGCAGCCAATGGTTCACCATTCGTCTCCTTCATCGGCCTTGCCGGCCGGTGCCGCGCCGACGGTGCGTCCACGTCGGCGGACGATGCCCAGCACCACCAGTGCACCGGCGCCGAGCATCAGCAGGGGACCGCCCCACAGCAGCCAGGTGCCCGGCTGCAACGGTGGTTGATAGAGCACGAACTCACCGTAGCGGGCGACCAGGAACTGCTTGATCTGTGCGTCGTCGTGGCCCTGCTGCATCAGCTGCAGCACCTCGCGGCGCAGGTCCTGCGCGATCTGCGCATTGGAATCGGCCAGCGACTGGTTCTGGCACTGCACGCAGCGCAGCTGCGCGGCCAGGTCATGGAAGCGGCGTTCCTCGGCATCATCGCGGAACTGCAGCGGCTGCGGATCGTGCAGCGGCTGCTGGGCCAGCGCGGACAGCGGCACCATCAGGAGCAGCAGCGCCAGCAGCCAGCGCATCGGCTCAGGGCGCCGTATGCAGGGTGTTGCCGGCACTGCCCTGGGCCTTCTCGATCTTCTGCAGTGCCGGGATCAGCTTCTCGTCGACCACGCGCTGGGTCATCGCGCCACTGTACTTCCAGCGCACGATGCCACTGCCATCGACCAGGAACGTCTCCGGTGCGGCGGTCACGCCCCAGTCGATCGCGGTGCGGCCCTCGACGTCACTGAGCACCACCATGAACGGGTTGCCCAGCTGTTCCAGCCAGTGCAGCGCGTCCTTCGGATCATCCTTCCAGTTGTAGCCGATCACGCGCACGCGCTTGCTCTCGGCAAAGCGGGTCAGCACCGGATGTTCTTCGCGGCAGGCCGCGCACCAGCTGCCCCAGACGTTCAGCAGATAGGGCGCACCGCGCAGGTCGTCGCTGTGTACGATCATTTCCGGGTCATGCAATACCGGCAGCGCGAAGGCCGGCGCCGGCTTGTCGATCAGTGCCGACGGCAGCACGTCGCGCTGCGGGTCGCCCGATTTCATCACCCCGTAGATCATCAGCCCGAGCAGGCCGAAGAAGAACAGCACGCCGATCACGATGGCTACCGGCGGCAGCGGGCGGGAGGGGCGCGGGGCGGGGGACTCGGACATGGGAACTCCTACGGACGACGGAAACGGCGGTCGGCGGCGGTGATGAATCCGCCCAGGGCCATCAGCAGCGCGCCCAGCCAGATCCAGCGCACGAACGGCTTGATGTGCACCCGTACCGCCCATGCATTGTTGCCCAGCGGCTCGCCCAATGCCACGTAGACATCGCCGTCGAAGCGTGCATCGATGCCGGCCTCGGTCATCACCTGGCCGCCGCTGGCGTACTGGCGCTTCTCCGGATGCAGCAGGGCCAGCTCGCGGCCGTCGAGGAACACGCGCAGGTGGCCGCGGTCGGCGATGAAGTTGGGGCCTTCGCGATGGTCCACGCCCTCGAAGCGCACTTCGTGGCGACCGATCACCAGCTGCTGGCCAGGCGCCAGCGCCACTTCGCGTTGCACGTTCAGCGCTTCCACCAGCAGCGCACCGGCCAGGAACACGGCGATGCCGGCGTGGGCGACGTTCATGCCGAGCATTTCGGCGGTGAAGCGGCCATTGCCACGTAGGCGCTGCCAGACGAAGCGCCCGGTGCCGAGTGCGACCCAGGCCGCAGCGGCGACGCCGATGCCGGCCTTCCAGCCATTCTGCGGTGCCTGCCACCAGGCCAGCGCGCCCAGCAGCAGCGACAGGCCCAGCCAGGGTGCCAGCAACGCGAAGGCGCGCGAGGGCTGGTCACGCTGCCATTTCACCAGCGGGCCGAACGGCAGCAACAGGATCATCGGCGCCATCAGCAGCAGGAACAGGCTGCCGAAGTAGGGCGGGCCGACCGAGATCTTGCCCAGCGACAGCGCATCGGCCAGCAGCGGGTACAGCGTGCCGAGCAGTACCATCGCGCAGGCGGTGGCCAGCAGCAGGTTGTTGGCCAGCAGCAGGGTCTCGCGCGAGGTGGCGGTGAAGCCACGGCGTGGATCATCGGCATCCACGCTCAGCTGGCTGGCGCGCAGCGCATACAGCAGCAGGCTGCCGCCGACCAGCACCGACAGGAACACCAGGATGAACAGGCCGCGCGAAGGATCGGCAGCGAACGAATGCACGCTGGTCAGCACGCCCGAGCGCACCAGGAAGGTGCCCAGCAGCGACAGCGCGAACGCGGCGATCGCCAGCAGCAGGGTCCAGCTGCCGAAGGTGCCGCGCTTTTCAGTGACGGCCTGCGAATGGATCAATGCCGCACCGACCAGCCACGGCATGAAGCTGGCATTTTCCACCGGGTCCCAGAACCACCAGCCGCCCCAACCCAGCTCGTAGTAGGCCCACCAGCTGCCCAGTGCGATGCCCAGGGTCAAAAAGCCCCAGGCGACGTTGGTCCACGGCCGCGTCCAGCGCAGCCAGCGCGCATCCACGCGACCTTCCAGCAGCGCGGCAACCGCGAAGGCGAAGGGCACCGCGAAGCCTACGTAGCCCAGGTACAGCATCGGCGGATGGATGATCAGCCCCGGGTCCTGCAGCAGCGGGTTGAGGTCGCGGCCTTCCAGCGGCGCCGGGTTCAGGCGCAGGAACGGATTGGAGGTGAAGATCAGGAAGGCGAGAAAGCCGGCGCTGACCACGCCCATCACTGCCAGCACGCGCGCCTGCACCGGTGCCGGCAGGTGCCGCGAGAACAGCGCCACCGCGCCGGTCCACAATGCCAGCACCAGCGCCCACATCAGCAGCGAGCCCTCATGCGCGCCCCACACCGCCGAATAGCGATAGATCAGCGGCAGCAGCGAATTGGAGTTCTCGGCCACGTAGCGCACCGAGAAATCCTGCTGCACGAACGCGGCGGTCAGCACCGCGAAGGCGCCGGCCAACAGCAGCAGCTGCGCGAAGGCGGCAGGCCGCGCCACTGCCATCCATGCCGCATTGTTGCGATGCGCACCGACCAGCGGCAGGCCGGCCTGCAGCAGCGAGGCCAGCAACGCACACAACAGCAGGATCTGACCCAGTTCGGGCAGCACTCAGCGCACCTCGGGGGCCGTCACCGGCACGTCGTGCTTGCGATGGGCATCGCCCATCTTGTCGGCCACTTCCTTCGGCACGTACTTCTCATCGTGCTTGGCCAGCACTTCGTCGGCGACGAAGACACCGTCCTGCAGGCGGCCACTGGCGACCACCGCGGTGCCTTCGGCGAACATGTCCGGCAGGATCCGCGAGGTGGTCACCGCCAGCTGTGCATCGCCGTCGGTCACCTCGAAGCGCGCCTCCAGCGAGCCCACCGGGCGGTTGAAGGAGCCCTTCACCACCATGCCGCCCAAGCGGAAACGCGACTGTGCATCGACATCGCCGCGCAGCACTTCCGAAGGGGTGTACAGGTAGGCGATGTTGCGCTCCAGCGCCATCGCCACCAGCGCGGTGGCCAGGCCGGAGGCGAGCAGGGCCAGCAGCACCCACACCAGGCGGCGACGCTGCACCGGGGTCATCGTTCCAGCTCCGTCGACAGCGTCGTCGCCGCGTCCTGCCTGCCAGCGCGGGTCTGCTGCCGCTGCTGGCGGGCCAGTGCCAGCCGGCGCGCCACGCGCAGGCGCAGCCACGAACCGAGGGCATCGGCGCTGAGTACCAGCACGAATACGGCGTAGGCGCCGATCACATAGGGCAGGTGGGTCATGGCTGGGCCTCCCGGGAGGCGCGCGCGGCATCGACACGGCCGCCGACCCAGGCCTTGCCGGCCTCGCGGTCGAGATTGTCGGCGCGGGCCTTGGCCAGCACCGAACCGGCGAACCAGAATTTGGTGCCGATCACCATCCACCACAGCGGCGCGATCATCGCGCTGCTGATCGCCGATTCACCGAACACGTTGATCGACTGGCGCTGGTGCAGGCCGCCCCACCAGTCCACCGAATAGCGGATCACCGGCAGCAGGCTGACACCTACAATGGCCAGCAGGCCAGCGGCGCGCGCGGCGCTGCGGCGGTCTTCGATGGCGTGGTACAGGCCGATCACGCCCAGGTACAGGAACAGCAGTACCAGTTCGCTGGTCATGCGCGGGTCCCAGTCCCACCAGGTGCCCCAGGTGCCCTTGCCCCAGATGCTGCCGGTCAGCAGGGTGATGAGGGTGAAGCCGGCGCCCATCGGCGCGCAGGCCATGGCCAGGATCTCGCAGACCTTGATCCGCCAGATCAGCGCGATCGCGGCATACAGCGCCATCAGCGCGAACACGAACAGGCTCATCCAGGCACTGGGGACGTGGATGTAGAGGATGCGGAAGCTGTCCAGCTGCTTGGCTTCCGGCGGCACCACCAGCAGCGCCTGCCACATGCCGACCAGCAGCACCGGCACTGCGGCGAGGTAGAACACCCGCGACCAGCGGGCAGCGAAACGGTCGAACGTGGGAGGCGAACCGAGTTGGTGGAACCAGCGGACAATCGGATTCATGCGTGGCGGCTATCCAGCAGGGGTGGATTGGCTCTCAGCTCGGTCAACTCAGAGAAATACGTATTGCAGCGGCGGTGGCCAGCGGCGCCAGCACCAGCGCGACCAGCAGGCCGGCGCCCAGCATCAGCAGCGCACCGACCGGATCCTGCCCGCGCCCGGCTGCCGCCAGGCTGCCTGCGCCGAACACCAGCACCGGCACGTACAGCGGCAACGACAGCAACGCCACGAGAATACCAGAGCGCCGGATGCCAACGGTCAGTGCAGCGACCACGCCACCGATCAGGCTCAGCAACGGCGTTCCCAGCAGCAACGATGCCAGCAACATCGGCAGCTGGTCATGCGGCAGATGCAGCATTTCGGCCAGCAGCGGGCTGACCACGATCAGCGGCAGTGCCGTGGTGGCCCAGTGCAGCAGCACGCGCACCAGTACCAGCCAGGCCAGCGGCACCGGCGCCAGCAGCCACTGTTCCAGCGAGCCATCTTCGGCGTCGGAACGGAACAGCGAATCCAGCGACAGCTGTCCCGCCAGCAGCACGGCCAGCCACAGCACCGCGCCGGCGGTGGCGGCCAGCAGTTGTGGCTCACGACCCTGGGCCAGCGCGAACAGCACCACCACCAGCACCGCGAACAGCAGCGGCTGCAATGCGTCGCCGCGGCGGCGCCAGAGCAGGCGCAGGTCGCGCTTGAGCAGGGCGCCTGCGGTCTGCCACAGGCCTGGTTCGGTACCCGGCGCGATCATGCGGCACCGCCGAGGTCGAGCTGGCGGGTGCGCACCGGCGGTGCGGCATAGGCGCCATGGGTGGTGACCAGCGCAGCGCCCCCGGCGCGCAGGTGCGCCGAAATCATCCGGTTGACCAGGGTGATGCCCTCCAGGTCGAGGTTGGCATAGGGTTCGTCGAGCAGCCACAGCGGCGCCGGCGACAGCCAGATGCGCGCCAGTGCCAGCCGCCGCTTCTGTCCGGCCGACAGGTGGCGTACCAGAGTGTCCTCGTAACCGGCCAGGCCGACGATGGCCAGCGCGTTGCCGGGCATCTGCCGCGCACGGCGGCCGTGCAGGCCACACAGGAAGTGCAGGTTTTCCAGCGTGCCGAGGTCCGGCTTCAGCGCCGGCAGATGGCTGAGATAGGCGACATAGCGCGCACGCTCTGCGTTGCTGGCCGGCTTGCCGTCGATCCGCACCTGGCCGGCGCCGGGCCGGGCCAGGCCGGCCAGAACGCGCAGCAGGGTGGTCTTGCCGGCGCCGTTGCCACCCTGCACCAGCAGGGCTTCACCCGCGTCCACATGGAAGTCCAGCGGGCCGAACACCGGCTCGTCATTGCGGGAGAAGCTCAGGCCGCTGGCGGCCAGCAATGCAGGGGTGTTCAAGGGGCAGGGGTCTTCATGCCGGAGTGCGGTCGCAATTGTAGCGGTGAATGCTGTCCCGGTAGCGCCGGGCCATGCCCGGCGGCCGCAAGGCATATGCAAAGAGCCGCCGGGCATGACCCGGCGCTACCGGCTGAACCCACAGTCGCAGCGTGGATTTCGTACACTTCTGGGCCTCGTTCCCCCAGACTCCAGGCCGATGCAACCCACCACCAAGCTGCCCAAGGTCGGTACCACGATCTTCACCGTGATGTCCCAGCTCGCCGCCGAACACGGCGCGGTCAACCTGGGCCAGGGTTTCCCGGACTTTTCCGCGCCGCAGCGCCTGATCGATGAGACTGCCAAGGCGATGGCCGCCGGGCTGAACCAGTACCCGCCGATGACCGGCGTGGCCCCGCTGCGCCAGGCCATCGCCCAGAAGGCGCTGGACTGCTACGGCGCGCAGGTGGATGCGGACAGCGAGATCACCGTCACCAGCGGCGGCACCGAGGCCATCTTCAACGCCATCCACGCCGTGGTGCGTGCGGGCGAGGAAGTGATCGTGCTCGACCCGGCCTACGACTGCTACGAGCCGGCGATCGACCTGGCCGGCGCCAAGGCGGTGCATGTGTCGCTCGATCCGCAGACCTTCGCCGTCGATTGGGATCGCGTGCGTGCAGCGATCTCCCCGCGCACCCGCATGTTGATCGTCAACACCCCGCACAATCCGTCCGGCGCGATGCTGTCGGCGCAGGACATGCAGGCGCTGGCCGAACTGCTGCGCGGCACGCAGATCTACCTGATTTCCGATGAAGTGTATGAGCACATCATCTACGACGGCCGTCGCCATGAGTCGGCGCTGCGCTACCCGGAGCTGCGCGAGCGCGCATTCGTGATCTCCAGCTTCGGCAAGACCTACCACTGCACCGGCTGGAAGATCGGCTATGCGATCGCGCCGCCGGCGCTGACCGCCGAGTTCCGCAAGGTGCACCAGTACAACACCTTCACCAGCTTCGGCCCGGCGCAGTACGGTTTCGCCGCGATGATCCGCGATGAGCCGGAACACCACCTGGAACTGGGCGCGTTCTACCAGGCCAAGCGCGACCGCTTCCGCGAGCAGCTGGCCAGCACCCGCCTGAAGGCGCTGCCGGTACCGGGTGGCTACTTCCAGCTGGTCGACTACTCGGCCATCAGCGACCTGCCGGACCATGAGTTCGTGAAGTGGCTGACCATCGAGAAGGGCGTGACCGCCATCCCGCTGTCGCCGTTCTACGAGACTCCTCCGGCCGGCCAGCGCCTGGTGCGCCTGTGCTTCGCCAAGAACGAAGCGACCATGGACGCGGCGATCGAACGCCTGCGCCTGCTGTGAGCGGAGCCGTAGACATGCAGGACCTGCGCATTTCCCTCGTCCAGGGCGACACCCGCTGGCACGACCCGGCCGGCAACCGTGCCTACTATGGCGCGCTGCTGGCGCCGCTGGCCGGCAGCACCGACCTGGTGATCCTGCCGGAGACCTTCACCAGTGGTTTCTCCAACGAGGCCATTGCCCAGGCCGAAGGCATGGACGGCCCGACCGTGGCCTGGGTACGCGAGCAGGCCAAGGCCTTGAATGCCGCGGTGATCGGCAGCGTGCAGCTGCGCGACGGCGAGGGCGTCTACAACCGCCTGCTGTTCGCCACGCCCGATGGTGACCTGCAGTACTACGACAAGCGCCACCTGTTCCGCTACGGCGGCGAGCACGAGCGTTATGCCGCCGGCCGTGAGCGCCTGAGCGTGGAATGGAAGGGCTGGCGGATCAATCCGCAGGTCTGCTACGACCTGCGCTTCCCGGTGTTCTGCCGCAACCGCTACAACGTCGAGCGTCCGCAGCAGCTGGACTTCGATCTGCAGATCTTCGTGGCCAACTGGCCGTCGGCGCGCGCCTATGCATGGAAGACCTTGCTGCGCGCGCGCGCGATCGAGAACCTGTGCTTCGTGGCGGCGGTAAACCGCGTCGGCGTGGACGGCAACCAGCTGCACTACGCCGGCGACAGCGCGGTGATCGACTTCCTCGGCCAGCCGCAGGTGGAGATCCGCGAACGCGAGCAGGTGGTGACCACCACCATCTCGGCCGATGCCTTGGCCGCGCATCGCGCGCGTTTCCCGGCGATGCTCGATGCCGATGCCTTCCACCTGGACGAACAGGCCTGAGCCGCGGCCTGAACACCGCCGCACCAGCGCGCGCGCCTGCATCCAACGTGCACGCGCGCGCTGCTAGATTCGCCGGCAGTCCGACCGAACTGGAAGTCCTGCCATGAACAAGCCCTTCGCCCTGCTGTTGGCCCTGTCCGCCGCAGCGTTGGCCCCGGCCGCGCACGCCGCCGGCAACCTTGATTGCCAGCTGCGCTACAACCTGTCCGGCTGGTCACTGATCTACAAGACCGCCTCCGGCAATGGCACCGTGAGCTGCAGCAACGGCTCCAGCCTGCCGGTGCGCATCGAAGTGAAGGGCGGCGGCCTCACTGTGGGCAAGTCGAAGATCACCAATGGCCGTGGCAGCTTCACTGGCGCCGTCAGCGTCAACGAGCTGTTGGGCACCTACGCCTCGGTCGGCGCGCATGCGGGTGCCGTGAAGTCCAGCAACGCGCAGGTGATGACCAAGGGCGACATCTCGCTGGCCCTGTCCGGTACCGGCAAGGGCTGGGACCTGGGCGTGGACGGCGCCGCCTTCACCATCAGCCGGCGCTGATTCCCCAAAAAGGGGACGGAGGGGATTAAGTCGCTTTCGCCCCTTTGAGGCAAAAACGACTTAATCCCCTCCGTCCCCTTTTTGTATCAGATGCCGTCGGTGTTGGTGCGCACGATCAGCTTCCAGCGGATGTCGCCCTCGTGGGGCGCGTGCTGGTGATGGGATTGGGGCGGGAATGGATCGTTCTTGTTGCACGTCACTTCACGCTTGCAGCCCTTGCACCGATAGATGCCTGACGCCTGGACCTTCTCGGCCGGGCCATGCGTGTCAGTCCATACCTGTGTGACCTTCTCTGCCTGCAGGTGCGCTGCTTCGGTGTACCACGCCATCGTCAATGCCTCATGTTGCGGGTGAGGGTTCACGATAGGCGTTCATCGCGTTGCTCGCGTCGACCTATGGCACTAATTGCACGTTTTCAAAGAATTCCTAGCTCACGCTTTTCATCCGCGCATGGCGTGGATCTGCCAACGGATCGACCCACCAGACAAAGAAAAACCCCGGCCTGCGCCGGGGATTTTCTTTTCAGCGTGGCCTGTGATCAGCCGCCGCGTGGGCCGCTACGGCGCGGGCCGCCGGGACCGCGATTGCCACCGGGGCCACGGTTGCCCCCCGGACCGCCGGGACCACGGTTACCGCCCGGGCCACGGTTGCCACCACCACCCGGACCACGACCGCCCGGACGGGCGCCCTGTGCCGGCTTTGGGCTGCCATACGGGTTGAAACCCGGGGTTGCATGGTCGGACGGGAAGCTCGGGGCGTTGCCCGGATGACCGTACGGGTGCTTGTTGCCCTGGCCCTGCGAGCGGTTGCCGGCACCGGCCGGACGACCCTGACCGCCTGCGCCGCCACGGCCTTCACCACCGAAACCGCCACGGCCCTGGCCGCCACCGGCGCCCGGGCCCTTCGGCTTGCCGTACGGACGGCCTTGGCCGCCTGCGCCCGGACCTCGGGCACCCGGGCCACGTGCGCCCGGGCCGGCATTGCGATGGCCGCTCGGGCCGGTGCTCACGCCATCGGGCACGTACCAGGTGCGGAACGCGGCCGGATTGCCTTCCGGCAGCGAACGGTCATTCTTTGGCGCGCGCTGCTTGAACGGCTTCTGCGACTGCTTGGCCGCTGCTTCACCGCTGACCGTCAGGCCGCCCTTGAAGCCGCCACCCTTGCCGCCGCGACCACGGCCGCGGTCTTCGCGGACGTTGTCGAAACGGCGCAGCTCGCGACCTTCGTCAGCGGTGTTGTGGCCATTGACGTAGGCATTGCCGCGGCCACCTTCGCGCACGCGCACGGTGGTCTTTGCGGCGCGGCGCTGGCCGATCACCGGCTGCAGCGTCAATGCCGACGGAGCGCCTTCTTCCAGCTTCAGCTGCGCACGCAGCGCTTCCACCTGAGCGGTGCCCAGTTCCACCGAATGGCCACGGGCCAGTTCGCGCGGCAGGCTCACCTTGCCATAGCGGGTGCGCTTCAGGCGGCTGACTTGGCAGCCCTGCGATTCCCACAGGCGGCGCACTTCGCGGTTGCGGCCTTCCTTCACCACGACGCGGAACCAGTCGTGAGAATCGGTGCCGCCGATGCGCTCGATCTCATCGAACTTGGCCGGACCGTCTTCCAGTGCGACGCCACGGCTGAGGCGGTCGACGATGGCGTCGGAGACCTTTTCCTCGCCTTCCGGTGCACGCACGCGCACCACATACTCGCGCTCGACCTCGAACGACGGGTGCATCATGGCGTTGGCCAGCTCACCGTCGGTGGTGGCCAGCAGCAGGCCGGTGGTGTTGATGTCCAGGCGGCCGATGGCGATCCAGCGCGCGCCCTTCAGTGGCGGCAGCGACTCGAACACGGTCGGGCGGCCTTCGGGATCTTCGCGGGTGGTCACCTGGCCTTCCGGCTTGTTGTAGACCAGCACGCGCGACGGCTCGGCCAGGGCAGTGGCGACGAAGCCGCGGCCATCCAGTTCGATCCTGTCGCCGCTCTTGACCGACATGCCGGTCTGCGCGACTTCACCGTTGACCTTGACCAGGCCTTCGGCGATGCGCTGTTCCAGCGCGCGGCGCGAGCCGAGGCCGGCCTGGGCCAGCACCTTGTGCAGGCGCTCTTCCAGCTTGAACTGTTCGGAGGTGGCTTCGCGCTTCAGCGAGAGCTTGTTACGGGGGGTGTCACTCATCAGTTTTGCTCCGGCCGACGGTTTCGAGGTCGGCCTCTGGTTCGGAATCGGCTTGGTCAACAGCCACGGTCGTCATCGCGACGGCGTTGTCTTCGCGTTCGTTCACTGGCACCGCGCGCTCGCCCGGCGCGGAATCGGGGTGCCCATCATCGAGGGGCGAAGGTGCTTGCTCATCGGAGGCCGATGCAGGGGCTGCATTGGCGGAATCGGGGGTGTCACTGCCGGCCAGGCCGGCGTCATCGTTCGCGGCAACGCCATCGGCGCTGGCCGAGATGTCCGGACCCTCGGCACCGGCCACGGCCGGTGCATCACGGTCCAGGGCCAGCTGCGGTTCCAGCTCGCCCAGGTCCTTCAGTTCCGACAGCGGCGGCAGTTCGTCCAGTCGCTTCAGCCCGAAGTAGTCCAGGAAGCCCTTGGTGGTGCCGAACAGCGCCGGCTTGCCGGGCACGTCGCGGTGGCCGACCACGCGGATCCATTCGCGTTCTTCCAGCGCCTGGATGATGTTGCTGCTGACCGCCACGCCGCGCACCTGCTCGATCTCACCGCGGGTGATCGGCTGCCGGTAGGCGATCAGCGCCAGGGTTTCCAGGGTGGCGCGGGTGTAGCGGGTCTTGCGTTCGGTCCACAGCCGGCTGATCCAGCCATGTACTTCGCTGGTGACCTGGTAGCGGAAGCCGGAGGCGACCTCGACCAGTTCCACGCCACGACCTTCGCAGGCCTCGCGCAGGCGCTCCAGCGCACGTTCGATGCTGCCCGGCGGTGCCGGTTCCTCTTCCGGAAACAGGTCCTTCAGCTGGGCCAGGGTGAGTGGCTGGCTGGAGGCCAGCAGGGCACCCTCGACAATGCGGTCGATCAGCGATTGATCCATCGGCAGTCAGCGCTCACTCGTTGGCATTGGCGGCGTCGTTGTCGTCAAACTCGCTGCTGAACTGCAGCGGCGCGTTGGTGTTGCCAGCAGCCAGCGACTTCACGTAGATCGGCGCCAGCGGTTCTTCCTGGACGATGTCCAGCAACTGTTCCTTGGCCAGTTCCAGCACTGCCAGGAACGTAACAAGCACGCCCAGCTTGCCTTCTTCGGCGGTGAACAGCCCTTCAAAACGATAGAACTTGCCGTCTTCCAGGCGTCCCAGTACTTCGCCCATGCGTTGCCGCACACTCAGTGCTTCGCGCTTGATGGCGTGGCCGCTGAACAGCTCGGCGCGCTTGAGCACGTCGTGCAGGGCCAGCAGCATTTCCTTCAGGTCCACCGGCGGCGGCAGCTTCACCGTGGCGCGCTCGGGCATGAAGGCATGCGCCACCGTCGTGTCGCGGTCCTGGCGGGGCAGGGCGTCGATGTCCTCGGCGGCCTGCTTGAAACGTTCGTACTCCTGCAGCCGGCGCACCAGCTCGGCGCGCGGGTCGGCCTCATCGCCTTCCTCGCTGACCGGGCGCGGCAGCAGCATCCGCGACTTCACCTCGGCCAGGATCGCGGCCATCACCAGGTACTCGGCCGCCAGCTCGAAGCGCAGCTCGCGCATCACGGTGATGTATTCCACGTACTGCCGGGTGATTTCGGCCACGGGAATGTCCAGCACATCCAGGTTCTGGCGGCGGATCAGGTACAGCAGCAGGTCCAGCGGGCCTTCGAAGGCGTCCAGGATGACTTCCAGCGCGTCCGGCGGGATGTACAGGTCCTGCGGGATCTGCAGGACCGGTTGCCCATGCACCACGGCCAGCGGCATTTCCTGCTGCTGGGGGGCGGGCGGCCGGGTTGGCGGGTTCGCGTCGAGCGCGAGTTCGGAAGTCATCTAATGGACATCAGGATTGCAACGGACCAGTCGCGGCACCGGGTTCGCCGGGCCAACGCCACGGAGCCCCAGGGCACCAGACGCGCCGGGATCGGCGCGATTCCACACATATCAAACAGCAGGACGCGCCGCAGTAAACGGCAGCGACAGAACTACGGGGAGGTCGTCTACGTGGCCCGGCCAGGTGGTCCGGTTTGAAGCAGCGGATCTGTCGTCGGGGGCTGCGTGGCCGCAGAAACCAACGGGCTGCTGCATCCAGCCACGTGCAATGGAGTCTAGGGTAAGCCTTTGCTGCGCCAGTGTCCAGCCGGACCGGGGCAGGGGCTGCATTGGCTAGAATCGGCGGACCCGACAATGCAAGCGAGGAAATGCCGGTGTGGTATGTGATCGAAGGGTATGACGGCCAGGATGTGCTGGCGCAGCGGCTGCAGGCGCGGCCGGAGCATCTGGCGCGGCTGCATGCGCTGCGCGACGCGGGACGCCTGCTGCTGGCCGGGCCGTGCCCGGCGGTGGACAGTGAAGACCCGGGCCCGGCCGGTTTCAGCGGTTCGGTGGTGATCGCGCAGTTCGAGTCGCTGCCGCAGGCCCAGGCCTGGGCCGATGCCGACCCGTACGTGGCTGCAGGCGTCTACACCCGCGTTCAGGTCCGCCCGTTCCGCAAGGTGCTGCCGTGAACGCGGAACGGATCGAGCGGATCCGTGATGCGCTGCAGCAGGCGTTGGCGCCGAGCGTGCTGGAGATCGAGGACGACAGTCATCGTCACGCCGGCCATGCCGGTGCGCGCGACGGGCGCGGCCATTTCAACGTGCATGTGGTCAGTGAGCGCTTCGCAGGACTGGCTCCCTTGGCCCGGCATCGCGCGGTCTATGCCGCGCTGGGATCGATGATGGAAACCGATATCCACGCGCTGTCCATCCGCGCACATACCCCGTCAGAACAGGGCTGAGTCCTTGTCCCGCACTGTCCTGGCCGGTCCCTGCAGGCCTCGCCACGGACAGATTTTCATGTCCATTTCGGGACATTCGCCTAACGGACTGTTTACAAGCCTGGATGGAAACGCTTACATTCCGCGCCAATGCTGGTAGGTCCAAGCCGTGGAGGGCGGCTTCGTGAACAAGGCAGCTATCACAATCAAAGACGTCGCACGCGAAGCCCGGGTCTCCGTGGCCACGGTTTCCCGCGCGCTCAACGGACATGAAAATGTCGCCGAACCGGTCCGCCAGCTTGTGCTGGAGGTGGCCGCACGGCTGCGTTACACCCCGCACGCCGCCGCCCGCAGCCTGAGCAGCCGCCGCACCAATACGGTGGGCGTGGTGCTGCCTGACCTGTACGGCGAGTTCTTCTCCGAGCTGATGCGCGGCATTGACGGGGTGGCCCGCAACCGCCGCCAGCACCTGCTGGTGTCCAGCTACCACGGTGACCAGGAACAGCAGGGCGCCGCCCTGCGTGCCATGCGCGGCCGCGTCGACGGCCTGCTGGTGCTTTCGCCCTATGCCGAGAGCCCGGGCTTCCTGACCGACAACCTGCCGCAGTCGTTGCCGACGGTGTTGATCAACACCTACCTGCCCGGGCAGGACCACCCGGTGCTGAGCATCGACGACCACGCCGGCGCAATGGCGATGACCCGCCACCTGCTCGACGCTGGTCACCGGCGCATTGCATTCATTTCTGGCCCGGACCTCAACTTCGACGCGCGCGAGCGCCTGCGCGGCTTCCGTGACGCGCTGGCGGCTTCTGGCGGTGGCGCCGAAGGCATCGAGTTGCCCGGTGATTTCGACGAAGCTTCCGGCCATCGTGCCGGTCAGGAGTTGCTGGCAGCCGGAGCGCTGCCCGATGCCGTATTCGCCGCCAACGACATGATGGCCCTGGGCTGCCTGTATGCGTTCACGCAGGCAGGGGTCCGCGTCCCGGCCGATGTGGCCTTGGCGGGTTTCGATGACATTCCACTGGCGCGTTTCGTCCACCCGTCGCTGACCACCATGCAGGTCAGCATCGCCGAGCTCGGCGACCGGGCCATGACGCGTCTGATGCAGTTGATGGACGGCACCTCCACGGATGGGGCAGGGGACAAGCAGACCCTGGTTCCCCGCTTGATTGTTCGCGATTCCACCACTCCGCCATCCGGCCGTTGAAGCCAGAGGCGTTCCTTCTTTTTTGATTGATCGCAGGGACCGCGCAAGCGGTTACCGCCACCCGGAGATTGAGTTGATGATGCATACCACCTTCCGCATGCCGGCGCGCCGGCTGCTGAGCACCGCCCTGGTCAGCTGCCTGATGCTGGCTGCCGCCCCCAACGTCATGGCGCAGTCGGCCAACGCCAGCCTGCGCGGCCAGGTTGCCGGTGCCCAGGCCGGCACCGAAGTGACCGCCACCAACGTCGCCACCGGTACCGTCCGCCGTGGCACCATCCGCGCCGACGGCAGCTACTCGCTGATGGGCCTGGATCCGGGCACGTACAACGTGGTCGCCAACGGCCAGACCCAGAAGGTCACCGTCACCGTAGCCTCGACCGCGACGCTGAACTTCGCCGGCGCGGCCAGCAGCACCCCGGGTTCGACCGCGGCCACCAACCTGGACACCGTCAACGTTGTCGCGCCGACCCTGCTGCAGGAAGTGCGTACCTCCGAAGTCGGCAAGACCGTCAGCCTGCAGCAGATCCAGACCACCCCGCAGGTGTCGCGCAACTTCCTGGAGTTCGCTGACGCGGTGCCGGGCCTGATCTTCACCCGCGACGCCAAGGGCAACACCTCGCTGCGCGGCGGCGCCACCAATGCCGACGGCACCAACGTCTACATCGACGGCGTGGGCCAGAAGAGCTACGTCAAGGGCGGCGGCGTGGCCGGCCAGTCCGGCAGCGCCGGTAACCCGTTCCCGCAGCTGGCCATCGGCGAATACAAGGTCATCAGCGGCAACTACAAGGCCGAGTATGGCCAGGTGTCGAGCGCCGCCGTGACGGCTGCAACCAAGTCCGGCACCAATGAGTTCAAGGGTGAGGCGTTCTACCGCTACACCGATGAAGACATGCGTGCCAAGACCCCGGCCGAGCGCCAGGGTGGCAAGGAGAAGATGGTCTCGGCCGAGAAGGAATACGGCTTCGCCCTGGGCGGCCCGATCATCCAGGACAAGGCGCACTTCTTCGTGACCTACGAAGCCAAGCGCTTCGACCTGCCGGTCACCATCGCGCCGGATGGCGCGGTCACCGGCGCTGCCGGCCTGCTGCCGCCGGCCGGCGCCGCCGGCCTTGGCCCGGCCAGCCAGCCGTTCCAGCAGGACCTGATCTTCGGCAAGATCGACTTCGAGCCGACCGACAACGATCGCATCGAGCTGACCTTCCAGGACCGCGACGAAACCCAGTCGCAGTTCAGTGGCCAGACCTCGCCGGAAGCCGGCCGTGAAGTGGTCAACACCGACCGTCGTTACGCCCTGCGCTGGAACCACAGCGGTGAGCGCTACTACAACGAGTTGATGGTCACCCACGAAGACTCGTTCAACAACCCGACCCCACTGACGCTGGCCAACGGCATCACCTACACCGCACCGGACGGCCCCGAAGACCGCACCATCGTGAAGATCGGTGGCGCCTCGGCACTGGATTCGCAGGTGAAGGGCCAGAAGGGCTGGTCGATCGAAGACAACCTGACCCTGGATGGCATCCAGTGGGCGGGCGATCACACCATCAAGATGGGCGTGAAGTACAAGCAGATCGACCTGTACGCTTCCGATGCGGCGCAGATCAACCCGACCTTCACCTACTCGCTGGGTGATCCGGACTTCCCCGATTCCATTCCGTACAAGGCGCAGTTCGTCAAGCCGGTGACCGGCGTGACCGGCGTGTCCGGCGAAGTGCGTTCGAAGTCCAAGCAGTACGGCGTGTTCATCCAGGACGACTGGCAGGTCAACGACCACCTGCAGCTGAACATCGGCCTGCGCTGGGACTACGAAAAGACCCCGTCCTACCTGGACTTCGTGACCCCGCAGCAGGTGGTCGACGCCATCTATTCGCAGGATCCGCGCGCTCCCGCCGGCCAGACCTATGCCGATTCGCTGGCACTGGGCGGCCTGGACATCAGCGACTACATCAGCAACGGTCACAACCGCAAGGCATTCAAGGATGCCTGGCAGCCGCGCCTGGGCTTCTCGTATGACATCAATGCCGACGAGCAGCACGTGATCCACGGTGGTGCCGGCCGTTCCTACGACCGCGACCTGTTCGACAACCTGCAGCTGGAAACCACCAAGCTGGCCCTGCCGCAGCCGACCATCTACTTCCGCAACCCGGCCACCGGCGCCTGCATCAACGGCCAGGCTGCCTGCTATGACTGGAACCCGAACCTGCTCAACGGCATCGGCAACCTGCAGGCACTGGTCGGCGCGACCAGCAATGCCGGCCTGGAAGTGGACCTGCTGAACAACAAGCTGAAGGCGCCGTACTCGGACCAGTTCAGCCTGGGCATGAGCAACCAGATCGGCGACTGGCTGACCGACGCCACCATCGCTCGTACCTTGAGCTACGACGGCTTCGCCTTCACCTTGGGCAACCGCTATCCGACCGGCCAGTTCTTCGATGATCCGCGCCTGTGCGGTGGCACCTCCCCGGGCCTGAGCCAGGCCTGGAGCTGCAACGTACCGGGCTTCGGCAGCCTGATCATCGGCCAGCAGGGCATCAAGACCCGTGCCACCCAGGTCCTGCTGTCGGCGCAGAAGCCGTTCACCAAGGAAAGCGGCTGGGGCACCTCGATCGCCTATACCTGGACCACCGCGCGCCACAACCGCGACATCAACGAGAAGTACGCCTTTGATCGCGGTCTGATCGGTGATTACCCGACCATCCGCTCCAACGGCGCACCGCGCCACCGCCTGGTGGTGACCGGTTCGTACGCGGGCTTCTGGGGCATCACCTTCGGCGGCAAGATCACCTTGGCCACCCCGACCGCCGTCAACGACTGGTACCCGGTGATGCAGGCCAGCGGCTACACCCTGCCGACTCCGCAGGCGGCCGTGCCCAACGCCACCGGCAAGTTCCTGGTGGGTGGCAAGATCTTCGGCTACCGTTCGGTCGACCTGCAGGCGACGAAGACGTTCAAGCTGGCGGGCAACACCGAGCTGTACGCCCGCTTGGACATCATCAACGTGTTCAACTTCGACAACTTCTCCACCTACAACTACGTCAAGACCAACGGCAAGCTGCAGGCCAGCTACAACGAGACCGGCGACATCATCGGTACGCCACGCCAGGTCAAGGCCGAAGTGGGCTTCCGCTTCTAAGCCTGGGCGGTGATGCATGACCCGATGCCGCCGGCTCGCCGGCGGCATCGATCGTGTGAAAACGGCAATGGCCGGCCCCGTGCCGGTCCATTGCCCACGCCGCTGCCGGGCAGGGGGCAGCGGCGTGGGCAATGATCGCGGTGTCAAACCACGTTTTTCGTGGTTTTTTAAGAGCGCATCTTGTAAACGATTTCAGATCATTGGACGGTATGCTTTCCCATCGATCAGACCACCGGAGGAACCGCGCCATGCAGGCACGCCATCTGTTGTCCGCGGCAGCGTTGAGCCTGGCCGTCGCCGCCTGCCAGCCGGCCCAGCAGGAGCCTGCCAAGCCGCGTCCGCCGGTGATCCTGATCGAGGCCGATGCACCGCCGCGGCCGATGAAGCCGGAGCTGCCGCCGCTGTTCGATGACATCGAGCGCCGCACCTTCCAGTTCTTCTGGGACACCACCAACGAGATCAATGGCCTGACCCCGGACCGCTATCCGTCGCGGCCGTTCGCCAGCATCGCGTCGGTGGGTTTCGCGCTGACCGCCTATCCCATCGGTATCGAGAACGGCTGGGTCAGCCGCAACCAGGCGATCGACCGGACCCTGACCACCCTGAAATTCTTCCGCGACGTGCCGATGGGCCCGCAGCGCACCGGCAAGGCGGGCTACAAGGGTTTCTACTATCACTTCCTGGACATGCAGGAAGGCCGTCGCTACGACAGCTGGGTCGAACTGTCCTCGGTGGATACCGCACTGCTGATGATGGGCGTGCTGTTCGCACAGTCTTACTACGACGGTGACGATCCGCGCGAGAAGGAAATCCGCCAGATTGCCGATACCTTGTACAAGAAGGTCGACTGGCCGTGGCTGCAGCAGCGTGCACCGCTGATCTCGATGGGCTGGTTCCCCGAGAGCGGCTTCATCGACCACGACTGGATGGGCTACAACGAGGCGATGATGGTCTACATCCTCGCCCTGGGCTCGCCCACGCACCCGGTCAGCCCGGACGCGTGGACGGTGTGGACGCGCACCTATGACAACGACTGGGGTGTCTACCAGGGGCAGGAATACCTGTCCTTCGGCCCGCTGTTCGGCCACCAGTACAGCCACGTCTGGATCGATTTCCGCGATATCCAGGACGCGTACATGCGCGAGCGCGGCAGCACCTATTTCCTCAACAGCCGCTCGGCCGCGCTGGCCCAGCGCGAATACGCCATCGCCAACCCGATGCAGTGGAAGGACTATGGCGAGAACGTCTGGGGCCTGACCGCCAGTGATGGCCCGCAGAACACCACGCAGGAGTACCGCGGCGAACAGCGCCAGTTCCGCCATTACTCCTCGCGCGGCGCCGGCCTGCGCGAGAACTTCGATGACGGCACCATTGCCCCGACTGCGGCGATCGCCTCGGTGGTGTTCGCGCCCGAGCAGGTGATCCCGGCCACGCTGGAAATGCACAAGCGTTACGGGGACTACATCTATTCCAGCTACGGCTTCCTGGATTCGTTCAATCCCAGCTTCAACTATGACATCCCGATCAAGACCGGTCGCCTGGTGCCGGATCGCGGCTGGGTCGCCAGCGACTACATCGCCATCGACCAGGGGCCGATCCTGACCATGATCGCCAACTACCGCAACGACTTCGTCTGGGAAGTGATGAAGAAGAATCCGTACATCCGCAAGGGCCTGGAGCGGGCCGGATTCAGCGGCGGCTGGCTGGCGCCGGAAGGGTCGTTCCAGCCGCTGGAACTGCAGAAGGACGAAAAGGCCGCGGCAGCACGCGCGGTGGGTATCGCCGAATCACGCGCGGCTGCCGCGCAGGAACAGAAGAACAATGCCAACCGCACCACAGGCCAGGGCAAGTAACCTGATGCCGAACTGGATCGACCGCCTGCGCCGCTGGGCGCTGCCTGCCCTGGCCGCCCTGGCCGTGGCCGGCTGCGCCCGCACCGAACCGGGCACCACCACCGTGCGCTTCTGGGCGATGGGCCGCGAAGCCGAGGTGGTCAGCGAGCTGATCCACGAGTTCGAGGCCGAAAATCCCGGCATCAAGGTGGATGTGCAGAACATCCCGTGGACCGCCGCGCACGAAAAGCTGCTGACCGCGTTCGCTGCCGACGGACTGCCGGACGTGTGCCAGCTCGGCAATACCTGGGTGCCGGAGTTCGCCGAACTCGATGCATTGACCCCGCTGCAGCCGTTCGTGCAGCGCTCCACCGTGGTCGACCCGAAAGATTACTTCCAGGGCATCTGGGACACCAACGTGATCCACGGTGAGCTGGTCGGCGTGCCGTGGTACGTCGATACGCGCCTGATCTACTACCGCAAGGACCTGCTGGCCAAGGCCGGCTACGACCACCCTCCGCGCACGTGGCCGGAGTGGGAGGAGCAGATGGCGGCGATCAAGCGCATGCAGGGCCCGAACCGCTACGCGGTGCTGATGCCGATCAATGAGTTCGAGCAGCAGCTGTCGCTGGCCCTGCAGCAGCCCGATCCGCTGCTGCGCGACGACGATACCCGCGGTAATTTCGCCAGCCCGGGGTTCCGCCGCACGCTGTCCTTCTACGCCAACATGTTCGAGCAGGGCTGGGCGCCGAAGATGTCCGAGACACAGATCTCCAACGTCTGGGATGAATTCTTCCGCGGCTTCAACGTGTTCTACATCTCCGGTCCCTGGAACATCCGCGAGTTCAAGAAACTGCAGCCGAAGGAACTGGAAGGACAGTGGGGCACCGCTGCGCTGCCGGGGCCGGACGGTCCGGGCGCGGGCATCGCCGGTGGCACCAGCCTGGTGATCTTCCGCAAATCGCAGCAGAAGGAGGCGTCCTGGAAGCTGATCGAATTCCTGTCGCGCCCGGAAATCCAGGCACGCTTCCATTCGATCATCGGCGATCTGCCGCCGCGCCGCAGTGCCTGGAACGCGCCGTCGCTGGCCAACGATCCACTGGCCGCCGCGTTCCGTGATCAGCTGGAGCGGGTCAAGCCGACGCCGAAGGTGCTCGAATGGGAGCGCATCGTGCAGGAAATGCGCATTGTCACCGAGAAGGTCGTGCGCGGTGGCCTGCCGCAGGACAAGGCCGTGGCCGAACTGGACCAGCGCGTGGACAAGGTGCTGGCCAAGCGCCGCTGGATGCATGAACAACAACGCCTGCAGGAGCGCGCGCCGTCGCCGCGCTCGAGCAGCGCAGTGGCCGCCGGGAGCGCGCAATGAAACGTACTTCGCTGGCCGGCTGGATCTTCGCCGGCCCCTCGCTGATCGTGCTGGGCGTGTTCTTCGGCCTGCCGGTCGCCTCGGCGCTGGCGCTGAGCGTGACTGACTTCGACCTCTATGCACTGGCCGACAGCAGCAACCTGCGCTTCGTCGGCCTGGGGAACTACATCGACCTGCTGCAGACGCCGATGTTCTGGAAGTCGCTGTGGAACACCACCTACTTCGTGTTGATCGGCGTACCGTTGTCGATCGGCGTGTCGCTGGGCGCGGCCATGCTGCTCAACGCACCGGCCGCGCGCTTCAAGGCGCTGTTCCGTACGGCACTGTTCGCGCCGGTGGTGACCACGCTGGTGGCGGTGGCGGTGATCTGGCGCTACCTGTTCCATACCAGCTATGGCCTGGTGAACTACGGGCTGGGCCACCTGGGTATCAGTCCGATCGACTGGCTGGGTGATCCCAACTGGGCAATGCCGACCATCATGCTGTTCGCGGTGTGGAAGAACTTCGGTTACAACATGGTGATCTTCCTCGCCGGCCTGCAGGCGATCCCGCATGACCTGTACGAAGCCGCGCGCATCGACGGTGCTTCGCGCTGGAAGCAGTTCCTGCACATCACCCTGCCGATGCTCGGCCCGGTACTGCTGGTGGTCGGGGTGATCACCGTGTCCGGCTACTTCCAGCTGTTCGCCGAGCCGTACGTCATGACCCGCGGCGATCCACTGCAGAGCACCGTCAGCGTGCTGTATTTCATGTTCGAGGAAGGCTTCAAGTGGTGGAACCTGGGACGCGCATCGGCTGTAGCGTTCCTGCTGTTCCTGATCATCCTGGCGGTGACCACCGTGATGCTGCGTTTCGGTCGCAAGAGGCAGTTGGTATGAGTCGTGAAATCGGCCAGTCGCGCTGGTATCCGTGGATGATCAATGGTGCGCTGCTGGTGCTGGCCCTGGTCAGCCTTGCACCGCTGCTGTGGATGCTCTCGGTCTCGTTCATGCCGCAGGGCGAGGCCAGTCATTTCCCGCCGCCACTGCTGCCTTCGAGCATCACCACGCACAACTACCACGAGCTGTTCGCGCGCACCGGCATGGGCGGCAACTTCGCCAACAGCCTGCTGGTGTCGCTGGCTATCACGCTGGGTTCGCTGCTGCTCAACACCATGGCCGGCTACGCCTTCGCCAAGCTCAACTTCGTCGGCCGCGAGCGCCTGTTCCAGGTGCTGATGGCAGCGCTGGTGATTCCGGCGCAGGTGGCGATGCTGCCGCTGTTCCTGCTGATGAAGCAGCTGGGCCTGGTCAACAGCTTTGGCGGAGTGATCGTGCCGGCGCTGGCCAGCGTGTTCGGCATCTTCCTGGTGCGCCAGTACGCGCGTTCGATCCCGGACGAGCTGCTTGAAGCGGCGCGCATCGACGGCGCGGGGGAGCTGCGCATCTTCTTCCAGATCGTGCTGCCGATGCTCAAGCCGGTACTGGTGACCCTGGCGATCTTCACCTTCATGGGTGCATGGAACGATTTCATGTGGCCGCTGATCGTGTTGACCGACCAGGAGCACTACACTTTGCCGGTGGCGCTGGCCACCCTCTCGCGCGAGCACATCATGGACGTGGAAATGATGATGGCTGGCGCGGTCGTCACCGTGGTTCCGGTGCTGGCACTGTTCCTGGTGCTGCAGCGTTACTACATCCAAGGTCTGTTGCTGGGGAGCGTCAAGGGATGAAGCGAGCGATCGCCGTTGGACTGGGCCTGTTGTGGACTTCCCTGGCGATCGCCGCACCACCGGCACTGCCGGCGCCGAAGGTACTGGACGATTTCGACGACATCGGCGCCTGGAAGCTGGTGCTGTCCGACCAGGTCAGCGGTTCGCTGCGGCCGGTGAGCGGTGCCGGTGGCGGCCGCGCGCTGTGCCTGGACTACGATTTCCACAAGGTGTCGGGCTACGTCGGCATCCGCCGCGCGCTGGGCATCGAGTACCCGGCCAACTACCGCTTCGGCTTCCAGCTGCGGGGAGATTCGCCGGGCAACGACCTGCAGTTCAAGCTGATCGATGCCAGCGGCGATAATGTCTGGTGGGTCAATCGCCCGGGCTACAGCTTCCCCAAGGCGTGGACGCCGGTCGAATACCGCCGTCGCCAGATCGACAAGGCGTGGGGGCCGTCGCCGGAGAAGGAGATGGCGCGCAGCGCTGCGGTCGAGTTCACGATCTACAGCAAGGTCGGCGGCCGCGGCACGGTGTGCTTCGACAAGCTGACCCTGCAGGGCCTGCCGCCGCAGGATGATTCGGCGCTGGTGCCATCGGTGATCGCCGACACCGCCACCGCGCTGCAGGACCGGATGATTGACGGAAAGAGCGATACGTTCTGGATCAGTGGCGGGGTCAAGCAGCAGACCATCAGCCTGGACCTGCACAAGAGCCGCGAGATCGGCGGTGCGGTGATTGACTGGCTGCCGAACCTGGAAGCCAATCGCTACACCGTGCGTACGTCCGAGGATGGCCGGGACTGGCGCACCGTGCGCGAGGTGGCCGGCGGTGCGGGCGGCCGCGACTGGCTGGCGCTGCCGGATACCGACGCGCGCTACGTGCGCTTCGATCTGCACGATGGCCCGAACTGGCGCTATGGCATCCGTGACATCACGCTCAAGCCGCTGGCGTTCGCGGCCACGCCGAACGCATTCCTGTCCTCGGTGGCGGCCGACCTGCCGCGCGGCTCGCTGCCGCGCGCATATGTGGGCGAACAGCCGTACTGGACCCTGCTTGGCCTCGATGGCGGCCAGGAGCAGGCACTGATCAGCGAGGACGGTGCGCTGGAACCGGCCAAGGGCAGTTTCAGCATCGAGCCGTTCATCCGCGTGGACGGCAAGTTGCTGGACTGGTCGAAGGTGGCCATCACCCAGTCGCTGCAGGATCGCTACCTGCCCATCGCCAATGTCGACTGGGTGCACGAGAAGGCAGGCCTGGCGGTAACCAGCTTCGTGCAGGGCACGCCGGAGCGCGCGCAGCTGATCGGTCGCTACCGGTTGAGCAATCCGGACAAGGTGGCGCACGAGTACACCCTGGCGCTGGCGATCCGGCCGTGGCAGGTGAACCCGCCGACCCAGTTCCTCAACACCGTCGGCGGCTTCAGCCGCATCGATGCGCTGGATGTGGGCGAACAGCTGGTGCGCATCAACGGTGAGCCGCGCATCTATCCGTTGCAGGTGCCGGATGCGCGCTTCGCCAGCACGTTCGATGGCAAGCTCGACGCGATGCATCTGGCCTCCGGGAAATACCCGGCCAGCACGGCGGTGAAGGACAGCACCGGCATGGCGTCCGGTGCGCTGCTGTATACGATCAGGCTGGAGCCTGGCCAGAGCCGAGAAGTGGCGGTGGTGTTGCCACAGACCGGAGGCTGGGCGCCGCAGGCGCTGGATGTGGCCAAGGCGCAGGCGCAGGTCGCAGAGCAGTGGCGGCAGAAGCTGGGGGTGGTCTCGTTGCAGGTACCGGCTGCGGGCCAGGCACTGGTCGATACCCTGCGCACCGCCGTGGCGCACATGCTGATCTCGCGGGTCGGCCCGCGACTGCAGCCGGGCACGCGCTCGTACGCGCGCAGCTGGATCCGCGATGGCGCGATGATTTCCGAGGGCCTTCTGCGCATGGGGCGCAGTGATGCGGTGCGTGATTACATCAACTGGTATGCGCCCTATCAGTTCGAGAATGGCAAGGTGCCGTGCTGTGTCGATGCACGTGGCAGCGATCCGGTGCCGGAGAACGACAGCCATGGCGAGCTGATCTACAGCATTGCCGAATATGGGCGCTATACCGGTGACAGCACCTTCGCCGAACTGATGTGGCCGCATGTGCAGGGCGCCTACAACTACATGGAGCAACTGCGCGCCAGCGAGCGCACGGACGAGAATCGGGCGCGCAATCCGGCGTTCTACGGGATGATGCCGGCCTCGATCAGCCATGAAGGCTATTCGGCCAAGCCGATGCATTCGTACTGGGACAATTTCTGGGCGTTGCGCGGCTACAAGGATGCGGCATCGCTGGCGGCCCAGCTGGGCAAGGTCGAAGCCATGCAGATTGCCGAATCGCGTGACCAGTTCCGTGATGACCTGCAGGCCTCGCTGCTGTCGGCGATGCAGCAGCACAACATCGATTACCTGCCGGGCTCGGCCGAGCTGGGCGATTTCGATGCGACCTCGACCACCATCGCGCTGGCTCCGGGCGGTGAACAGGGGCGCCTTCCGCAGCAGGCGCTCGATGCCACTTTCGAGCGCTACTGGAAGGAATTCGTGGCCCGTCGGGACGGCAAGCGCGAGTGGAAGGACTACACGCCCTACGAGTGGCGCAACGTGGCCGCCTTCGTCCGCCTTGGCTGGCGCGATCGCGCCTGGCAGGCGACTGAGTTCTTCTTCAAAGACCGTGCGCCGCAGGCCTGGAACCAGTGGGCCGAAGTGGTCTCGCGCACGCCGCGCAAGCCGTTCTTCGTCGGTGACCTGCCGCACGCCTGGGTCGCTTCGGACTTCGTGCGCTCGGCCCTGGACATGTTCGCCTACAGCCGTGACATGGACGATGCGCTGGTGTTGGCCGCCGGCATTCCGACCGCCTGGCTGCAGGGCGACGGCATCGCTGTGCAGGGCCTGCGCACGCCGCAGGGCCAGCTCAACTACCGCCTGCAGCGCAGCGACAAGCAGCTGGTGCTGGAGGTGCAGCCGGGCCTGGTGCCACCGGTCGGTGGCGTGGTCTTGCCGTGGCCGTACGCCGGTGATCCGGGCGAGGCGACCATCAACGGCGAAGCGGCCGAATGGACCGACAGGGAACTGCACGTGCACCAGCTGCCGGCGCGGGTCGAGATCGATGTACCGGGCGCGGTGCGCCGCGCCGAGCGCAAGGGGCAGTAACGATGAAGCAGCAGGGGGGAAGGGTGCGCACGGCCGTGCGTGCCCTGGGACTGGCCATTGCATTGGCATTGCCGGGTGCCGTGATGGCAGCCGTGCCAACCGCCGCGACAGCGGCTGACATCGCCAGCGCACCAGGCATGAGCATGGTGACCTTCAACCTGCATCACGACCGCGAGGACTGGCCGAGCCGCCGCCGCACCATCCTGGCCGAGCTCAAGCGCCTGCAGCCGGATGCGGTTGCCCTGCAGGAGGTGATCCAGCGCCGCAACGTGCGCAACCAGGCGCAGTGGCTGGCCAGCCAACTCGGCTACAAGTACGTGTTCGTGTCCACCGATCCGGTGGGTGCGCCGAAACGTTACGGCAATGCGCTGCTGACCCGGCGGCCGATCCTCGCCCAGGGCGAGCACCTGCTACAGCCGCTGGACGACTACCGGACGGTCGCCCATCTGCGCATCAATGTGGACGGCAAGGCGGTCAACGTCTATGCCACCCACTTCAACGAGCGCAGCGACGAAAATGGCCAGCGCATCCGTCGCACCCAGGTCGAGGACCTGCTGCGCTTCATCGCCAGCACCTCAGCCGGCGTACCGGTGGTGATCGCGGGCGACTTCAACGCGCTGGTCGATGCCAGTGACCTGAGCGAGCTGCGCAGCCATTACGGTGACAGCTACGGCAGCGTGCACGTCAACACCGACCTGGCCGGGGTCAGTACGCTGAACAGGCACTACTACCCGGTGGCCTCGCGGATCGACCACATCTTCTTCCAGCAGGACGCGATGGTCGCACGTGAGGCCAAGCTCCTGTTCGACCAGCCCGATGACAGCGGTCGCTGGGCCTCGGACCATTATGGCGTGTGGACCCGCCTGCAATTCGCTCCGGCGCACTGATGTCCTGGTAGGTGCCACCTTTGGTTGGCACGGACGTGTCCGCGTTCGCTCCAACAACGGCGCCGACCAGGGTTGGCCTCTACCAGAGCGCTGCACGCGCCCGGCGCACAAACAGAAACGGCGGGGATCATCGATCCCCGCCGTTCTTTCACGCGATCAAAGCGCGATCAGTTCGCCGGCGGCGTGCGCTTGGCGCCTTCTTCGCCTTCTTCGTCGGCCTTGGCTTCGGCCGCCTGGGCTGCCGCATCGGCGTGGCCATCGGCGACCGGATCGATCGACGGTGTCACCACTGCATCGGCGACCGGGGCCGCAGCTTCCACCGGTGCCGCTTCAACTGCCACCGGCGCGACCGGCTGTTCGGCGACCGGTGCAGTCTCGACGACCGGTTTGGCTTCAACCGCAGGAGCGGCTTCCGCCACCGGGGCAGCCTCAACGGCCAGCGGCTTGGCTTCGACCGCCGGAGCGGCTTCAGCGATCTCCGGCTTCGATTCCACGACCGCAGCAGCCTCGGCCTCGGCCACGGCCGACTTCACTTCGAGCACCGCAGTGGCTTCAGCGACCGGGGCAGCCTCAACCACCACCGGCTTCGCTTCGACGGCCGGGGCTGCCGCTACCACTGGCTGGGCCGGGGTCGCAGCGTCGATGGCATCAAGCATGCTGGTCTGCACCGGCGACGCCGCCGGTTCGGCCTTGGCGACGGCTTCGACCGGAGCCTGTACCTTCGCCACGACCGGTGCAGGAGCGTCGATCACGGCGCTGCTCACCACTGCGACCGGCGCGGCGACAGCAGCGGCGGCGGCGCGGACCGGCTTCTCGGCTTCGGCAGCGGTCGGTTCGGCTTCGTCATCGAATTCGAACTCCGGCTGCGAACGCGCCGGCTGTGCCGCGGCCACCGGAGTGGTCCCGGCAACGCTGTCGTTGCTCTGCCCGGCGACATCAGCGGCATCGGTGTCATCACCGTCGTCCGCGTCGTCCTGATCATCGCCCAGGCCATCGCTGCCGGCAGCGTTCTCGGCGCCACCACGACGGCGGCGACGGCCACCACGACGGCCACGGCGGCGGCGGGTTGCGCCTTCACCGGCCTGCTCGCCGTTGGCGTCGAGGGCAGCCTCTTCACCGGTCACGGCAATCGCCTCGGCCTCATTGCCGGCGTTGGCAGTGCTGTCGGCCGGTGCAGTGACTTCCGCCGGAGCGGAGGCAGCCGGTGCAACCGGCGCAGTGGCTTCCTGCGCGGTCACGACATTGGCAGCGACGGCCGTAGCGGCTACGGCTGCCGCCACGGCCTCGGCCGGCAACTCGGCGGCGCTGCGCTGCGGCTTTTCGGCCGGCTTGTCACCGTCCTGCTGCTGGCGCGGCTGCTTGGGCTGCTTCAGCTTCGGCTGGTTCTGGCCCTGGCCCTGCTGCTCGTTGCGCGGCTTGTTCTGCTGCTGCGGCTGCTGCTGGCCATCCTTCTGCTGCGGCTCTTTCTGCCTGCCCTGCTGCGGCTGCTGCTGGGCATTGCCGTTGTTGCCGTTGCGGCCGTCCTTGTTGCGCTGCTCACCACGGTCCTTGCGGTTGCCGCCATCCTTCTGCTGCTGCGCGTTGCCGTTGCCACCGTTGCCACGGTTTTCGTCGCGACGGTCCTTGCGATCCTTGTTGCGATCCTTGTTGCGGTCCTTGCGACCACCGTCCTGCTGCTGGCGCGGAGCCGGGGCGGCCGGAGCCGGCGCCGGCGCCGGCTCGCCACCGAACACGCGCTTGAGCCAACCGATCACGCCGCCGCTCGAAGCCGGCGCCACGGGCGCTGCCACGACCGGAGCCGGAGCGGCTGCAGCCGGAGCCGCTTCCTCGCGCACCGGGGCGGGAGAGGTGTGCTTGACCTGGGTCACTGCCGGCGGCGGGATGTTCAGCTGGCCCTTGGTCAGGGCGTGCACCGGCAGCTTGCGCGGGGTGCCGCGCTGGTAGCTGGGCTTGCTGCTCTCTTCACCGAGCTCGTTCTCACGCAGGCGGGTGACCGCATAGTGCGGGGTGTGCAGCTGCTCGTCGGCGACGATCACGATCGGCGCTTCGTGGCGTTGCTCGATCTCGCGCAGGGCGCTGCGCTTCTCGTTCAACAGGTAGTTGGCGATCTCCACTGGCGCCTGGACCAGCACCTGCCCGGTGTTCTCCTTCATCGCGTGCTCTTCGGCGACGCGGATGATCGACAGCGACAGCGACTCGACGCTGCGCATGCGGCCGTGGCCGTCGCAACGCGGGCAGACGATCTGGCTGGATTCGCCCAGGCTCGGGCGCAGGCGCTGGCGGCTCATTTCCAGCAGGCCGAAGCGCGAGATGCGGCCGACCTGCACGCGGGCACGGTCGTACTTCAGCGCGTTGGCCAGGCGATTCTCGACCTCGCGCTGGTGCTTGTTGGAGGCCATGTCGATGAAGTCGATCACCACCAGGCCGCCCAGGTCGCGCAGGCGCAGTTGGCGAGCCACTTCCTCGGCCGCTTCCAGGTTGGTCTGGAACGCGGTGTCCTCGATGTCGCTGCCCTTGGTGGCGCGCGAGGAGTTCACGTCGACTGCGGTCAGTGCTTCGGTCTGGTCGACCACGATCGAGCCACCCGACGGCAGGCGCACGTTGCGCTCGTAGGCACCTTCGATCTGCGACTCGATCTGGAAGCGGTTGAACAGCGGGATGTCGTCCTTGTAGTGCTTGAGCTTGCGCAGGGTCTGCGGCATCACCTGCTGCATGAACTCGCGGGCGTGCTCGTACATCTCCTCGGTGTCCACCAGGATCTCGCCGATGTCGGCGCGCAGGTAGTCACGCAGGGCGCGCACGATCAGGCGTGATTCCTGGTAGATCAGGAACGGGGCCGGCTTGCTCAGTGCGGCTTCGGCGATGGCGCGCCAGACGTTGAGCAGGTAGTCCAGGTCCCACTGCAGCTCTTCCGCATCGCGACCGACGCCGGCGGTGCGGATGATCACCCCCATGTCGTCGGGAATGTTCAGCTTGTCCAGGGCCTCCTTCAGCGCGGCACGGTCTTCGCCCTCGATGCGGCGGGACACACCGCCGGCGCTGGGCGAGTTCGGCATCAGCACCATGTAGCGGCCGGCCAGCGAGATGAACGTGGTCAGGGCGGCGCCCTTGTTGCCACGCTCTTCCTTGTCGACCTGGACAACGATCTCCTGGCCTTCCTTCAGCAGCTCGCGGATACCGGCCTTGTTGTGGTCGACACCGGCCTGGAAGTAGTCGCGGGAAATCTCCTTCAGCGGCAGGAAGCCATGGCGGCCACCGCCATACTCGACGAAGGCGGCTTCCAGCGAGGGCTCGATGCGGAAGATCCGGCCCTTGTAGATGTTGGACTTCTTCTGTTCCTTCGACGGCTGTTCGATGTCGATGTCATACAACGACTGGCCATCCACGATGGCAACACGCAGCTCTTCAGCCTGCGTGGCGTTGATCAGCATTCGCTTCATTGTTGCGTTCCTCGCAAGCGGCTACCGCGCGGAACGCCATGGGGTTTCGCCTCTGGACACGGCTCGCCGCCCATTCGCGCAAGCGCGGGGAGGGCGGCTTGGGTTTCCAGCGCTACGACACCACGGCAGGCCGCGGGAGCGCTTCACTCTTATGGGTTTTTGGGTGTTGCAGGGCCGCAGGCAGCTGTCAGCCAGGCTGGAGCGCCACGCGGGACATGTTCAGCACGGTTGCGTGTCAGGCATCCGGCGATGGCCGGGAAGGCCGGTGAGCCGCTAACATGGCCGCCCCGCGGGCGGTGGTCGCGCACTGTGCCGGATTCGTCGGAAGCTGGGCTTCTGGCCCTGAGTAACTTCCAACGAAATCAATCCCTTATCTCGCCCCCCGAGTGTAACAGAATAAACAGCCTGATGACCGCCCAAGACCCGACCAAACCCGCTGGCGACAAGCCTTCCGTGCGCATGATCACCGTTCCCGCCGACCGCGCCGGCCAGCGCCTGGACAACTTCCTGCTCGGCCAGCTGAAGGGAGCCCCGCGCAGCCTGGTGTACAAGCTGGTGCGCAGTGGGCAGGTTCGGGTGAACGGCGGCCGCGCCAAGGCCGAGCGCAAGCTGGAGGCGGGCGATGAGGTGCGTGTGCCGCCGGTCCGTCTCAGCGAGGAAGGAGACAAGGCCGGTCCGCCGGAGGCGTTCATGCGCCGCCTGGAGCAGGCCATCGTCTTCGAGGACGCCCGGCTGCTGGCCCTGAACAAGCCCTCCGGCGTGGCCAGCCACGGCGGCAGCGGCATCAGCTTCGGTGCCATCGAGACCCTGCGCGCCTTGCGCCCGGGACAGACACTGGAGCTGGTCCATCGGCTGGATCGCGACACCTCGGGCCTGCTGATCGTGGCCAAGAAGCGTTCGGCACTGAGCGAACTGCAGGCGCTGTTGCGTGAAGACCACGGCGCCGGCATCCGCAAGCGCTATCTGACCCTGCTGGCCGGCCGCATGCCGGACGGTGTGATGACCGTCGACGCGCCGCTGCACGTGGGCCTGCGCCAGGGCGGCGAGCGCCATGTACAGGTCAATGCGATCGGCAAGGAATCGATCAGTCACTTCCGGGTGCTGGAGCGCCGCGGCGGCCATTCGTACTGCGAGGTGCGCATCGAAACCGGCCGCACCCATCAGATCCGCGTGCATGCCCAGCATCTGGGTCATCCGGTGGCCGGTGACGACAAATACGGCGATCCTGCGGTCAACAAGCGGCTTCGTGAGCAGATCGGGCTGAGGCGGCTGTTTCTGCACGCGGCCTCGCTGGAGTTTGCACTGGATGACGGCAAGAGTCCGTATGTGCTGAACGCGCCGCTGGCCGATGAGCTGGTCGAGGCGCTGGACCGGCTGCGCTGACGGCGGTTCGGCGGCGCCGGGTGCTTGGTCGGCGCCGTCGCTTCCCTGCGGAGAGTGGGCTTGTCGCTTTCTTTGCTCGTGCAAAGAAAGTAACCAAAGAAACACGCCGCCATCCGCGAGCCGGCGCCGCGCGCCGGTGCCCTGCGCTCCTCGGTCCGCCGAGGGACGGCGCGGAACTCGCTGCGCTCAGACACCCGCGCCTCTTCGCCCTCGCCGGACCTGCGGTGCTCGGCTCGCTACAAGGCGGACCCGGACATCCGCAGCGTAGGCCCATACCCGCCCGTGACCTCTCGATACTGTGGGACGTACCAGCCGCGAGGGGGCTCAGCCCGTTGGCTGCAAACCCCTCACCACTTGAACAGCACCAGGCTGATCGCCAGCGTGCCCATGCCCGCCACCAGCCCATAAACGGTCTCGTGGCCCTTCGCATAGCGCTTGGCGGCCGGCAGCAGTTCATCCAGTGCCAGGAACACCATCACGCCGGCAATCAGCCCGAACACCCAGCCGAAGGTGGCGTGCGAAAGCGACCCGGACAGCAACCAGTAGCCGAGCGCCGCGCCCACCGGCTCGGCCAGACCCGACAGCAGGCTGGCGCTGAATGCATAGGCCTTGTTCTGGGTGGCGAAGTACACCGGCACCGCGATCGCGATGCCCTCGGGGATGTTGTGGATGGCAATCGCAAAGGCCAGTGGCATGCCCACCGACGGGCTTTCCAGCGTGGCGAAGAAGGTCGCCAGCCCTTCCGGGAAATTGTGCGCGGTGATCGCGACGGAAGTCAGCAGCGCCACCCGCTTCAGGTACTCGCGGCTGTTCTCGCGGAACGCGGGATCCTGCTTGTCCAGGCTGTCATGCGGGTTGGGAATGAAGTGGTCGATCATCACGATCACGATCACGCCCAGCAGGAACGCGAGGGTGCCGTAGGTGAAACCGGTGCGCTCGCCATGGGCCAGTGCGAACGAAGCAATGGACTTGTTGAGTATTTCCGACAGCGACACATAGACCATCGCGCCGCCGGCGAAGGCCAGGCCGAAGGCCAGCAGGCGCGGGTTGGGGCGGCGCGAGAACAGCACCAGCAGGCTGCCGACCGCAGTGGCGAGGCCGGCCGCGAGGGTGACCGCCAGCGCAATCCAGATGTTTTCGGGGGGAATCTGCAGCATCTACCGACGCAGTCCTGGTCAACAGACAACCGCCCCGGACAGGACCGGGGCGGCGAGGGCGAGGCGGGCGCCGGCTGGCCTCGTCGGGTTGCGTGCGATCAGCCGCCGCGGCGCAGGCGCTCTTCAATGGCGAAGCACTGGTCCGGCTTCGGCTGCGGCGGGTTGAAGCTGACCGGCACCTGGATGGTGGCCGGCACCGGCTGGCCATTGCGTGTCGCGGCCTTGAACTGCCAGCCCTGCACGGCGGTTTTGGCCAGTTCGTCCAGCTGCGGGTTGCCCGCGCCAGTCAGCAGGGCGACCTCGCTCGGCTTGCCGTCGGTGCCGATGGTCACCTTGAACGTACTGGTGCCGCCCACGCCCATGCAGGCCAGTTCAAGCGGGTACTGCGGCGGCGGCGTCTTCACTGCTGCGACTTCGGTCGGCGGTGGCGGCGGTGGTGTCGGCGGTTCGGACGAGCCGCAGCCGGCCAGGCCGGTCGCAGCGATCAGGGACAGGCTCAGCAAGCGTACGTTCATGGCAGTTGCTCCGTCAGGGCCGAAGTCTTTGCCGCGCAGATGAAGTCGTTCTCGCTCAGACCGCCCACGTCATGGGTGGAAAAGCGCACGACCGCGCGGTCGTAGTGCACGCCCAGGTCCGGGTGGTGGTCCTCGCGATGGGCAATCCAGGCCAGCGCGTTCACGAAGGCCATGGTGGCGTAGTAATCCTTGAAGCGGAAGGTGCGCGTCAGGGCCTGCCCGCCCTCGCTCAGCTCCCAGCCGGGAACCTGCGGCAGCAGTTCGGCCAGGCGGGCTTCGCCGAGCTTGTGGTCGCTGCCTTTGCGTGGCACGCAACGGGCCTGGGCCAGTGGAATCAGGTCGGCCATGGGAATCTCCACCTCGTGTTGACTGAACAATGCGCCGGACGGTGTATAAACCGAATGAGCGGCTGACGCTTACTTGGCTAGAATAGCCTGATGATCCAGATCTCCGACACTGCCCAGACCCATTTCCGCAAGCTGATCGAACGCGAGGGCGTGCCTGGCATGGGCGTGCGCCTGAGCGCGGTCGACCCCGGTACCCCGCGCGCCGACGCCCGGCTGGAATTCGCCGAACCCACCGACCTGCTGGGCGACGAGTGGGCGGTGGACTGCGATGGCTTCACCCTCTATGTCGATGCCGGCAGCGTTGGCTGGCTCGACGGCGCAGAGATCGACATCGTCGCCGGCACCGCCGGTGCCCAGCAGTTGACCATCAAGGCGCCGCGCATCAAGGGTGAAGCGCCCGGTGATGCGGCCTCGCTGGTCGAGCGCGTGCACTGGGTGGTGGAGAACGAAGTCAATCCGCAGCTGGCCTCGCATGGCGGCAAGGTGGCCGTGCAGGAAGTCTCGGCCGACGGCGTGGTGCTGCTGCGCTTCGGTGGTGGCTGCCAGGGCTGCGGCATGGCCGACGTGACGCTCAAGCAGGGCATCGAAAAGACCCTGATGGGCCGCGTGCCGGGCGTGACCGCCGTGCGCGACGCGACCGACCACGACAGCGGCCACGCGCCGTACATTCCGCGCGACAACGTCGCCTGATCGCTGACGCGTGCCTCTGACCCGGGCCGAGCAACTCATCGATCTGCTGCTGGCCCGCCAGCAGCCCCGCGCCGTCCTTGAGAAGACCACGCGCCTGCCTTATGGCTGGGCGTTGTGGCTGCGCTCGCTGGGGCCGCTGCCGCGGCCGTTGCATGCCGGCGAAGTAATTGCGGTGTTGCTGCCGCGTCCGCTGCCCGGCCGGCCAGGCCAATCGCCGCAGCTGTCGCTGTGGCAAGCGTTGCGCCGTCTGTTCTGGCAGGACTGGGACGCTGCGCCGCGCGACCAGCGCTGGATGCGCTGGACCTCGGCACTGATCAGCGCACTGCTGCACCTGCTGTTCTTCATGCTGCTGCTGTGGGTGGCGGTGATCCGCACCACTGCGCCAGACGAAGAGGGTGCCGAGGGTGAGCGCGTGCAGGTGGAGTTCGTCGGCCGCGCGACCCAGGAAGGCGGGGGCGATCAGCCAGGCGCCGAAGTCGCTGCGGCCGCTGCGGCAGGTCGGGTTGCGACGGGGCAGCAGACGGGTGCCGCCACAGCTCCTGCCCCGCACCCGGCGGCTGCCGAAGCCGCCGCATCTTCCCCTGCATCCGCGCCGACCGCCAGTGTTCCTCCGCCGCCTGCCGAAGCCGAGCCGGCGCCGGTTGCCGCGCCGCCGCCTTCACCGGTCCAGGCCACCGAGGTGGCGCAGGCCAGCACGGATTTCGTGGTGCCGCCGGTCAGCGTGCCTCGAACCGAAGTCAGCGTCGTACCGCGTGACAGCACGCCCGTAGTGCGCGAGCGCAGCGTGCAGCCGGTGCAGGCGCCGCCGACGCCAAGCCAGATGCGCAGCCCGGAACTGGCCGTGCGCACGCCGCAGGTGCGTGACATCCAGGTGCGCGAACGCGAAGTCAGCATCGTCGAAGCGCCCGTCGCACCCAAACCGCTGCGCAGCCCTGAAATGCAGGTGCGCGTGCCACAGCAGGACGTGCAGGTGCGTGAACGTGAAGTGCAGGCCGTGGCCGATCCGCAGGTGCGGATGGCGGCGGTGGCCGGGCGTGAGCCCGCCGTACGCGCGCCCACCGGCCGTGATGTACAGGTGCGGGAGCGTGAAGTGGCCCCGGCACCGGCGGCGGCACCGGCATCCTCCAGTGGCAGTGCCTCCGTGACGCCTGCGGCTGCGGCGCAAGGCAGCGCGGCGCAGACGAGCAGCAGCACGCGTCCGTCGGCCTCCAGCAGCACGGCAAACGCCGGAGCGCGCCCGGCGCCCAATCCAGGCAACTGGGCCACGCCTGCCAAGGGCGACGACTGGGGTTCATCCAGCCGTAACCGTGACGGTGCCAGCAGTGGCGCCCGCCAGGCCAGCACTGCCGGCAAGGGCAATGGCCTGTTCAATGCCGATGGCAGCGTGCGCGTGCCGGGCCAGGACGGCGATGGCCACGCCGAGCGCGGTGCGCCCGGTGGCGCCAACGACGGCTGGAGCAAGGAGCGCATCGCGCAATCGGGCACATGGCTGAAACGTCCGCCGTACGACTACACGCCGACGTCGTTCGACAAGTACTGGGTGCCACAGGAATCGCTGCTGGCCGAATGGGTGCGCAAGGGCGTCAAGGCGATGGAGATTCCACTGCCGGGCACCAACACGAGGATTTCCTGCGTCATTTCGATCCTGCAGGCCGGCGGTGGCTGTGGCCTGACCAACCCCAACATGCAGGACCAGCCGGCCGTGGCACGGCCGCCGCCGGACATTCCGTTCAAGAAAGAACTGCAGGAAGATAACGGGAGCCGCTAGGACGGCGCATCCACGCATGGCGTGGATCTACTGTGCATCCAGCTGCGCCGGGTAGATCCACGCCATGCGTGGATGATCCATGCGGGGACACGCCCATGCCGACCAAGGTCGGCCTCTACCAGGGCGTTGCCCCTACGCGCTCTGTGACAGGAACACCCAGAACGGTACATCGCGACCGACCCAATCGCGGCTGGCTTCATCCATCACGTCCAGCAGGGTGTCGAAGTCCCTCTGTGCGTTGGCACGCAGTGCATCCACGTCGGCCAGGAACAGCGCGTAGCCGTTGGCCGGCAGCCATTGCAGATCACGCAGATTGTCTGACAGTGCATCCCAGTTGCCGCCGAAACCGGCCGGGAAATCCAGTTGCGCGGCGAGCCGGGCGAGCAGGGTGCGCTTGTCCGTCACGCCTTCCAGATCAATGCGGATCACCTTGAGGCTGGCATCGCGCATTGCTGCGGCCAGTGCGCCGATGTCATCGCTGTCGATGGCATAGACGCCGGCATTATTGATGTCGTGCAGGCCGAGGCCGAAATCATCGTGGCTCATCACTGCGCTCCTTGGGCCGGTACGGTGAAGCTGCGGAACGATTCGTAGTGGTCGTCGGTGTAGTACCACGCCTCCGGCGGATCGCCGCCGGTGACGATGCGGCGCGTGCCACGCGTGCGTGCGCCGGGGGTGTCGACGGTGTACTCGCGGTAGTAGCCACGCGGACGTTGCGGCAATTGCTGTTCACGGTTGCCGAAGGTGCTGCCGTCCTGGCGGTGCGGGAATGGACCGCCTCGTTGGATCAGGGCAATGGTCTGGCGTGCTTCGGTGGGCAGGAACGCGGGCAGGCCGTGGTCACCTGCACCGGGCGCGGCCGGCGCAGGCGCGGCGGGTGTGCCCTGCAGGTCCGGTGCGAACTGTGGCGTCGGCGGCCGCTGCAGGAAATGGTTGGCGAGCAGGCCGAGCAGCAGCAGGGCGATGGCGGTGATCAGCAGCCGGGGGTTGCGCATGGGCAGGGGCGGGCGAGGGTGGTGCACGCACTGTAGCGCCTGCGCGCTGCATGGCGCATGAGGAGGGTGCCGCGTCACTGCTGCGTAACAATTGCCGTCGTGCTCACTGGCAGGACGCAATTTCCTTTACATCCCCCTTGGTAATCTGCGGGTCTGTCCCCATCATTCACGGCGCACCGCCCGACATCGTCGGGTGCCCTCGCAATCAGGAGATGCATCATGGCCTACACCCTGCCCAAGCTGTCCTACGCCTACGACGCGCTGGAGCCGCATATCGATGCGGCAACGATGGAAATCCATCACACCAAGCATCACCAGACCTACATCAACAACGTCAACGCGGCGCTGGAAGGCACCGAATACGCTGACCTGCCGGTCGAAGAGCTGGTGAAGAAGCTCAAGTCGTTGCCGGAGAACCTGCAGGGTCCGGTGCGCAACAACGGTGGTGGCCATGCCAACCACTCGCTGTTCTGGACCGTGATGGCCCCGAACGCGGGCGGCAACCCGGTGGGTGACGTGGCCAAGGCCATCGACAAGGACCTGGGCGGTTTCGACAAGTTCAAGGATGCCTTCACCAAGGCGGCGCTGACCCGTTTCGGCAGTGGCTGGGCATGGCTGAGCGTGACCCCGGACAAGAAGGTCGTGGTCGAGAGCACCGGCAACCAGGACAGCCCGCTGATGGAAGGCAACACGCCGATCCTCGGCCTGGACGTTTGGGAGCACGCGTACTACCTGAAGTACCAGAACCGCCGCCCGGAATACATCGGCGCGTTCTTCAACGTCATCGACTGGAATGAAGTCGAGCGCCGTTACCAGGAAGCGATCGCCTGATTGCGGTGATGGGATGAGTGGGAAGGCCGGGGGAGACCCCGGCCTTTCCTGTTGCAGGATTCATTCGGTAGCGCCGGCCGCTGGCCCGCAATCGTGTGGTCCCCGGGGAGCCGGCCAGCGGCCGGCACGACCTATTCGGCAGTGGCCGTATCGTCCTGCAGGCGCAGGGTTGCCAACACGCCCAGGCGCAGTCCGGGCAGGTCGCCGTCGGCGGGCAGCAGGATCGGCTGCTGGCGGATGCCGCCGAAGTGCTTGACCTGGAACAGCACGTCCAAGCCGTGGCCACTGGCGCCGCCACCACTGGCTGCAGGCGGCTCGGCGCGGCCGCCGGGATTGCGCCGTGCCGGCTGGAAGCCGGGCGTGCTACGCACCAGCTCCACCGTGCTGGCCGAAAAGTCGCCCGCGATCAGGCTGGGCATGCCTTCGGCGGTGGCGCCGATCCAGGTCATCAGGTCGCTGGTCTGGTGTTGGCGGGCGGTGGCCTCGTCCGGGTCCGGGCGCAGCCGCGCCACATAGATGTTGACCAGCGCCTCGCCCAGCTTCAGCCGCATCATGCCGGCCGCACTGAAGGTGCCGGGAGGATGCAGCAGGGTCACGCCGTCCTCGCTCACCGGCAGCCGGGTCAGCATGGCGTTGCCATGCCGCAGTGGCTGGCTGGGTGGGTCGGCGGTGACGAAGTCGCAACTGTAGCGCAGCCGGCTGGCCAGCCAGCAGGCCGGGTTGCGGCCTTGCTGCTGCAGCACCTGCTGCACCGAGATCACGTCCGGCTGCAGGTCGGTCAGCAGTTGTGCGACCTGCTCGCGGCGTTGCTTCCATTGCGCGTCATCGCGGCTGGGCAACTCCAGCGCGGCCACGGTCAGCTGCCGGGGCGCGCTCTCACTGGCGGCGGCCGGCGCCTGCGGCCGCGCCTGTACCTGCAACGCCGGCAGCAGCACGAGACAGCTGAGCAGGAGGCGGGCGGGGGCGAGGGGGCGCATAACGATAAGTTTACGCTTTTGTCGTGCAGGTGCCGTGACTTCCGGCAGGGCCTGCACTGCCTGCCATGGATTGGCACCGTTGTCATGCAGCCCTGCAGCGTGCTTCGCAAGCCCCGGTTCCGGTAACCTTGCGCCTTTCGCTTTGCAGGAATGCCTTACAGGATGAGCCACGACGCAGTCGCCCCCATCGCCGGCCAAGGAAAGATGCCGCGCCAGATTCCGTACATCATCGGCAATGAGGCCTGCGAACGGTTCAGTTTCTACGGGATGCGCAACATCCTGGTGCAGTTCCTGATCACCTCGCTGCTGCTGCAGGAAATCACTGCGGAAGGCCGTGCCGGTGAAGCCAAGGACATCATGCACAGCTTCATGATCGGCGTGTATTTCTTCCCGCTGCTCGGTGGCTGGCTGGCCGACAGGTTCTTCGGCAAGTACCACACGATCCTCTGGTTCAGCCTGGTCTACTGCGCCGGCCACCTGTGCCTGGCGCTGTTCGAGAACAGCCGCGAGGGCTTCTTCCTCGGCCTGGGCCTGATCGCGCTGGGTGCCGGTGGCATCAAGCCGCTGGTGGCCTCGTTCATGGGCGACCAGTTCGACCAGAGCAACAAGCACCTGGCCAAGATCGTCTTCGACGCCTTCTACTGGATCATCAACTTCGGCTCGCTGTTCGCCTCGCTGCTGATCCCGCTGGTACTGAAGAACTGGGGGCCGCAGTGGGCGTTCGGTATCCCGGGCATCCTGATGTTCATTGCTACCTTCGTGTTCTGGCTGGGCCGCAAGCGCTACGTGCTGGTGCCGCTGCCGCCGAAGGATCCGCATTCGTTCGCCAACGTGGTGCGTACCGCGCTGACCACGCGCGTGGCCGGCCAGGGCCGTCCGGGCCTGGTGATCGCCGTGCTCGGCCTGGCGCTGGCTGCAGCCTCGTTCGGCCTGGTCGGCTCGCTGGGCATCGTGATCTGCCTGTGCCTGGCGCTGGTGTCGATCCTGGCGGGCATCGGTGGTGGCACCTGGCTGCAGCTCGATCGCGCCCGCGGCCAGCATCCGGCCGAAGCCGTGGAAGGCGTGCGCTCGGTGCTGCGCGTGCTGGTGATCTTCGCGCTGACCACGCCGTTCTTCTCGCTGTTCGACCAGAAGGCCTCGACCTGGGTCCTGCAGGGCCAGCAGATGCAGATGCCGAGCTGGTTCACCGCCTCGCAGATGCAGGCACTGAATCCGCTGCTGGTGATGATCCTGATTCCGTTCAACAACCTGGTGCTGTACCCGGCCCTGCGCCGCTTCGGCCTCGAGCCGACCGCGCTGCGCCGCATGACCGCCGGCATCGCCTTCAGCGGCCTGGCCTGGATCGTGGTCGGCGGCATCCAGGTGGTGATGGACGGCGGCAACGCCATGTCGATCTTCTGGCAGATGCTGCCGTATGCGCTGCTGACCTTCGGTGAGGTGCTGGTCTCGGCCACCGGCCTGGAGTTCGCCTACAGCCAGGCGCCGCAGGCGATGAAGGGCGTGGTGATGAGCTTCTGGAACCTGACCACCACCATCGGCAACCTGTGGGTGCTGCTGTCGAACGCTGCCGTGCGCAACGATGCCGTGACCCACAGGATCGCCAGTACGGGCCTGAGCGAAGCGGCGTTCCTGATGTTCTTCTTCGCCGGTTTCGCCTTCGTCGCGGCGTTGGCCTTCGGTTGGTACGCGAAACGCTATCGTATGGTCGACAACTACCGTAGCGCCTGAGCCTGACATGACCCCCGTCAATCTGCTGTTGATCGCCATCACCGCCATCCTGTCGTGGATGGCGTTCAACAACCGCAAGCTGGCCGATCGCCTGATCCTGTGGCCGCCGGCCGTCGACCGCCATCGCCAGTACGACCGGCTGGTGACCTATGGCTTCATCCACGCCGACTGGTCGCACCTGATCTTCAACATGATCACCCTGTTCTTCTTCGGGGGATTCATCGAGAGCGTGATGGTGCAGCTGACCGGCAGCTACCTGACCTACCCGGCGTTCTACATCGGCGCGCTGCTGGTCTCTATCCTGCCCAGCTACCTGAAGAACCAGAAGAATCCGAACTACCTCAGCCTCGGGGCATCCGGTGCGGTGTCGGCGGTCCTGTTCGCCTTCATCCTGATCAAGCCGTGGTCGATCATCCTGGTGTTCTTCATCCCGGCACCGGCGATCATCTATGCCGCGTTCTACGTCGGCTACAGCATCTGGATGGACAAGCGCGGCGGCGATCGCATCAACCACAGCGCGCACCTGGCAGGTGCGGCGTTCGGCGTGATCTTCATGCTGGCCATGCAGCCGAGCATCTTCAACCACTTCCTGCGCGAACTCTCCAACCCGACCTTCCGCCTGGGCGGCTGAAGCGTGCCAGGGTCGGATCCTGCGGATCCGACCCCGGCGTATCCGGTTTCAGGCCTGGGTCGTGTGGCCGTAGGTATCCAGCAGGCGGGCGAATACTTCCTCGCCGATGCGCTGGAAATCCTGATCCTCGGTCTGCCCTTCCACCGCCAGTTGCAGCAGGCCCTCCAGCAGGGCGCGGTCGGTATCGGAATGGGAATCGCTGGCGTGCATGGGAGCCTCCACGGTGGTGAGCATGATCAACGGTCGCAAGGGTCGTGCCAGCCTGGCCGTACCCGGCCATAGGCGATAGCGGCCGGCGCCCCTCCAGCTTGAGGGCGAAAACTGACGTGAATGGACTGGACTTGCCCCTGTTCAGGCTTCACGCGATCATGGCGCCCGGCTGCGCACCATCCACGCAGTCGCCGCAGGAGACAGTTCCATGGCTTCGGTCACGCCCCCCGGTCTGGCCTACGAGGTCGAACACGATCTGGCCAACCACCGCTTCACCGCCCGTGTGCGAGGACAGCTGGCGGTGCTGGACTACCAGATCAAGCGCAAGCGCATGGTCATCACCCACACCGAGGTGCCTGAGCCGATCGCCGGCCGTGGCATCGCCGGTGAACTCACCCGCGTGGCACTGCGTTTCGCCCGCGAGCAGAAGTACAAGGTGGTGCCGGCATGTTCCTACGCCGAGGCCTTCCTGCAGCGGCACGAGGAGTACCACGACCTGCTCGTTGGCTGAATGCCAGCGGGCCACGCTTCAGCCATGGCAGGCGATGATGTACAAACATGAACAGGGGATCCCGATGAAGATTGGAAACAACCGGCCACTGCACGGCAGCGTGCTGGCCGGCGTGGTGGGCGTGCTGTTGCTGGCCGGTTGCCAGCGTGAAAGCGAGCCGGCGCCGGTAACCGACGCGGCGCCCGCCGCCGAGGCCACCGCCGCCGGCGAGACGCCGGCCACGGAAGCGCCGCTGGACCTGCGCGACGTGATCGAAAACAACGAGCGCGAAGTGGTGGGCATCAGCTACCCGGCCGGTATCGACCGCTACCCCGGCCTGGCGCGCGCGCTGCAGAGCTATGCGACGAGTGCACGCAGTGACCTGCAGCAGGCGCTGGACGGGCTGGGCAATGACAAGCCGACCATGCCCTACGAGCTGTCGCTGAGCTTCGAGAAGCTGCTGGAAACCCCGCAGCTGGTGGTGGTCAGTGCCGATGGCAGCCGCTACACCGGTGGCGCCCATGGCGAACCGCTGGTGGCGCGCTTCGTATGGCTGCCGCAGCAGCAGCAGATGCTCAGTGCCGACAAGCTGGTGACCGATGCCAAGGGCTGGAAGGCAATCAGCGATTTCGTCTCCGACCAGCTGCGCGAACGCGTGGCCACGCGGCTCAGCGGCGAGGACATGGACCCGGCCCAACTGCAGGAATCGCTGCGCAACGCATCGCGCATGATCGCCGACGGTACTGGCCCGCAGGCCGACAATTTCAGCCAGTTCCAGCCACTGACCGACGACAAGGGGCAGATCACCGCGCTGCGGTTTGTTTTCCCTCCGTACCAGGTGGGTCCATACTCGGACGGCACCCAGACCGCCGATGTACCGGCGGCGGTGCTGTTGCCGCACGTGGCCAAGGACTACGTGGAGCTGTTCGCACGCGGTTGACCGCAGTCGAGGAGGTGGCGTGGATACAGGGTTGCAGGAGCGGGTCGCCGGCCTGCTCCACGAAGCCGGGGTCCGCATCGGCGGTACCCAGCCACAGGACATCCAGGTGCATGACCCGCGCTTTTTCGCGCGGGTCATGGGCCACGGGTCGCTCGGCCTGGGCGAGAGCTACATGGAAGGGTGGTGGGATGCGAACGTCCTGGATGAATTCCTCGTCCACCTGATGCAGGCGCACCTGGATGAACGGGTGCACGGCTGGCGCGAAGTGGCCGATGCGCTGAAGGCGCGCCTGTTCAACCTGCAGGCGGGGCAGGGCAGCTACGAGGTCGGGCGCCGTCATTACGACCTGGGCAACGATCTCTACCAGGCCATGCTCGGCCAGCGCCTGGTCTACAGCTGTGGCTATTGGCGCAACGCCGATGATCTCGACGCCGCACAGGAAGCCAAGCTCGACCTGGTCTGCCGCAAGCTGGGCCTGCGCCCGGGCCAGCGCGTGCTGGACATCGGCTGCGGTTGGGGTGAAGCGCTGAAGTTCGCCGTTGAGCGCTACGGTGTCAGCGGCGTCGGCGTGACGATTTCGCAGGAGCAGGCCGAGTTCGCGCGGAACCTGTGCGCAGGCCTGCCGATCGAGATCCGACTGCAGGACTACCGCGAGCTGGACGAACCGTTCGATGCGATTTTCTCGATCGGCATGTTCGAGCACGTCGGTGACAAGAACTACGCGGGCTTCTTCGAGGTGGCCAAGCGCTGCCTGTCGCCGCGCGGCCTGCTGCTGTTGCACAGCATCGGTACCAACATCTCCCGGCATCGCACCGATCCGTGGATCGCGCGCTACATCTTCCCCAACTCGATGCTGCCGTCGGCGGTGCAGATCACCCGGGCGTTCGAAGGCCGTTTCGTACTGGAGGACTGGCACAACTTCGGCACCGACTACGACCTGACCCTGCAGGCCTGGCGGCGCAACGTAGAGGCGGCGTGGCCACGGCTGGATGCGCGCTACGACGAGCACTTCCGCCGCATGTGGCGCTTCTACCTGGCCGGGTCGATGGCGACCTTCCGTTGCCGGCATGCGCAGTTGTGGCAGCTGGTGCTGTCGCCGGAAGGCGTGCCGGGCGGGTACGTGGCGCCACGGTAGTGTTGCGTCGGGAGAGAGGGATAGATCAGGCCTGATACGACACTCATTGACGTTGACTACGGGTATTGCACGGTCTGCTCTCCGCAAGGGTGCCGACGACGCTAAGCTGTTGGGTCGGCGGCATTACCGCATTCCTGAAGGCGTTGCAGCATGGGTTGGGACATCACCTACCATCCAGTCGCGGACTCGGAAATCCGTGGCCTCTATTTCCGTGCGCTGGAGGACGCGACGCTGGTTGAGCCGCTGCAGCAGCAATTCCGGATCGAGCCGTTCTACATGGAGCAGCTGCAGGAACGCATCGACGAGGCTCGCTCGATCAGCGCAGACGTGCCCTTCGAGAAGGGGCATGCTTTGTACCTGGCGATCGTGGCCGGTCACCTGCGCCGGTATCACTATCTTCGCGGGAGCGCCCTTTCGTTCTTCATCGACGATCCGGTGGTTGCCCGCTATTTCGCGGACTGGCGGCAACTGGTGCCGCCACAGTGGGCGGACGCCGCTGCAGGCAACCACCTGCGCGAAAACTACGGTGGTGGTGTGTTCATCACGCATGACCGGCTGAAGCAGATGCGCGCGGACTACGCCACGGACAATGACCTGCGCGCGCGTCTGCACGAGCTGTTCTCCGATGGTCGACTGGCCGTGTTCTGGAGCGTTGTCGATGATGCCATCGGCAAGGGATGCGGATTGCTGGAAGCAAGCGAGGTGGTCGAGCCGAATCCGATGGACCTCAACGCATCGACCAGCATGAGCAATCTGCTCAACTGCGCCCCCGATGGCGCGTTGCTGTACGCAGAGGCCGTCGCGGCGCAGCTGGCGCAGTTCGTGCCGGAAACCCTGGATACGGATACGGATACGGATACGGCTCCGGCGGCAACCACGCAGAAACGATGGTGGGAACGATTGTTCCGGCGATGACCTCAACGAAAAAACCGCCCGGTCTCCCGGGCGGTTTTCGTTTCAGGCGACTGCGCTGGCGATCAGTTGCCGGCGCCGGTCAGGCCACGCTTTTCCAGCAGCGGTTCGATCTGCGGCTCGTGGCCGGCGAAATCGCGGAACAGCTGCATCGCGTCGACGCTGCCGCCCTTGGACAGCAGGGTGGCACGGAAGTGGTCGCCGTTCTTGCGGCTCAGGCCGCCATTGTCCTTGAACCACTTCTGGGTGTTGGCATCGAGCACTTCCGACCAGATGTAGGCGTAGTAGCCGGCCGAATAGCCGCCCATGATGTGGCTGAAGTACGGGGTCTTGTAACGCGGCGGAACCGGAGCGTAGTAGATGCCGTCCTTCTCCAGTGCGGCGCGCTCGAAGGCCATCACGTCCTTGGCCGCCGGCACCTGGTCCGGGCCGATCTGGTGCCAGTTCTGGTCCAGCATCGCCGCGCCCAGGTATTCGGTGGTGGCGAAGCCCTGGTTGAACTTGGCCGCCGCCAGCACCTTGTCCAGCAGCGCCTGCGGCATCGCCGAACCGTTCTGGTAGTGCTTGGCGTAGTTCTTCAGGATGACCGGGTTGTCCGACCACATCTCGTTGACCTGGGAGGGGAACTCGACGAAGTCACGCGGCACCGAGGTGCCCGAGAAGTACGGGTACTTCACGTTGGAGAACATGCCGTGCAGGGCGTGGCCGAACTCGTGGAAGGTGGTGTTCACCTCGTCCCAGGTCAGCAGGGTCGGCTGGCCGGCCGGCGGCTTCGGAATGTTCAGGTGGTTGGCGACCACCGGCTTGAAGCCGGTCAGCTTGGACTGCGAGACGTAGGAGTTCATCCACGCACCACCGCGCTTGGAGGCGCGTGCATACGGGTCGAAGATGAAGATCGCCAGCTGGCTGCCGTCGGCGTCGAACACGTCGTAGACGGTGACGTCATCGTGGTAGACCGGCAGGTCGGTGCGCTGCTTGAAGGTCAGGCCGAATTCCTGGCCCGCGGCGTAGAACACGCCGTTCTCCAGCACGTTCTTCATTTCGAAGTACGGCTTCAGCTGCGACTCGTCGAAGTTGTACTTGGCCTGGCGCACCTTCTCGCTGTAGAAGGCCCAGTCCCACGGTTCCAGCTTGAACGTCGGCTTGCCGGCGGCCTTCTGTTCCTGGTCGATCATCGCCTGCAGGTCGGCAGCTTCACGCTTGGCGTTGGCCACCGCGGCCGGGGCCAGCTTGCCCAGCATTGCGTTGACCGCTTCGGGGGTCTTGGCGGTCTGGTTGGTCAGGTTGTAGGCGGCGAAGTTCGGGAAGCCCATCAGCTTGGCCTTGTCGGCACGCAGCTGCATGATGCGCGAGACCAGCGCGGTGTTGTCGAACTCACCGCCACGGCTGCCACGGCTGACCGACGCTTCGTAGATCTTCTGGCGCAGGGCGCGGTTGGCCAGGTTGGTCAGCGGCGGCTGGCCGGTGGTGTTGAGCAGGGTGATCACGTACTTGCCGTCCTGGCCGCGGGCTTTGGCGGCTTCGGCGGCGGCGGCGATCTGCTCCTTGGACAGGCCGTCCAGCGCCTTGACGTCGTCGACGGTGATTGCCGAAGCGTTCACTTCCGACTGCACGTTCTGGCTGAACTTGGTGCCGAGGTTGGCCAGCTCGGCGTTCATCTCCTTCAGCTTGGCCTTGTCGGCCTCGGACAGCTTGGCGCCTGCGCGCACGTAGTTGTCGTAGTACTTCTCGACCAGGCGCACGCCTTCGGCGTCCAGGCCCAGCTGGCTGCGGGTGTCATACAGCGCCTGGATGCGGGCGAACAGCTTGCCGTTCAGCGCGATCGCATCGCTGTGCGCGGCGAATTTCGCCGAGTAGTCGGCCTGCAGCTTCTTGCGGGTGTCGTTGGTATCGGCACCGACCAGGCTGAAGAACACGGTGGTCGCGCGGTCGAGGATGTCACCGCTCTTTTCCAGGGCGATGATGGTGTTGTCGAAGGTCGGCTTGGCCTTGTTGTTGGCGATAGCCTCCACTTCCTTCAGCTGCTGCGCCATGCCGGCGTCGAAGGCCGGGGCGAAGTCGCTGTCCTTGATCCTGTCGAACTGCGGATAATGCAGGGGCAGCGGGCTTTCGGCGAAGAACGGATTGGCCTGCTGGGCATGGGTGCTGGCAGACGGGGTGACGGCGCTGGCCGAGAAGGCGGGCAGGGCAAGGCCGAGGGACATGGCCACGGCAAGGGCAAGGCGGGTGGTCAAGGCAGGGACTCCGGTAAGGCAAACAAGGGCCCGAGGGTAACCCGGCCGGCGGCGCCCGCACTTGTGTCAAAAGGCATGTTGCCGGCTCCGGGCGCGGGTACCATGCATTCACCGCCCACGGCCCGCCATCATGACCAGCGCCTACGATTTCAGCTTCCGTGACCTCGACGGCCAGCCGCAGGCGCTGGCCCGTTATCAGGGCCACCCGTTGCTGCTGGTGAACGTCGCCAGCCGCTGTGGCTTCACCCCGCAGTACACCGGCCTGGAACAGTTGTGGCAGGACTACCGCGAGCGCGGCCTGGTGGTGATCGGCTTCCCGTGCAACCAGTTCGGTGCGCAGGAGCCGGGGGACGCGGCGCAGATCCGCCAGTTCTGTTCGCTGGACTATCCGGTCAGCTTTCCGCTGTCGGAGAAGATCGAGGTCAACGGCGAGGGCGCTGATCCGTTGTGGGCCTGGATGACGCACGAAAAGCGTGGCCTGCTCGGCAGTGCCCGCATCGAGTGGAATTTCAGCAAGTTCCTGGTCGATCGCTAGGGGCAGGTGGTGTCGCGGCATGCGCCCACCACCCGGCCAGAGCAGTTGCGCAGCGCGATCGAAGCGCTGCTGTGAGGTAGTGCCGGCCGCTGGCCGGCAACCCCGTGGTGCCAGGAAGAGCCGGCCAGCGGCCGGCACTACCGTTGCAGCATCATTTCTCGACGAACGCGCGCTCGAACACGTAGTGGCCCGGTTGGCCGATGCGCGGCGAAACCTGGAAACCCCGGGCATCGAGCACGGTGCGAAGGTCGGCCAGCATCTGCGGGCTGCCGCAGATCATCGCGCGGTCGTTTTCCGGGCTCAGTTCCGGCAGGCCGAGGGTGCGCTGCATCTCGCCGCTCTCCATCAGCTGGGTCAGGCGGCCCTGGTTGGCGAACGGCTCGCGGGTGACGGCCGGGTAGTACAGCAGCTTGTCGCCGATCATCTCGCCGAGGAACTCGTGCTCACGCAGTTCCCTCTCGAAGTAATCGCGGTAGGCCAGGTCCCTTTCGTAGCGCACGCCGTGGCACAGGATCACCTTCTCGAAGCGCTCGTAGGTTTCCGGGTCCTTGATGACCGACAGCCACGGCGCCAGGCCGGTGCCGGTGCCCAGCAGGTACAGGTTCCTGCCGGGATGCAGGTCGCTGATCAGCAGGGTGCCGGTGGGCTTCTTGCCGACCAGTACCTTGTCGCCCGGCTTGATGTGCTGCAGGCGCGAGGTCAGCGGGCCGTCCTGCACCTTGATGCTGAAGAACTCCAGCTGTTCTTCCCAGTTGGCACTGGCAATGGAATAGGCGCGCAGCAGCGGTCGCGCCTCGGTTTCCAGGCCGATCATCACGAACTGGCCGTTCTCGAAGCGGAAGCCGCTGTCGCGGGTGGTGGTGAAGCTGAAGTAGGCATCGGTCCAGTGACGGACCTCAAGCACCGTTTCGGCGCCGAAAGCGGAGGACATGGGCGTATCTATCGAAAGTCGTCGGGGGTAATTCTATCTCAAATGAGACAAGTTCTCATTGGGCGGAACGAGAGGCGTTCTCAGCGGTAACCCGCCGCCTGCAGCTCGAACAGCTCGGCATAGCGGCCGCCCTGCGCCATCAGCTGCGCATGGGTGCCGCTGGCCTCGATCCGGCCATCGGCCAGCACCAGGATGCGGTCGGCCATGCGTACCGAGGAAAAGCGGTGGGAAATCAGTACTGCGGTGCGATTATCCGCCAGTTCCCTGAACCGCTGGAACACCTCGAACTCACTGCGGGCATCCAGCGCTGCCGTTGGCTCATCCAGGATCATCACCTGCGCATTGCGCATCCATGCGCGGGCAATGGCGATCTTCTGCCACTGGCCACCGGACAGGTCCACGCCCTGCTTGAAGCGGCGGCCGATCTGCTGGTCGTAGCCGCCGGGCAGGTCGTCGATGACTTCCTCGGCCATGCCGCGTCGCGCCGCATCAGCGATGCGTGCCTGGTCGTCCATCGCCTCGACCTGGCCGACGCCGATGTTTTCGCCGGCGCTGAGGTTGTAGCGCACGAAGTCCTGGAAGATCACCCCGAGGTTGGCGCGCAGGTCATCCAGGTCGTAATCGCGCAGGTCGCGGCCATCGAGCAGGATGCGGCCTTCGTCCGGTTCGTACAGCCGCGCCAGCAGCTTCACCAGGGTGGTCTTGCCGGCGCCGTTCTCGCCGACCAAGGCCAGCACTTCGCCGGCGTGCAGCTGGAAATCCAGGTGACGCACCGCCCACTGTTCGGCATCGGGGTAGCGGAAGCCGACGTTCTCGAATACGAAGCCCTGGCGGATCGGTTGCGGCACGCGCACGGCCCCATCGCGCGAGTGGATTTCCGGCTGGATCTGGAAGAACGAGAACAGGTCATCCAGGTACAGCGCCTGGCTGGCCACCTGCGAGAAGCCGATCAGCAGGCCTTCCAGCAGCTGGCGCAGGCGCAGGAAGCTGCCGGCGAGGAAGGTCAGGTCGCCGATCGAGAAGTCCCCACGCACCGTGCGCCATGCGATGTAGGCGTAGGCGGTGTAATACCCCAGCGTGCCCAGCGCAGCCAGCAGCGTGCCCCAGAACGCGCGGCGCCGTGCCAGGGCGCGGTTGGCCTGGAACAATGCCACCGACAGGCGCCGGTAGCGCTCCACCAGGAAGCGGTGCAGGTTGTAGATCTTCACTTCCTTGGCCGTTTCCACGCTGGCGCCCAGCTGGCGCAGGTAGTCGAGCTGGCGGCGCTCGGGCGTCCACTCGAAGTTGAGGCTGTAGCCGGCCGCGTTGAAGTGCGATTCGCCGATGAAGGCCGGCACCAGTGCCAGCGCCAGCAGCAGGATCAGCCACGGCGCGTAGACCAGCAGGCCGACGGCGAGGCTGGCCACGGTGATCGCGTCCTGCACCTGGCCGAACAGCTGGCTCATCAGGTTCATCCTGCCCATGGTCTGGCGGCGCGCACGGTCCAGCTTGTCCTGCAGGTCCGGGTCTTCGAAATCCTCCAGGTCCAGCGTCGCGGCGTGTTCCATCAGACGGATGCTGGTGGCGTTGGCGAACAGTTCGGAAAGCAGAACGTCGGCATAGCTGACCAGCCGGCCGAGCAGGTCTGAGGCGATGGCCAGGCCGAATTCCAGTGCCAGCAGGCCCAGCAGTGGATTGAGCAGGCCGCTGGACAGCGCCTCGCCCAGCGGCGGGAAGCCGGCATCGTGCTGGCTCAGGTGCAGGGCGCTGTCGATGATCAGCTTGCCGACGTAGAGCATCGCCACCGGCAGCAGCGCACGGATCAGGCGCAGCCCCAGGCTGGCCAGGGTCAGCGCCGGACTGGTCTTCCAGATCATGCGCAGGAAGGGGGGCAGATTGCGCATCGCCCTGAAGCGCTGGCGCAGGCTGGGTTTCTTCGCGGCGGCAGTAGGCATGCCGCCATTGTGCGCGCGCACGGCGTGCAGATGGGGTCAGATGGGGTCAGATCCCTTTGCAGCGCAAAGGGCTCTGACCCCACCACCGCGCCTCGGAGTCAGAGCCCTTCGCCATGCGAAGGGATCCGACCCCGCTCTCCGTTACGGCAGCGGTGGCAGCAGCCCCGCACCCAGCCGGTTCCAGGCATTGATCACCGCAATGCCCATGCTCAGGTCGCTGATGCCCTTCGCATCGAAGTGCGGTTCCAGTGCATCGAACGCCGCTTGCGACGGCGCTCCGTCGGTCAAGCGGGTCAGCGCCTCGGCCCAGCCCAGTGCTGCGCGTTCGCGCGCATCGAAGAAGCGGCTTTCGTGCCAGGCGGGCAGGGTGTCCAGCTTGCGCGGCTCGATGCCACCCTTGCGCAGCGCGGTGCCGTGCATGTCCATGCAGTAGCCGCAGCCGTTGAGCTGCGACACGCGCAGGAACACCAGTTCCATCAGGGTCGGGTCGATCGAGCTGTCATGCACCGCCTGGCTGGTGGCCAGCAGGCCCTTGAAGGCCTCGGCGGCCAGGCGGGTGTAGGGGACGCGGGGGAAGGTGTGATCGGACATCGTGGGCTCCACGGCGGCCACGATGGCCGCCTTTCATCACAAGGACGCCGCAGCGTCGCGGTGCGTGACAACCTTCGGCAATTTTTCTGGATTCAGCACGCTGTACACGTTGGCGATGCGACCATCGACCACTTCGATGGTGGTGATCGAGTGCAGGCGGTCACCCTGGAAACGCAGGATCGCCGGTTCGCCGTTGACGTAGCCCAGCTGCGCCGGATGCGCCGCGCCGCGGCGGGCGATGGCCCAGAACAGGCGGCCGATGCGTTCGGCGCCCAGCAGGGGCCGTACCGCCGCAGTGACTACGCCACCGCCGTCGGAGACCAGTACCGCATTGGCGTGCAGCAGGGCCTGGATCGCTTCGCTGTCGCCGCGCTGCGAGGCATCCATGAAGCGCGTCAGCAACTGCCGGTGCTGGATGGCATCGGCGTTGAAGCGCGGCCGTCCGGCCTGCAGGCGCTGCCGGGCACGGTGCACCAGCTGCCGGCAGTTGGCTTCGCTGTGGCCGATCAGGTCGGCGATCTCACGGTAGTCGTGGTCGAAGGCCTCCTTCAGCAGGAAGGCGGCGCGTTCTTCGGGGCCGAGCTGTTCGAGCAGGGTCAGGAAGGCGACCGAGACCTCGTCGGCCAGCGCATGCAGCTGGGCCGGGCCGGGCGAGGGGTCAGGCTCCAGGGTGACCGCCAGCGGTTCGGCCAGCCATGGGCCGACATAGTGGACACGCTCGCGCTTGGCCGCTCGCAGGCGGTCCAGGCCGAGCCGGGTGGTGGTGGTGACCAGCCAGGCCTCTGCATCGCGGACGCTGGCGGGATCGGCGCCGGACCAGCGCAGCCAGGCGTCCTGGACCACGTCTTCGGCGTCGGCGCGGCTGCCGAGCAGGCGATAGGCCAGCGCCATCAGGCGCGGGCGGTGGGTCTGGAAAACGGTTTCGGCGTTCATGTGGGCAAGGACGCCGCAGTGGCGCGTGGCGTGACAGAGCGTCGGGGGGAATCTTGCCGGCCAGCGGCCGGCACTACCACCCCGGGGCCGGGGGAGGGGGTAAAATGGGCCGATTACCCCCGCCAGCCTCGAGCAAGCGAGCAAGCCGTGACATCGATCAAGCAGGAAGACCTCATCCAGTCCATCGCCGACGCGCTGCAGTACATCTCGTACTACCACCCGGTCGACTACATCAAGAACCTCGCCGCCGCGTACGAGCGCGAGGAGTCGCCGGCCGCGAAGGAAGCGATGGCCCAGATCCTGATCAATTCGCGGATGTGCGCCGAAGGCCACCGTCCGATCTGCCAGGACACCGGCATCGTCACCGTGTTCCTGGAAATCGGCATGGACGTGCGTTGGGATGACGCCACCATGGGCGTGGAAGACATGGCCAATGAAGGCGTTCGCCGCGCCTACATGCATCCGGACAACAAGCTGCGCGCCTCGGTGCTGGCTGATCCGGCCGGCAAGCGGATCAATACCAAGGACAATACCCCGGGCGTGGTCAACGTCAAGGTGGTGCCGGGCAACAAGGTCGACGTCATCGTTGCCGCCAAGGGCGGTGGTTCGGAAGCGAAGACCAAGTTCGCCATGCTCAACCCGTCCGACTCCATCGTCGACTGGGTGCTGAAGACCGTGCCGACCATGGGCGCCGGCTGGTGCCCGCCGGGCATGCTCGGCATCGGCATCGGTGGCACCGCCGAGAAGGCGATGCTGCTGGCCAAGGAGGCGCTGATGGAACCGATCGACATCACCGAGCTGCAGGCCCGTGGTGCCTCCAACCGCATCGAGGAGCTGCGCCTGGAGCTGTATGAGAAGGTCAATGCATTGGGCATCGGTGCGCAGGGCCTGGGCGGCCTGACCACTGTGCTGGACATCAAGATCAACGACTATCCGACCCATGCGGCCAACCTGCCGGTGGCGATGATCCCGAACTGCGCCGCCACCCGCCATGCGCACTTCACCCTGGATGGCAGTGGCCCGGTGATGCTGGACCCGCCGTCGCTGGAAGACTGGCCGAAGCTGACCTATGACGCGTCCAGGGGCACCCGCGTGGACCTGGACACGATCACCCCGGAAGACGTGGCCAGCTGGAAGCCGGGCCAGACCCTGCTGCTCAACGGCAAGCTGCTGACGGGTCGCGATGCCGCGCACAAGCGCATGGTCGACATGCTCAACAAGGGCGAGGAACTGCCGGTCGACCTGAAGGGCCGCTTCATCTATTACGTCGGCCCGGTCGATCCGGTGCGCGACGAAGTGGTGGGCCCGGCCGGCCCGACCACGGCGACCCGCATGGACAAGTTCACCGAGCAGGTGCTGGCGCAGACCGGTCTGCTGGGCATGGTCGGCAAGGCCGAGCGCGGCCCGGCCGCCATCGAGGCGATCAGGAAGCACAAGTCGGCCTACCTGATGGCCGTTGGTGGTTCGGCCTACCTGGTGTCCAAGGCCATCAAAGCCGCCAAGGTGGTCGGTTTCGCCGACCTGGGCATGGAGGCGATCTACGAGTTCACCGTGCAGGACATGCCGGTGACCGTGGCGGTGGATTCCACCGGCGAATCGGTGCACAAGACCGGCCCGCGCGAATGGCAGGCCCGCATTGGCAAGATTCCGGTGGTTGTGGAGTAAGCCCTCCATCCCGGACCAGACAACGGCGCCCCTGTGGCGCCGTTGTTGTGTGGGCAGAAGGATTAACGCGCCTGTAGCCTCTGCTCTGCTACGGTCGGTACACCCTCGCACAGGACGTGTCCATGGCCCTGCATCGGTTCATCGTGGTAGGCGTGCTGCTGGCCCTGGCCGGTTGCAGCACCCCGGCGTCATACGAAGGCGCGGATTTCCCAGCATCCGCGCAATGCCGCGTGCAGTGCCAGGCCGGCTATCGCAGCTGCATGGCGCAGAATGACTCCCTCGGCAGCCGCCAGAGCAACTGCGAGCAGCAGGTGGTGCCGGCGCCGGACAAACGCTGCAAGGACGTGGACAATCCGGACCTGCGCCGTGCCTGCGAACTGAAGACGCACGACTGCGCGATGCGCGCGCCGATGATGTCCTGTGGCGAGCGCCGGGATTCCTGCATGAGCAGCTGCGGCTGAGCAACGATCGCGCGCGTGGGCGCATAATCGGCTGATCCCCCTGCACAGGATCTTCCGCATGAGCACCATGCTGTATGGTTCGACCAGTACCGCCGCGCTGGTCGTGCACTGGCTGCTGATCGAGCTCGGCATCGAGCATGAACTGGTGCTGCTGGATTTCGACGCGCGCGAGCACAAGTCGGCGCAGTACCTGGCGCTCAATCCGGCCGGTGTGGTGCCGACACTGTTGATCGATGGCTTGGTACTGACCGAAGCGGCGGCCATCGCCCTGTACCTGGCCGATCGCCACCCGGAGGCCGGCCTGCTCCCGGTACCGGGCACGCCGCAGCGTGGCGATGCCTATCGCTGGATGTTCTGGTGTGCCAATACGCTGCAGCCGGCCTATCGGGCCTGGTTCTATCCGCATGAAATGGCCGGCCAGGCGAACGTTGAGGCCAGCCGCGAGAGGGCGCGTCAGCGGCTCGAAGCGGCTTGGCAGCACGTTGCCGCTCACCTGCAGGCGCACGGCCCGTACCTGCTGGGCGCCACGCCCTGCGTGGTCGACTACATGCTGGTGATGTTGATGCGCTGGTCGCGCAACATGCCCAGGCCCAGTGACACCTGGCCAGTGCTCAAGGCGCATGCCACCTCGATGAAGGCGCGCCCGGCGTTCGCCGAGGTCTACCGCCGCGAAGGCATCACCGATTGGCGGTAACCAAAAAAGGGGACGGAGGGAATTAAGTCGTTTGTGCACAAACGACTTAATTCCCTCCGTCCCCTTTTCCGGGTTACAGGATCTCCAGCACTGTTTCCGGTGGGCGGCACAGCCGCGTGCCCTTGGTCGTGCGCACCACGGGGCGATTGATCAAGCGGGGATGTTCGCTCATCGCCGCCAGCAGCGTGGCGTCGTCGGCGCCGTCCAGGCCCAGTTCGGCGAACAGCGCCTCCTTGCTGCGTACCAGTTCCTGTGCGTGCAGCCGGGATTCGGCCAGTACCTGGCGCAGCGTGGCTGCGTCCGGCGGGTTGCCCAGGTAGTCGATCACCACCGGCTCGAAGCCCGCATCGCGGATCAGTTTCAGTGCGCCGCGCGAGTTGCTGCAGGCCGGGTTGTGCCAGATCGTCACGTCCATCAGAACCACTCCAGCAGAGACACGCCCACACCCACGTAGGTGGCCTTGTGGTTGTAGTCGATCAGGCTTTCGCCGTAGCCGTCGAAGACCTGCACATGGCCACGCAGCAGGTTGCTGATCGGGAAGCCGTAGTCCAGCTGCAGCGCACCGTGCGAACGGCTTCCGGTGCGCAGTGAATGGCGCGCCATCAGCGAGACCTCATGCCCATTGCGGTTCCAGGTCAGGGTGGCGTCGCCGCGGCCCATGTAATCCTCGATGTCCGGATTGTTGTCTTCGCTGCGGCTTTCCGGAATGCGGTACCAGGGACGCAGCACCAGCGCCCAGTTCTCGCGGTCCAGGCCGATGTTGAGCATGACCCGGTTCCAGCTGCGTGACAGCGGGTCGGCGCGGCCATTGGACTGGTGGTTCAGTGCGATGCCGGTCATGCGCCCGCGCCAGCCACCGATCGAGTAGCCGTTGCGGAACACCATCATCACTTCCGGCTCGTAATTGGTTTCGCGGAACGGGCGCGAATCCTCGCTGTTGTAGGCCTGCCAGCGCGAACTCTGGGTGTAGCCGGCCCAGATGTCGCCGTTGTCGCCGAACAGGTTCTCGACGATCTTGGTCTTGAAGCTGATCTGGAACTTCAGCTCGGCACTGTCCAGTACCTGCGGGGTGGTCACGCTGTTGGCCGGGTTCGGCGAGTGCGGCATGGTGTTGCGATCGCTGGTCCAGAAGGCGGGCAGCAGGTACACCGGCTTGTAGGCGCGCAGTTGGAACGGCCCCAGCTTGGAGTCCTCGGCCAGTTCCCAGCGGCTGTCCAGCAGCGAACCGCGGCCGGCGTTGGCCAGCGCGCTGTCCGGCGTCGCCGGGCGGAACAGGTCGCTCACCCGCTCGCGCAGCTTTTCCTCGCCCTGGCTCACGCGCGCGGTCTGCCGTTCTTCGCGGCGGGCCTGTGCAGCCGCTTCGGCGGCAGCATCAGCGGCGGCGGTAGCCTCCGGGGTATGCCCGAACAGGCGGTCATAGCAGGCCAGCCGGGCCGCGTCGGTGGTAATTGCCGCGCACGCGGCCGGTGAGGTATCGGCGGTAGGCGCGAACTCCTGCGCAGCCAGCGGTGCACTGGCCAGGGCAAGCGCCAGCGGCGCCAGACGGGGAAACAGCGTGGGGAGGGTCATTGCAGCAGGCCCTTCGATGAATTCGGGAATCACACAGTGTGGCGGCTGTGCCGGATCGCGGCCAGCCCCACGGTTTATGCACGGTCACAGCGTGCGCGTGGCGTGAAGGCCAGGTGGCTCAGAAGAACCAGGCGAACGCGAACAGGCCCAGCATCGCGATCACAACCGCCAGTTTCAGTGCCAGGCCAAGCAGGATGCCGAGCCAGGTGGCCAGACCGACCCTGGTCGAGCGGCCGAGTTCGCGGGTGTGCCAGTACTCGCCGAGCAGGGCACCGACCAGCGGTCCGGCGAACAGGCCGATGGGCATGAAGAACAGGCCGACGATGCTGCCGACGAAGGTTCCCCACAGCGCCTTGCGGCTGGCACCGACACGCTGCGCGCCGACCACCGTGGCCAGCACGTCCACCAGCAGCGAAAGCAGGGTCAGTACCCCAAGCGCGACCAGGGTAGGCCAGCCGACGTGGGCAAAGCCGTCGGCCCAGGCGGCCAGCAGCAGTCCGATGAACACCAGCGGGATGCCCGGGAGGGCCGGCAGGATGATGCCGGCGATGCCTATCAGGACAAAAATGACCGCTAGCAGATACAAGATGAATGAGAGTCCCATGCTGTCCCGTATGGAGTCCGTTTTGGGGTTGACAGTGAAAGATTTTGCCAGTTGCTTTTTCGTTTTGGCCGGGTTAAGTTGCAGTCGCTGAGCTTGGCAAGGTCACCGTGGATCGTGGCCTGATGAAGCAAGATCTTCCCGATCCGCTGCATCGATGCACCTCGCTTCCCCCTTGCTTGTCAGCCGCCCACCAGGCGTTTCCAACAACAAGAGAGAGTCAAAGGGAGTTAGTGAGATGGCTGATCGCGAGACCGGTACCGTAAAGTGGTTCAACGATGCGAAGGGCTTCGGCTTCATCAGCCGGCAGAATGGCGAGGACGTGTTCGTGCACTTCCGCGCCATCGAGACCCAGGGCTTCAAGAGCCTCAAGGAAGGCCAGAGTGTGAGCTTTGAAGTCGTGCAGGGCCAGAAGGGCCTGCAGGCTGACAAGGTCCAGCCGATGTAACACCTGCCGTCCGTCGGCATGAAAAAAGGCCCGCGCAAGCGGGCCTTTTTCTTTGCCTTTGGCCCGCTGCAGGTCAGCGCAGGATGACCTTGCCGTTGACCACGCGCACATAGGTGTTCTCACGGATGCCACCCAGGTCACGCTGGTTGACCACGATGGTACGGCCATCATCCATGCGCACGCTGATGTCGTAGGTATCGCTGGTCACATTCTTCTGGATCTGGTTGCCGGCCAGGGCGCCACCGACTGCGCCTGCAGCGGCGGCAATGTTCTTGTTGCCACGGCTGCCACCGGTGTGGTCGGAGATTTCATGGCCGGCCACGGCGCCAACGATGCCGCCGAGGATCGCGCCGGTCGCGCTGGGCGCGGTGCGGCCCGAGGGCACGGTGTTGATGCGGGTGACGATGCCACAGTCCGCGCAGCGGCCCTGGTTGTAGCCGCCGTTGTTGCCGTAGCCGCCGTTGTTGTAGCCGTTGTTGTAACCACCGCCACTGTAACCGGGCGAGGTGGCACAACCGGCCAGCGCGAGGGTAGCGATGGCGCTGGCGGCGATGAGCTGGATCTTCATGGGGCGTCTCCTGGCCGTGAAGGCGGGTATGTTGGGTGGTACTGCGTCATGCAGCAGGGTGGACGAATCCTCTCCCTTCGAACGTGAACAACGCGCCAACCACGCACCCGATGCCCGGCTGCAGGATGAACGCGCCTCAGCGGAAATCCTGGTGGCAGGCCCGGCAATCGGCCTGCAGCGTTTCCACGAGCTGGGCCAAGGCCCTGCAGTCGCCTGGCGGTGCAGCCAGCGCCGTGTTGAGGTTGCCGCGAAGTCGGCTGGCGTGCTGCTGGAACTGCGTGCTGTCCTTCAGCCCGGGAAACGCCAGGTCCAGGTCATTGGACAACAGGCGTAGCGCCTGCAGCCGCGGCACGCTGTCGGCCAGGCTGCAGCGGTTCTGCTGCTGGGCCCGCTGCAGCAGCTGCGACTGCCGCTGCATCACCTGCATCAGGCTGTCCGGAAACGGGTCGCGACGCGCCTGCAGGGCGCGGCCTACCATCACCGTGGCGACCAGGCCGATCAGCAGGCCCAGGCACAGTACGAACAGGTAGCGATGGGTAGGGGACAGGCGGCGGGGCGGGCTGGCGTTCATGCGGGCTCTCCGGGCATGCAACGGTGGGTTCGACGCCGGCGTGCTTTGGGCGCTGGCACCTGCACGTTAAAATAGCCCGATGAACGAACAGGTCAAACAACGCTTTGCCGGCATCGAACGGCTCTATGGCGTGGGTGCGCTCGAGCGCCTGCAGGGCAGCCGCGTGGCGGTGGTCGGCATGGGCGGCGTCGGCTCGTGGGTGGTGGAGGCGCTGGCCCGTTCGGCGGTCGGTCATCTGACCCTGATCGATGCCGACGACATCTGCGTGTCCAACACCAACCGGCAGCTGCCGGCGATGGAAGGCAATTACGGGCGCAACAAGGCCCAGGCGATGGCCGAGCGCTGCCGTGCGATCAACCCGGGGATCGACGTCGACGCCGTGCAGGCATTCTTGACGATGTCCAACATGGCTGAGCTGCTGGACCGCGGGTTCGATCTGGTGATCGACGCCTGCGACAGCTTCCGGGTCAAGGTCGAGACGATCGCCTGGTGTCGCCGCCGCAAGCTGCCGCTGCTGACCGTCGGCGCTGCCGGTGGCCGCACCGACCCGACCCTGGTACGTATCCGCGATGTCTCGCGCACCGAGCATGACGCCATGCTGGCGCTGATCCGCAAGAAGCTGCGCAGCGAGTTCAACTTCCCGAAGAACGCCAAGCGCTATTTCGGCGTGCCGGCGGTGTATTCGCTGGAGAATGTGAAGTACCCGCAGGCCGATGGCAGCGTCTGCGGCATTCGTCCGAACCTGGGTGCCGATGCGGCGTTGAAGCTGGACTGCGGCGCCGGTCTGGGCGCGGCGACCCACATCACCGGCGCGTTCGCCTTTGCGGCGGTGGGCAAGGCGCTTGAGATGCTGCTGGAGCCGAAGAAGGCGAAAACCGAGGTGACCGAGGCCCACGCCGACGCGTGACGGTGGTGCCGGCCGCTGGCCGGCATCGGGTTCGTCGCCGTCGTTACAGCGTGCCGGCCAAGGTCGGGCCCCCGCCGTCACACTGCCGGCAGCGCGAACAGCCGCCGTGCATTCTCTGTCGTGGCCTGTGCCAGGGCCTCCAGCTCCATTCCGCGCAGCGCGGCCACGTGCCGGGCAATGGTTGCCAGCCGTGCCGGTTCGTTGCGCTGGCCGCGGACCCCTGCGTCGGGCTGGTCGGGCGCGTCGGTTTCCAGCAGCAGCTGCTCCAGCGGCATTCCGCGTACCAGCCGTTGCAGGCGCTGCGCCCGCTCGTAGGTCAGCGGACCGCCAAGGCCCAGCAGGAAGCCGTGCCTGTGCAGTTGCGCGGCCTGTTCGGGGCTGCCGGAAAAACTGTGCACCACGCCGCGCAGGCCGCCGACGCGACGGATCGCGGCGATCACCGCATCCACCGCGCGTCGCGCGTGCACGATCACCGGCAGATCGAATTCTCGGGCCAGTTCCAGCTGGCCGATGAAATACGCCTGTTGAGCCTCGGCATCCAGTCCTTCGACGAAGAAGTCGAGGCCGCATTCGCCGATCGCGCAGGGGCGTTCGCGCTCGATCCACTCGCGCAGCAGTGGCAGGTGCCCAGGCTGGTGATCGGCCAGGAACATCGGGTGCAGGCCGAAGGCCGGGTACAGCCCGGGCGCCTGCTGGCAGACCTCGCGCAGTTTCGGCCAGCTGGCAGCGGTGACCGCTGGCACCACCTGTTGGCGCACACCCACGGCCTGCGCCCGCTCGATCACCGCGGCACGGTCAGGGTCGAACGCGCTCGCGTCGAGATGACAGTGGCTGTCGACCAGCACGCTCAACGCTGTTCCAGCGGCGGTGGCGTGGTGGCGTTGCGGCTCTTCCAGTTCGCCAGCAGCAGCGTGCCGAAGCCCAGCACCAGCTCATCGATGAACGGGATCGGGTCCGGGATGAACAGCGTCAGCACGAACAGGCCGGCGGTGAGCTTGAACAGGGTGGGGTAGCGCAGCCGGCGCGCCCATTGCAGTACAGGCAGCAGCATCGGGTTGGCCATGGCGGGGATCCTCGTGGGGAATATGCAAACGCTACCACGGGCCCTGCATTTCCCGATGCTGAATGGGTTACAGCAATGAGCAGGAAATGTGGAGATTCCGTTCAGGCAGCGCATGCTGCAATCTGTCCCGAGAACGTTGCGGATGGTCCGCAAGGAGCAGGTCATGAAAAGCACAACTACAACTGTCCTGGTCGCAGCGGGCGCGCTGCTGGTTGGTGGCATCGCCACCGCCGCCTTCATGAAGAGTGGCGACCGCTCGCCCGACTCCATCAGCGCCGCAACCCCCAATGGCGAGTCGCGCCTGGTCGATGGCAACGCCACCGACGATGGCGTGCGTGGTGACCAGCTCGACCCGTCCGCGCCGCGCGGGCTGGAATATGCCGATGTGCTGAAGGTCGACCCGATCACCGAGAAGCAGAAGGCCTATGCCACCGTGATCGGCACCGATCCGGTGCGCGAGACCTCCACCACCCAGACCCCGCACGAGGTCTGCCAGGACGTGACGGTGCAGGAACGCCTGCCGGAGCGTGATGGCAACGTCGGCGGTACCGTGGTTGGCGCGGTGGTGGGTGGCCTGCTCGGCAACCAGGTCGGTGGCGGCAACGGCAAGAAGGCCGCGACCGCAGCCGGTGCGGTGGCCGGTGGCTTCATCGGCAACCAGATCGACAAGCGCCATGTGGGTGGTCGCGTGGTCAATCGTACCGAGCGCCAGTGCCACACCGAAACCGCAACGTCCGAGTCGAGCCGCGTCACCGGTTACAACGTGACCTATCGCAACGAGGACGGCACCACCGGCACCATGCGCATGGCCAGCAAGCCGGGCAGCCGCATCGCCATGGGTACCAATGATGTGGTGAAGGGCTACAACGTGACCTATCGCTATGATGGCGCCGAGAAGACCGTGCGCATGGACAACAAGCCGGCCAGCGATCGCCTGCCGGTGGTCGATGGCCAGCTGGTCACGCAGACCGCTGCTGCCGGCGCCACGGCGGCCACGCGCCAGTAATCCAGAACACCCTGCTGCACCCGACGGGCCGGCTCATGCCGGCCCGTTTCGTTGTGCGCACGGGCATTCATCCGTGGGCAAAGGGAATCGACCATGATGGACGCCCCCTTCGACAAGGAGTCGGCATGAGCATCTTCGACCTGCGCCTGGAAACCGAGCGGCTGATCCTGCGCCCGCTGCTGCGCGAGGACTACGAACCGTACCTGGCATTCTGTGCCGACGAGGAAACGATGCGCACCCTGGGGGGTGTTCAACCGCCCTCGGTGGCATGGCGCGGCTTCTGCAGCCTGGCCGGCGCCTGGCAGCTGTTCGGCTTCTCGATGTTCAGCGTGATCGAGAAATCCAGCGGTGACTGGATCGGCCGGATGGGACCGTGGCAGCCGCAGGACTGGCCTGGAACCGAGGTCGGTTGGGGTATTCGGCATGCCAGCTGGGGCCGGGGCTATGCACCGGAAGCGGCGGTTGCTGCCATCGACTGGGCATTCGACACGCTGGGCTGGGACGAGGTGATCCACACCATCGCCGAGAACAACGACAACTCGAGGGCGGTCGCGCGCAAGCTGGGCAGCACGCTGCTGCGCATGGGAGAGCTGCCGCCACCGTACAACGACAAGCCGATGCAGATCTGGGGCCAGTCGCGCGAACAATGGCGCCAGCGCGCGCGCTGAGCGTTGCAGGTAGTGCCGGCCGCTGGCCGGCAACCTCGATGTGGCAGGATTCGTGCGATTGCCGGCCAGCGGCCAGCGTTACCGTGGTGCCATGCTGCATCCGCGCTTGGCATTCACCGGCGGGCTTGCCAGACTGCGTGCAGCTGGCCGCCGGCCGGATCCGAGGAAGCAGGCAATGGTGGAAGAGCGCGTCCCGTTGACGGTGCATGGCATGTCGGTGTCCGGCAATTGCCACAAGGTCCGCCTGCTGCTGGAGCAGCTCGGCAGCCGCTACCGCTGGGTGGAAGTGGACAGTGCCCATGGCCAGACCCACACCGCCGAGTTCCTTGCGCTCAATCCCAACGCCAAGGTGCCGTTGATCGTCCGCGACGATGGCCGCGTGTTGACTGAATCCAATGCGATCCTGTTCTGGTTGGCCGAAGGGACGCCCTACCTGCCCACTGACGGTTGGGAACGTGCGCAGGCATTGAGCTGGATGTTCTTCGAGCAGTACACGCACGAGCCCTGCGTGGCGGTAGCGCGCTTCATCCGCGGCTGGACACCGCCCGATTCACCGCGCCGTGCTGAACTGCCACGCCTGCACGAGCGTGCCGCCACCGCGCTGGCCGTGATGGAGCAGCACCTGCGCGAAGCGCAGTGGTTCACCGGCAGCGCATACGGCATCGCCGACATTGCGCTGTTCGCCTATACCGACGTGGCAGGCGAGGGCGGCATCAGCCTGGCGCCCTTCCCGGAAGTGCGCGCCTGGCTGCAGCGCGTGCGTGCGCAGCCGCGCTTCGTGGCGATGCCAGCGGTGACCGCCGAGGTGCGCGCGCGCTTCGAGGCCGCCTGATCCCACAGGATAGTGCCCGGCGTTGCCGGGTGGAACGCAACAACGACACGGAGGGTGTTCGATGTTTGCTGTGGTTCCAGATCCGATTCCTGCGCGCATGCGCGTGCTCAACCGCGCCGAAGTGTGCGACGCCAATTTCCTCGACGCGGTGCGTGGCTGGCGAGGCACACCGCGCGCACGTCCTGCGCCGGACGCGCCGATCCTGCCGGGCAGCACGCTCAGCGCTGCGGCCTTCGGTGAGCTGTTCGATTCGCAGCTGGCCAGCCGCCAGCTGGACCTGATGGCGCGCGTATTGCGCGTGCAGAACAAGGTCTTCTATACCATCGGGTCGTCCGGCCATGAAGGCAACGCGCTGCTGGCGCGGGCCTGCCGGCATACCGACCCCGCATTCCTGCACTATCGCTCCGGCGCCTTCATGGTCGAGCGCTCGCGCCAGGTGCCGGGCATCGACCCGTTGCGCGATGCGGCGCTTTCATTCGCGGCCAGCGCCGATGACCCGGCCAGTGGCGGCCGGCACAAGGTTTGGGGCAGTAAGCCATTGTGGGTATTGCCGCAGACCTCGACCATCGCCTCGCACCTGCCGAAAGCGCTGGGCACCGCGCTGGCCATCGAGAGTGGCAAGCGGCTGGGCCATGCGCTTCCCATTCCGGCCGACAGCATCGTGCTGTGCTCGTTCGGCGACGCCTCGGCCAACCATGCCACTGCGCAGACCGCATTCAACACCGCGATGTGGGCGGCCTACCAGAAACTGCCGGCGCCAATCCTGTTCGTCTGCGAGGACAACGGGCTGGGCATCTCGGTGAAGACGCCGGACGGCTGGATTGCCGAGCGCTTCAGCCACCAGCCAGGGCTGGACTATTTCTTTGCCGATGGCCTCGACCTGGCCACTGGGCACGCCCAGGTGCAGGCCGCAGTGGACCACTGCCGGCGGACGCGGCGACCGACCTTCCTGCATCTCCGCACCACGCGCCTGATGGGCCACGCCGGCACCGACTTCGAGGTGGAATGGCGTGCATTGCCGGAATTGTGCGCGGCCGAGGCACAGGATCCGCTGTTGCGCTCGGCGCAGATCGCGTTGGAATCGGGCTGGATGGATGCAGCCGCCATCGAAGTGGCCTACGAGACGATGCGCGCGCGCTGCATGGCCGCCGCTGCCGATGCCGAAGGCCGTGCGAAGCTGCAGTCGCTGCAGGAGGTCATGGCGCCATTGGCACCCTATACGCCCGCAGCGGTGCAGGCCGAAGCCCGGCGCGAGGTCGCCGACGAAGCGCGCGAGGCACTCTATGGCGGTACCGAGGCCTTGCCGGAACGACAGGCGCCACGGCATCTCGCGATCCAGATCAACCACGGCCTGCTGGAACTGCTTGCGAAGTATCCGCAGAGCCTGCTGTTCGGCGAGGACGTGGCTCAGAAGGGCGGTGTCTACACCGTCACCAAGGATCTGCTGCGCCGCTTCGGTCCACGCCGGGTGTTCAACACGCTGCTGGATGAAACCATGATCCTGGGCATGGCGCAGGGCCTGGCCAACCTGGGCATGCTGCCGATTCCGGAGATCCAGTACCTGGCCTACCTGCACAACGCCATCGACCAGCTGCGTGGTGAAGCCTGTTCGCTGCAGTTCTTCTCCAACGACCAGTACCGCAACCCGATGCTGGTGCGGGTGGCCGGGCTGGGCTATCAGAAGGGTTTCGGCGGGCACTTCCACAACGACAACTCGATCACCGCGTTGCGCGACATCCCCGGGCTGGTGGTCGGCTGCCCCTCGCGCGGTGACGATGCGGTGATGATGCTGCGCACGCTGGCCGCATTGGCGCGGGTGGATGGGCGCGTGGCGGTGTTCCTGGAGCCGATCGCGCTGTACATGAGCAAGGACCTGCACGAAGCAGGGGATGGCCAGTGGCTGTTCGACTACCCGGCACAGGGCCAGGCGCTGGTGCCGGGCGAGGGCCGGGTGTATGCACCGGAGGCCGGAGACCTGGTGATCTACACCTATGGCAATGGCGTGCCGATGGCGTTGCGCGCGGCGCGGGCGATCGAGCAGCAGCTGGGCTGGCAGGTGCGGGTGGTCGACCTGCGCTGGCTGGTACCGTTGGATGCCGGCTTCATCGCGGCCCAGGCCGCGAGCGCGCGGCGGGTGCTGGTGCTGGACGAAGGCCGCCACAGCGGCGGAGTGGGTGAGGGCGTGGTCACGGCACTGGTCGAGGCCGGCTTTGGTCACCTGCCGCTGCGCCGCGTCTGTGGCGCCGACACCTACACGCCACTGGCAGGGGCAGCAATGTTCGGGCTTCCAAGCGACAATGCGGTGATTGGCGCCGCCCTCGACCTGGCGCAGGAACCCTGATGCATGTGTGGATTGGCGGGAATGTTGTTGCCGGCGCCGCTGGCGTCGGCCGAGGCGCTGCAGGCGCAGGCGCTGGCCATGGGCCAGGCGCTGCACCATCGCGGGCCGGATGATGGCGGCAGCTGGGTCGATGCCGAGGCGGGCATCGCGCTGGCGCATCGACGCCTGAGCATCCTCGACCTGTCCCCGCTGGGCCACCAGCCGATGGCCTCGGCGGACGGCCGCTACGTGATGGCCTACAACGGCGAGGTCTACAATTTCGCGGCCCTGCGTGAACAGCTGGAGCCGCTGGGGCACACCTTCCGCGGCCATTCCGACACCGAAGTACTGCTGGCGGCGATCCTGCAGTGGGGCGTCGAAGACACCCTGCAGCGCTGCAACGGCATGTTCGCCATCGCGCTGTGGGACCGTCAGGATCGTTGCCTGTGGCTGGCCCGCGACCGCGTCGGCAAGAAGCCGCTGTACTACGGCTGGGCCGGCGACGCGCTGGTGTTCGGTTCGGAACTGAAGGCGCTCTGGCAACACCCGGCGTTCGACAACGACATCGACCGCGATGCGCTCACCTTGCTGCTGCGGCTGGATTACATCCCGGCGCCGCACAGCATCCACCAGCGCTGCTACAAGCTGATGCCGGGCCGGGTGCTGCGGCTGGATGCAGCGGCTGTGGCCGCTGGCGCCGCGGCACACCGCCCGGAGCAGGCGCAGCGCCCGTACTGGGATGCGCGTGCACGCATGCAGGCGGCGTTGGCCGCCCCGTTCCAGGGCCGCATCGAGGAGGCCGAGGAACAGCTGGATACGCTGCTGCGCGATGCGGTGGCGCTGCGCATGGTGGCCGACGTGCCGGTCGGCGTGTTCCTGTCCGGCGGCACGGACTCATCGCTGGTGGCAGCGCTGATGCAGGCGCAGAGCGGGCAGCCGGTGCATAGTTTCAGCATCGGCTTCACCGACTCGGGACATGACGAAGCTCCGCTGGCCAGGGAGCTGGCGGCTCATCTCGGCTGTGATCACACCGAGTTGTACGTCAGTGGCGCCGACGCGCTGGCGGTGGTGCCTCAGTTGCCGGCGATGTTCGATGAACCTTTTGCCGATGCGTCGCAGGTGCCGACCGCGCTGGTGGCACGGCTGGCACGGCAGGGCGTGACCGTCGCGCTGTCCGGCGACGGTGGCGATGAGCTGTTCTTCGGCTACACCCGCTATGTACGCGCGCTGCGCAACTGGCAGATGCTCGGACGCGTGCCGGGGCCGCTGCGGCGCTGGATGGGCGCACGCTCGCAGCAGCAGGGCGAGGCCTCGCGGACCGGTGGCCTGGCGGCGCTGCTGGCCGAGACAGGCGCACGTGGCATCGGCGACGTCTACCGCAACCGCATCTCGCGCTGGCGCGACCCTGCCGCGGCGGTACCCGGTGCGCAGGCGGCCGGCAGCTTCTACGACCTGGCCGATCCGCTGCACGGCGCGGGGACACCGGCCGACGCGATGATGCTGGCCGATTTCGTGACCTACCTGCCCGATGACCTGTTGTGCAAGGTCGACCGGACCTCGATGGCGGTCAGCCTGGAGGCGCGCGCGCCATTGCTGGACTGGCGCGTGGCCGAGTTCGCCTGGTCGCTGCCGCTGGGCTTCAAGCGCAGTGAGACGACCAGCAAGGTGCTGCTCAAGCGCGTGCTGGGCCGTTACGTGCCGCATTCAATGGTGCACCGTCCCAAGCGCGGTTTCGGCGCACCGGTCAGTGACTGGTTGAAGGGCGACCTGCGACCCTGGGCAGAGGACCTGCTGCAGCCGGCGCGGCTGGAGCGTGAGGGCGTGCTGTCGGCGGCGGCGGTGCAGCCGCTGTGGCAGCAGTTCCTGGGGGGGCAGCGCAAGTGGCATACCCACTTGTGGAACGTGCTGATGTTCCAGGCCTGGCAGGCGCATTGGCGGCAGGCGCGGACCGGCGTGACCGGCGTGACCGGCGGCTGATCTTCACCGGATGGCACGGGCCTGGCGACTAGGCTGGGCCTCCCGCACCGTGAGGAGTATGTCCCGATGTCCGTCCCCACCATCGCCGTGTTCGTTGGCAGCCTGCGCAAGGATTCCTGCAACCGCAAGCTGGCCCATGCGCTGGAGAAGCTCGCCGGTGATCGCGCGCGCTTCCAGTACGTGCAGATCGGCGATCTGCCGTTGTACGACCAGGATTTCGACGCTGATTATCCGCCGCAGGGCACCCGGCTGAAGGATCAGGTGCGCGCCGCCGACGCGGTGCTGTTCGTGACACCCGAGTACAACCGGTCGGTGCCCGGCGTGCTCAAGAACGCCATCGATATCGGATCGCGCCCGTACGGTGACAGTGCGTTTGCCGGCAAGCCGGCGGCGGTGATCGGCGCCTCCATCGGCCAGATCGGTACCGCCGTGGCCCAGCAGCACCTGCGCAACAGCCTGGCCTTCCTGGACATGCATGTGCTGGGCCAGCCCGAGGCATTCATCCACTTCAAGGACGGCCTGATCGATGCCGATGGCACGATCCACAACGAAGGCACGCAGAAGTTCCTGCAGGGCTACGTGGACCGGTTCCTGGCGTTGATCGCAGTGCACGTCAAGGGCGATTGACGCCTGCGGGTCAGAGTCCCCTGCGTCGCAGGGGATCCGACCCCGGGGCGTTGATCTGCGATAATGTCCCGCTCGGGCGCCGCAACGGCGCCCGTCGCAGGCAGTGCGACGCTTTCACGCCAGTCTGGCCAGGTACCGGCGGATATCCCCCGTTTTCCCACGGCTTATCCACAGGCTTGTCCATGGCTGCCGGGGTCGGCACATGCCTACACTCGTCTGGCCCACTTTTGCAGGAAACACCGCAGCATGTCCGCTCGTCCCGGCTTCCGTTCCAACCGCAGAGAGCGCGGTGATGGCTTCGATCGCGATCGCGACGAGTCGCGCATCGACCAGTTGCGGGTACCGCCCCATTCGGTGGAAGCCGAGCAGGCGGTGCTGGGTGGCCTGATGCTGGCGCCCGAGGCGTATGACCGTGTCAACGACCAGCTGACCGAAAGCGACTTCTATCGTCGCGATCACCAGATGATCTATCGTGCGATCCGCGAGCTGTCCGAGCGCGAACGGCCGTTCGACGCGGTGACGCTGGGCGAGTGGTTTGAATCGCAGGGCAAGATGGAACTGGTGGGTGACGGCGCCTACCTGATCGAACTGGCCAGTACCACGCCGTCAGCTGCCAACATCGTGGCCTACGCCGAGATCGTGCGCGACAAGGCGGTGCTGCGGCAGCTGATCCAGGTCGGCACCGACATCGTCAACGACGGTTTCCAGCCGGAGGGGCGTGACAGCAGCGAGCTGCTGGCCTCGGCGGAAAAGAGCGTGTTTGCAATCGCCGAACAGGGTGCGCGTGGCCGTACCGATTTCGTGGCCATGCCCGGTGCACTGAAGGATGCCTTCGAGGAGCTGCGCAACCGCTTCGAGAACGGCGGCAACATCACCGGCCTGCCGACCGGTTACAACGATTTCGACGCGATGACCGCTGGCCTGCAGCCGACCGACCTGATCATCCTCGCGGCGCGCCCGGCAATGGGCAAGACCACCTTCGCGCTGAACATCGCCGAGTACGCGGCGATCAAGTCGAAGAAGGGCGTGGCCGTGTTCTCGATGGAAATGTCGGCGTCGCAGCTGGCGATGCGCCTGATTTCCTCCAATGGACGCATCAACGCGCAGCGCCTGCGTACCGGCCAGCTGGAAGACGAGGACTGGAGCCGCGTCACCAGCGCGATCAAGATGCTGAAGGAAACCAAGATCTTCATCGACGACACGCCGGGCGTGTCGCCGGAAGTGCTGCGTTCCAAGTGCCGCCGCCTCAAGCGCGAGCATGACCTGGGCCTGGTGGTGATCGATTACCTGCAGCTGATGAGCGTGCCGGGCAACAGCGAGAACCGCGCGACCGAAATCTCGGAAATCTCGCGTTCGCTGAAGGGCCTGGCCAAGGAACTGAACGTGCCGGTGATCGCGCTGTCGCAGCTCAACCGCTCGCTGGAAACGCGTACCGACAAGCGCCCGGTGATGGCCGACCTTCGCGAATCGGGCGCAATCGAGCAGGACGCGGACATGATCGTGTTCATCTACCGCGACGACTACTACAACAAGGAAAACTCGCCGGACAAGGGCCTGGCCGAAATCATCATCGGCAAGCACCGTGGTGGCCCGACCGGCTCGTGCAAACTGAAGTTCTTCGGTGAGTACACCCGCTTCGACAACCTGGCCCACGACTCGGTCGGTTCGTTCGAATAGCGGTCATGCCGGCCGCTGGCCGGCAACCACCATCGGGCGAGCCAAGGCACCGGCAGGAGCTGCTGTCAGCGCGGGTTCCATGCGGTCGCCACGAAGCGCAGCCGGGCATGGGCATGGGCGTGGCGTTGCACTGCGCTGGGCCGGTTTCATCGCCGCCAGCCCGGTTTCGTCGCAAACTGTTTGCCGGCGCCAGGGTAGGGCGCCAAGGTGTCCGCAGGCGGCAGGGTGCCGTCCCAAGGAGACCGTGATGAAGACCCTGTTCGCGCTCGGTGTGTGGTGCCTGCTGTTCGTACTGTGCTGGCCGCTGGCGATCCTCGCCCTGATCGCCTGGCCGTTCGTGTGGCTGCTGAGCCTGCCGTTCCGACTGGTCGGCATCACCTTTTCGGCGCTGTTCGCCTTCCTGCGCGCGCTGTTCATGCTGCCGGCGCGCATGCTCGGTGGCCGGGCGGTGCCCGCATGAGGGCGCTGGTGCTGGTCGGTCTGGCCCTGTTGGCGGGCCCGCTACAGGCCGCTCCTCCAGCACCGCCTTCGGTGTGGCTGGAGCGCCAGCAGGCAGCCGGTGCCGACGAAGCGAATGCTGCTGGGGCGAAGGCTTCGACGCGGCCCGGGGACAGGGAGCGCTGCCGGGTCACGAAGGAATGGAAGGTCGGCGAGACGGTGGTGCAGCATCGCATCTGTGACGATCCACCGAAGAAGCCCGCTGGAAAGGTGTAGCGCCGAGCCCAATGCTAGGCGCTACAGGAAAATGAGCAACAAAAAACCCCGCCGAGGCGGGGTTTCTTGAATCCGGGTGAAGCCGGCCAGCGGCCGGCACTAGCAGGTGGACGATCAGTTCGCTTTGTGGATGGCGCGCTTGCTGACCGCCATCGCGGCGTCGTGGATCACTTCCGACAGCGACGGGTGGGCGTGGCAGATGCGGGCCAGGTCATCGGCCGAGCCGCTGAACTCCATGGTCAGCACGCCTTCGTGCACCAGTTCGGAGACGTTGGCGCCAACCAGGTGCATGCCGAGGATGCGATCGGTTTCGGCATGGGCCAGGATCTTCACGAACCCCGCCGGCTCGATCATCGCTACGGCACGGCCGTTGGCGGCGAACGGGAAGCTGCCGGCCTTGTACGGAATGCCCTCGGCCTTCAGCTGGGCTTCGGTCTTGCCGACCCAGGCCAGTTCCGGCTCGGTGTAGATGACCCACGGGATGGTGTCGAAGTTGACGTGGCCCGGCAGGCCGGCGATCAGCTCAGCCACCGCGATGCCTTCCTCGAAGCCCTTGTGCGCCAGCATCGGGCCGCGCACGCAGTCGCCGACCGCCCACACGCCGTTGACGCCGGTGTGGCAGTGCGCGTCGACTTCGATCTGGCCGCGCTCGTTGACCTTGACGCCGGTGCCTTCGGCCAGCAGGCCCTTGGTGGCGGCGCGACGGCCGACGGCCACCAGTAGCTTGTCCACGGTCAGGGTCTTTTCGCCTTCCGCGTCAGTGTAGGTGACGATGACTTCCTTCTTCTTGCCCTTGCCGGTGATCTCGGTCTTGGAAACCTTGGCATTGAGCTTGATGTCCAGGCCCTGTTTCTTGAATTCCTTGGCAGCGGCCTTGGCCACTTCGGCGTCGGCAGCCGCCAGGAACTCCGGCATGGCCTCAAGGATGGTGACTTCAGCGCCCAGGCGCTTCCACACGCTGCCCAGTTCCAGGCCGATCACGCCGGCACCGATCACCGCCAGGCGGTTCGGCACTTCGGTGAAGTCCAGGCCGCCGACGTTGTCGACGATGGTCTCGCCGTCGAACTTGGCGAACGGCAGTTCGATCGAATCCGAACCGGCCGCGATGATGACGTTGGTGCCCTTCAGCTCGACTTCCGAACCGTCGTGCTGCTTCACCTTGACCACGTTGCCCGGCTGCAGCTGGCCGAAGCCGTAGTAGGCGGCGACCTTGTTGGCCTTGAACAGCATGCCGATGCCGCCGGTGAACTGCTTGACGATCTTGTCCTTGCGGCCAATCATCGCCTCGACGTCAATCTTGGCATCCTTGAAGCTGATGCCGTGGTCGCCAAAGATGTGGCCCATGTTCCAGAACTGGCGCGAGGAATCGAGCAGCGCCTTGGACGGGATGCAGCCCACGCGCAGGCAGGTGCCGCCGAGGGCCGGCTTGCCGTCCTTGCCCAGCGCTGCGTCGATGCAGGCGGTCTTCAGGCCCAGCTGGGCCGCGCGGATGGCAGCGTGGTAACCGGCCGGGCCGGCACCGATGACGACGACGTCGAATTGTTCAGCCATTGAATTATTCCTTGATGCATTACCAGAACCCCTCCGCGCAGGCGCGGAGGGGCGGGAGGTTTCTTACAGGCCGAACAGCATGCGGCCCGGGTTTTCCAGCTGGTTCTTGATGTCCACCAGGAACTGCACCGAGTCCTTGCCGTCGATGATGCGGTGGTCGTAGGACAGCGCCAGGTACATCATCGGCGCGATCACGACCTGGCCGTTCTGAGCGATCGGACGCTCCTTGATGGCGTGCATGCCCAGGATGGCGCTCTGCGGCGGGTTGATGATCGGGGTCGACAGCAGCGAACCGAAGGTGCCGCCGTTGGTCACGGTGAAGGTGCCGCCCTGCAGTTCTTCCAGGCCCAGCTTGCCGTCACGTGCCTTCTTGGCGTAGTCGGCGATGGTCTTCTCGATGTCGGCGAACGACATGCGCTCGACGTTGCGCAGGACCGGCGTGACCAGGCCCTTCTCGGTCGACACGGCGATCGAGATGTCCGAGTAGCCGTGGTAGATGATGTCGTCGCCGTCGATCGAGGCGTTGACCAGCGGGAAGCGCTGCAGCGCGTTGGCAGCGGCCTTCACGAAGAAGCTCATGAAGCCCAGCTTGATGCCGTGGGCCTTGACGAACTCGTCCTGCAGCTCCTTGCGCGCCGCCGACACCTTGGACAGGTCGACTTCGTTGAAGGTGGTCAGCATGGCGGTGGAGTTCTTCGACTCCATCAGGCGCTCGGCGATGCGCTTGCGGATGCGGGTCATCGGCACGCGCTCTTCCGGACGTGCACCACCGGCCTTGCCGGCGCCGCCGTTGCGGGCGAAGTTGACGATGTCTTCCTTGGTCACTGCACCACGACGGCCGGTGCCGTCGACGTCGGCCGGGTTCACGCCTTCGGTGATGGCGGTGAAGCGGGCGCCCGGCGGCAGGGTGTCGGCGGCCGACTTGGCAGCCGGAGCCGGAGCGGCGGCAGCGGCCGGAGCAGCGGCGGCCGGTGCGGCTTCAGCCTTCTTCTCTTCAGCGGCCGGGGCCGGAGCCGCAGCCACGGCGCCTTCTTCGATGATCGCCACGACCTGGCTGGAGGTCACGGTATCGCCTTCCTTGAACTTGATTTCCTTCAGCACGCCGTCAACCGGCGACGGCACTTCCAGCACGACCTTGTCGGTTTCCAGGTCAAGCAGGTTTTCGTCGCGCTTGACGGCGTCGCCCACCTTCTTGTGCCAGGTGGCGATGGTGCCGTCGGCGACGGATTCGGGCAGTACCGGGGCTTTGACTTCGGTGGCCATTGCGGGAGCTTCCTGGTTTGTCTTCTAAATAGGGGGAGGATTATTCAGCGAACGTGTCGTTGAACGGGTTGACCAGTGCGTCGGCAATCAGCTGCTGCTGTTCGCGGACGTGGTCAGCCATGTGACCGGCAGCCGGCGACGCCGAACGTGCGCGACCGGCGTAGTGCAGGTTCTGGCCATCGGCCAGGCAGAACTGCAGGTGGTGGCGGATCTGGTACCACGCGCCCTGGTTCTGCGGTTCTTCCTGCGTCCACACCACGTCGGTGGCCTTGCCGTACTTCTTCAGCTCGGCAGCCAGCAGCGCACGCGGGAACGGATACAGCTGCTCCACGCGGATGATCGCCACGTCGTCCTGGCCACGCTTGGTCTGGTCTTCCAGCAGGTCGTAGTAGACCTTGCCCGAGCACAGCACCACGCGCTTGACCTTCTTGGCATCGGCATTGGCGTCGCCGATCAGGTGCTGGAACTCGCCATTGGCCAGTTCGTCCAGGGTCGACACGGCCAGCTTGTGGCGCAGCAGCGACTTCGGCGACATCACCACCAGCGGCTTGCGGGTGGTCATGTGCAGCTGGCGACGCAGCATGTGGAAGGCCTGCGCCGGGGTCGACGGCACGACAACCAGCATGTTCTCCAGGGCGCACAGCTGCAGGAAGCGCTCCAGGCGCGCCGAGCTGTGTTCCGGGCCTTGTCCTTCATAGCCATGCGGCAGCAGCAGGGTCAGGCCGGAAATGCGGCCCCACTTGGCTTCACCGGCGGCGATGAACTGGTCGATCACCACCTGGGCACCGTTGGCGAAGTCGCCGAACTGGCCTTCCCAGATGCACAGCGTGTTCGGATCGGTGGTGGAGAAGCCGTACTCGTAGGCCATCACCGCTTCTTCGCTCAGCAGCGAATCGATGACGGTGGCCTTCTCCGGCGAATCCACCAGCTGCCGCAGCGGCATGTAGTAGTTGTCGGTCTTCTGGTCGTGCAGGATCGCGTGGCGGTGCGTGAACGTACCGCGGCCGACGTCCTGGCCGACCAGGCGCAGCGCATGGCCTTCGTCGAGCAGGGTGGCGTAGGCCAGGTTCTCGGCAAAGCCCCAGTCGCCCGCGATCTCGCCGGCGGCCATCTTGCGGCGGTCGTCGTAGACCTTGGCCACGCGCGAGTGCAGCTGCACTTCGTCCGGGATGGTGTTGATCAGCTTGGCCAGCTCGACCAGCTTGTTCTTCTCGACCTTGGTCGAGACCGGGTCGGACAGCTTGCCTTCCAGCAGCTTCGGCCAATCGACGAACAGCGGGCTGGTCGGCGGAGTCTTCTCGACCTTGGCCAGCTCGGTGGTCACTTCACCGGCGTCCAGCTTCTCGCGGTAGGCATCGACCATGGCCTTGCCGGCACCGGCGGCGATCACGCCCGCCTTTTCCAACTGCTCGGCATACATCTCGCGGGTGGTCGGGTGCTTGCGGATCACCTGGTACATCAGCGGCTGGGTGATCGCCGGCTCGTCGGCCTCGTTGTGGCCCCAACGGCGGTAGCACATCAGGTCGATGACCACGTCCTTGGCGAACTTCTGGCGGAACTCGAAGGCCAGCTGCGCGGCGAACACGACGGCTTCCGGATCATCGCCGTTCACGTGCAGCACCGGGGCGGCGATCATCTTCGCCACGTCGGTGGCATAGCGCGTGGAGCGCGTATCCAGCGGGTTGGAAGTGGTGAAGCCGACCTGGTTGTTGACCACGATGTGCACGGTGCCGCCGACGGCGAAGCCGCGGGCCTGCGACATCTGGAACAGCTCCATGACCACGCCCTGGCCGGAGAAGGCCGCGTCGCCGTGGATCAGGATCGGCATGACCTGCTTGCGTGCGGTGTCCTTGCGGCGCTCCTGGCGCGAACGCACGGAACCGGCCACGACCGGGTCGGCGATTTCCAGGTGCGACGGGTTGAACGCCAGCGCCAGGTGCACCGGGCCACCGTCGGTGGCCACGTCGGCGGAGAAGCCCATGTGGTACTTCACGTCGCCGGCCGACGCGTGCTCGTCGTGCTCGAACTTGCCTTCGAATTCGTCGAACAGCTTGCGCGGGTTCTTGCCCAGGGTGTTGACCAGCACGTTCAGGCGGCCGCGGTGGGCCATGCCGATCACCACGTCCTTGACGCCATCCTTGCCGGCGCTGCGGATGATGGTGTCCATCATCGGGATCAGCGAGTCGCCGCCTTCCAGCGAGAAGCGCTTCTGGCCGACGTACTTGGTGTGCAAGTAGCGCTCCAGGCCTTCGGCCGCGGTCAGGCGCTCCAGGGTGCGGCGCTGGGTTTCAGCGTCCAGCTGGTAGTTGCCACCGGCCGCTTCCAGCTTCCTGTAGATCCACTGGCGTTGCTCGACCTCGGAGATGTGCATGAACTCCGCACCGATCGAGCCAGTGTAGGTCGCCTTCAGGCGTGCGAGCAGGTCGCGCAGCTTCATGCGCGGCTGGCCGCCGACGCCGCCGGTGCTGAACTCGCTGTTGAGATCGGCATCGGACAGGTTGTGGAACGGCAGGCCCAGGTCCGGGGTGTTCACCGGCGCGGCCAGGCCCAGCGGATCGAGGCGGGCGTCCAGGTGGCCGCGCGAGCGGTAGGCGGTGATCAGACGACCGACATTGCGCTCGCGCTCGTCGCCCGCACCGGTGCCGGTGCCAGCTTTCAGCGCATCCTTGGCCGCGTCCGCGATGTGGGAGATGACGGCCGAGTGCGGAATGTCACCTGCTTCGCGGCCCTTGAAGCCGTCGAAGTAGGTTTTCCATTTGGGATCGACACTATCCGGGGAGACCAGGTACTGCTCGTACAGGTCCTCGACATAGGAGGCGTTGCCGCCGGCGAGTTGCGAAGATTGCGCAAACTGCTTCAGTTGATTGTCCACGATGGAGGGTGTTGATTCGCTTTGTGGGGTATGGCTTCAGAAGGACCCGGCAGGAAGATGAATAGCCCTGCGCGGGCGCGTTCAAACAGCCAAATTGTACCCCCAACGGGACACGAAGGGGCACCACTGCGGGCATCCCACGTCCGCCGGTGCCGGTTCCAGACAGGTTGGGTCAGCGGCGCCGGCTCAGATGCCGAGCGCGCGCAGTTCGCTGCAATCGCGCGAACGGTCCCAGACGCGCTGCAATTGCTGCCCGAACGGCTGCGAACGTGCCGGCAGCGCGATACCGGCCTCGCCGTCGAGGCGATGGCCGATCAGACGAAAGTAGAAGTCGCCCGCATCGTTGAGCAGGCAGGAAGAGGCCAGCGCGCGGTCGACCGGGTCGCTGACCTCGCGGAACTGGATCACGCTTGGCAAGCGCTGGGCCAGCGCCAGCAGCGGTGCCCCGGCAGAGGCGATCGCAGCGGCATCGTGCACGATCACCCGCAGCTGCTTGTCGTGGCGGGCGGTGACGAAGCGGCGCAGGGCGGCCTGCACCGGCGCCGCGTCGAGCAGTCCCGGGTCCAGCTGGCGGCTGTGCAGCCACAGCTGGCGGCGGGCGCGGTGGACGATGGCCGTGGTAATGGCCACCGCCTCGGCGCGGCAGTCGATCGCGCCGGTCGCGCCCAGCCGGCGGCGCATCTGCTGGTGGCCGATGCCGGCCTCCTCGAACGCCTCGCCTTCCGGCAGGAAGCCCTGGCGGGCATAGAAATCGCGGGCGGGTAGTTGGGCGTGCAGGTGCAGCTCGGCCAGGCCGAGCCTGCGCCCGGCCTCGACCAGTGCCTCCAGCAGGGCCTCACCGACCCCGTGGCTGCGATGGCTGGCCAGCACGGCCATACGGCCGATGCGGCCGTCCGGGGCCAGCCGGCCGGTGCCGACCGGCTGGTTGTCACTGTCCAGTGCCAGCACATGGACGCTGACCGGGTCCAGCGCATCGCGTTCCAGTTCCGCTGCGATGCCCTGTTCCTGCACGAACACGCGTTGGCGCACGTCGTGGATGGCAACGTGGGCGTCGGCGTGGCTGACCTGCTGGACCCGGATCATGGTGAGGGCTCAGGCCCGGCCAGTGCTGTCGTCTTCGTCGTCGTCCTCGAAGTTGACGATGACCTCGATACCGTCGTCGTGCACGGTCACGGAGTGGACATCGTCGGACACCGCGTCGGCGTCGATCGCGTCGACGCGGTCACGGCCTTCGACCACTTCGCCGAGGACCACGGCGTCTTCGCCGTCGTCCTCCTCTTCAGCGTCGTACACCTCGTTCGGATCGATCAGCTGGAACACGCCACCGACCAGCAGCTGCTGGAGCACGGCACGGCCCTTGTCGGACAGGCCGCGATAGGCGGCGGCGTCGAGCTGCTCGGCTCCGGCCAGGCGCTGGGCGTCCTTCACCGGCAGCGCGAAGTCCTGGCCGCTGACGTACAGGCTGGCGCCGCGCTTGGCCCGGCGCCAGGCCAGGCGTGCCCACGGGTGGCGCTGCAGCAGCAGGCCGGAGGCCAGCGCCTGGACCACTTCCTCCGGTGCCGGTGCGGCCTGGTGGGCCATCACCTCGCCGGCGGCGCGGTAGGTGGTGATGAAGCGACCGAACCAGTCACCCAGCTTGTCCGGGTCGTTCATGCGGATGGCGTTGAGCGCGGTGATCACCCGCGCCATCGCCACCGTGTCGATTTCGTTCGGGTCGGCCGGCACCTTGAGGTCGGCATCCTGGTAACGGATGTTCTCGTCGGCATCGGCGATCAGGGTGTCGAGGTAGTCGCTGATCAGCTCGGCCGAGGACGGCGCGCGCATGCCGAAGGAGAACGTCAGGCAGGGATCCTCGGCGACGCCGTGGTGCGGCACGTTCGGCGGCAGGTACAACATGTCGCCCGGCGCCAGCACCCAGTCGTGGGTCGGCTTGAACACCTTCAGCAGCTTCAGTTCCACGTCCGGGCGGAAGCCCAGCGGTGGCTGCTTGCCCTTGATCGATTCGCTGGCGTCGATCTGCCAGCGGCGGTGGCCGTGGGCCTGCAGCAGGAACACGTCGTACTGGTCGACATGGGCGCCGACCGAGCCGCCGGTGGCGGCGAAGCTGATCATCACGTCATCCATGCGCCAACGCGGCAGGAAGCTGAAGTGCTCGATCAGGGCGCGCACGTCCGGGTCCCACTTGTCCACGTCCTGCACCAGCAGGGTCCAGTCGTGGTCGGGCAGGGCGGGGAACACGTCTTCCTGGAACGGGCCGGTGCGCACGCGCCAGCCGTCCCGGGTCTTGTCGTGCTCGATCAGGCGCGCCAGCACGCCTTCCTCGCAGGCCAGCCCGGCCAGGTCTTCCGGCTGCACCGGGGTCTGGAAGTTGGGGAAGGCGTTGCGGATCAGCAGCGGGCGTTTCTGCCAGAAGTCGCGCAGGAAGGTGGCCGGCGCCATCCCCAGCGGCTGGCCGGGGCGGGCGGTGACTTCGATGAGGGGGGCGGAGGACTTGCGGGCGGCCATGGGGGGAATCCTTGCAGCGGAAAGCGGGAGGGGCGGCGTGGCGGGCCGCCAAGGTCTCCATTGTCCGCCGTTCGTGGGGATTGCGCACGTGCGGTGGTTTGTCGCGGGGTGTCCGGCCAACGGCGGAGCCCCTCGTGGCGGGGGCTGGGTGGGTCGCTGAAAGCAAAAGCCGGGTTTGGCCGGGCGGGTGGGCTGCGCGGGGGACGCTGCAAGTACGTCCCTGTAAGCTTGGCCGCCGCATCCATGCGGCGGACTGATCTGGCCCCCTGAAAACGGACGCCATGAAGCCGTTTCAGGCGGCAGGCCGAAGCTGCCGGGCGTAGTTGTTAGGCGAGTGGTAGCCCAGCGCCGAGTGTAGCCGGGCTGGATTGTAGAAGCCGTGGATGTAAGCAG
>NZ_JCAFTF010000007.1:0-324417 GCF_059369995.1 Stenotrophomonas sp. YJH_SMC_53 | reverse complement strand
GCGACTCGGCCAACTCCACGGCTTGGTGCTTGAACTCATCGGTGTAGCTACGACGGGTGATACGGGACATAAGGGACCTCCAGGTGCGATCAAAGTATCGCTTCTTGGCGTCCGCTGACGGGGGGCCAGATCAGACACCCCGCACTCCGGCACCGCCCCACCTCTGACAGAGTCCTGCGGCTGTCGGTAGGTGTCGACCTTGGTCGACACTTTTGTGAGATATCGAAATCAATCTGGGGTCAGATCCGTTTTCCGGAGGAAAACGGATCTGACCCCAATGGTATTTCCAACAGATCGCGGAAAACTGTCGAAGGCGGGGTGGGTCCGGTTGCGGGAGTGTCCGCGGCATGGATGCCGCGGCCAAGCCCCCATGGATGGGTTTACGGCGTCTCCCGCAACCGGACCCACCCCGCCATCCCACGGAATGCACGCTGTTGCTGTTGCTGTTGCTGTTGCTGTTGCTGTTGCTGTTGCTGTTGCCGTTGCTCTTGCGGTTGACGTTGCTTCGGCGGGTGCAGGGCGCAGCCCTGCAAAGAAACCCCTACTCCTGCGGATCGCGGATGATGTGGATGTCGGTCGGGGTCGACAGCGGAATGTTCCGCTCGGCCAGGATCTGCAACAGGCTGAAGTACAGGTCGCTGCGGGTGGCGTACACCTGCCGCGGGCTGGCCACGTAAGCGAAGCTGTTGATGGTGATCTGGCCACCGGCAATGCTGTCGATGTAGACCGTCGGTGCCGGCTGTTTCAGCACGTTGGTGTGCGCGGTGTACGCATCCAGCAGCGCCTGCCGCAGATTGCCGACATCCGTGCTGGGCGGCACCGCGAACTGGATCTGGATGCGGCCCTGGTTGTTGCCCATCGTCATGTTGCGCACGGTCTTGGTGACCAGCTCGGAGTTGGGCACGATCAACGTCGACTTGTCGCCCACCTGGATCTCGGTCGATCGCAGGCTGATGCGGCGGATGTCACCCTCCTGGTCGCCCAGCTTCACCCAGTCGCCGATCTTCACCGGCCGCTCGGCCAGCAGGATCAGGCCGGAAACAAAGTTCTGGGTGATCACCTGCAGGCCGAAACCGATACCCACCGACAGCGCGCTGACCAGCAATGCCAGCTTGCTCAGCTGCAGGCCCATCGCCGACAGCGCCCAGATCACCGCGATGATGATGCCCACATAGCGGGCAACGGTACTCACCGAATTGCGCGCGCCCAGATCCAGCTCGGTCTTGGGCAGGTAGGTGTCGGTCAGCCAGCGCTGTACCAGCTGGGTAACGGCCAGGCCAGCCAGCAGCACCAGCACCGCCAGCACGATGCGCACCGGCTCCAGCTTGGTTCCGCCAATGTCGAATCCAGAGGTGAACAGCGAGGAGAAGCGCTCCACCACCGCGCCGATGTTGCCGAACGGTGCCACCAGCGCCAGCAGCGCGATCAGTACGACGATGGTGCGCAACGCCGCCGACAGCAGCACGCCCGCCTGTTCCAGCCGCGATACGCTCAGGCCGGTGCTGAGCAGGATGGTCTGGCCGACCTTGCTGTCGGCGTTGAGCATCCAGGTGCTCAGGTCATCGACGAACTTGAACAGCAGGGTTGCGGCCAGCACGACGATGCTGCCGCCGATCAGCTGCTGGTTCACGAACTTGGCGAAATTCAGGTAGCCCAGCAACGTGGCAACGATGGCCGCCACCACCGCGATATTGCCCGCTACCCGGGCCAGTACCAGCCAGCTGCTGCGGCGCACGGGCGTGGTTGCCCCCACGCCATCGGCCTGTGCTTCCAGCTTGGCCTCGGCCTCGGCGGTCTGCCGGCGATGCAGGCGCGCCAGGGTCACCAGCATGGCCATGATCAGGCCGAGGTAGGTCAGGGCAATCAGGCCGTCCAACGCCACCGTGGTGACGTCGCTGGTGCGCGTAGCCTGGTCGAGGGCCACCAGCACCGTGCTCAGCCAGGCCAGCGCCGCCGCGCCCCAGGCATATTTGCGCAGCTTCAGCGCGGCGGTGTCGTCCAGGTTCAACAGCCGCCATGACGGGCGCTTGGGCACCAGCAGGCAGGCGCTGAGCGCGGCAATGAAGGCCGCACGGAAGGTGGCGGTCTCCAGGCCGTCGGCCACGACCTGCAAGCGCGGCGCGATGGCATCGATCGCATCCAGCGCCGCCATCAGTACCACCACGGCATAACCGGGCAGCAGCGTACCCACCAGCAGCAGCCACATCGCCAGGCCAGACCGGCGCAGTCGTCCATCAGGTGCGCGCTCGGACGCGGCGAACTGCCGCCCCAGCCTGCGCAGCCACAACCGCAGCGGGAACATCATCACCAGCGCGGCCAGCAGGCCCAGCAACGGCGTGCCCCAGCCATGGGTGCGGATGCCGGCCACCAGCGCGTCACGCCCCTGCTCGGCCAACGGCGCAACGCGCGCGATATCGATCGGCAGGCGCTCGGCCACCTTGCTCCACAACGCAGGCGACAGCGGCGAGGCGACCTTCTGGCCCAGTTCTTCCGTACGTTGTGCGGTGCGCTGCTGCTCGATGTCCGCCGCCAGCTGCTGTGCACGCACGGCACTGGCCTTGGCCTGCGCTACCGACGCGGCCAGGGCGTCGCGCTGCCTGGTTATGGCCCGTCGCTGCGCTGCCAGCTCCGGCGGCTCCGTGGTGCCCTCGGCAGGCGTCCCCAGCTGCGCCAGCTGCTCGTTGATGCGATCCAGCTGGGGCTGCAGTGCCTTTTCCAGTGCCTCGGCGTCACGCCGTGCCTGCGAGGCATTCTCGGACAGCATCGCCAGCGTCTCGGTGGCTTCCGCATCGCCACGTTTGCGCTCGACATCCTTCAACCGCGAATCGATGTCCGCCAGCTGTTGCTTGGGCGTGGGGTCCTCCTCCTGCGCCAGCACCGGCGCGGACAGCAGGAAGGCGGTGCACAGCAGCAGGGCCCACCAGGGCCCTCGTGCACGGATCGATCGCAGGAAAGAAGACACGCAGCCACACCGGTTCGCGCGGACCACCGCGCCTGCGCGCGACTATACGGCAGAGGCGGTAAAGGACGGATGGGGGACGCGCAGCAGTATCAGTACTTGAGGCGCAGCTCTTCCACGGTCGGCTGCTGCAGCGCGTACCAGTCCTGGAACTCTTCCTCGGTGATCTCATCGGGCGCATATACCGCCACCGGGTGCCACTCGTGGTCGGTCGGCAGTGGCTGGCGCGGGCCGGCTCGCAGGCTGTAGCTGACGCCCTCGTAGTCGACCAGATCATCGACCTGCGGCCACTGTTCGCGTGCGAACGCGGATTCACTCTTCAACAGGATCACCTGGTACATCGGCACCTCCACCTTGGTTGGATCAGGAAAACACGGCGCTGGCGGCAGGATACCGCCATGCCGGTGACAACAGGCACGTCGCAGCGGCGACGGATCGTTCTGGACACGGCCATCGCCCCGGCTTCACCCGCCCATGGCGAGCCCATCGGCATCGTGGAGGCCCGCCCCTGCCACGATGACCGATGACCGAGCACCCGCCGCTGAAGACCGTCGCCGACCTCAAGCTGCCGCGCTACCTGGGCACCTGGTACGAGATCGCGCGCCTACCGATGCGCCACGAGCCGGAAGGCTGCACCGATGTGTCGGCGCACTACACCCTGCTCGACAACGGCAATGTCGGCGTCACCAACCGCTGCCGCATGGACGGCGAGATCGAAGAGGCCACCGGCGAGGCCTGCGCCGTCGACAACGACAGCGCGCGCCTGGAGGTCAGTTTCCTGCCCAAGGGCCTGCGCTGGCTGCCGTTCGCCAAGGGCGACTATTGGGTGATCCAGGTCGCCCCGGACTACAGCGTCTCGCTGGTCGGCAGCCCGGATCGCAAGTACCTGTGGCTGCTGGCGCGCGAGCCACGCCTGGACGCGACCGTGCAGGACCATTATCTGGCCGCGGCCCGCCTGCAGGGCTTCGATCTGTCCGAACTGATCCAGACCCCGCATACCGGCCACCCCACCGCCTGAGCACGACCACGCATGGACCTGAAAAGTGGCTACCCCTGGTGGGCAGTGCGCAACGGACTGCTGCAGGCCTTTCCCCCGCTGGAGCAGGATCTGCGCTGCGACGTGCTGGTGGTCGGTGGCGGCATCACCGGTGCGCTGATCGCCGACGAACTGTCCGCCCACGGCCACGAGGTGGCGGTGATCGAGCAGCGCGACATCGGCTGGGGCAGCACGGCGGCCAGCACCGCGCTGTTGCAGTACGAGATCGATACCCATCTGCTGGAACTGGCCGAGCGCTATGGCAAGGATGCCGCCGCCCTGGCCTACCTTGCCTGTGCCGACGCGATCCCGGCACTGGCCGAAGTGGCACGCGGGCTGAAGGAGGTGGACTTCCGGCAGATGGACAGCCTGTACCTGGCCAGCCGGCGGCGCGACGTGCCGCGCCTGATGGCCGAAGGAGCTGCACGCCGTGATATTGGACTGGACGCGCGTTGGCTGGACCGCGAAGCCCTGCGCGAACGCTTCGACGTGGATGCCGGCGGCGCCCTGTTGACCCGCCAGGCGGCGCGGGTCGATCCCTACTGCCTCACCTACGGCCTGCTCAAACGAGTGCGCCGTCGCGGCGGCCATGTGCACGACCGCACCGTGCTGCACACGCTCAAGCCTGGCGCGCAGGGCGTAACCGCGATGACCGAGGCCGGTGCCACGGTCCGTGCCCGCCACGTGGTCCTGGCCATGGGCTACGCCAACCAGCGTTGGCTTGAACAGCGGGTCGCGCGCAACCGCAGCAGCTACGCCTTCATCACCGACCCGATCGATGCGGACACGCTGGGCCGGCTGCAGCGCACGATGGTGTGGGAGAGCGCACGCCCGTACCTGTACCTGCGCGCCACCGGCGACCGCCGCCTGCTGGTGGGTGGGCTGGACGACGCCATCGATATCCCCGCCCGCCGCGACCGGCGCGTACAGCGCAAGGCCGACAAGCTGATGAAACAGCTGTTGCACTGGTTCCCACGGCTGGACCCGGTGCCGGCCTTCTCCTGGGCCGGGACCTTCGCCGAAACCGCCGACGGCCTACCGTTCTTCGGCCCGCACGCGCAGTGGGGGCCGCGGGTCCATTTCGCCATGGCCTACGGCGGCAACGGCATCACCTATTCGATGATCGGCGCCCAACTGCTGCGCGCCCGGATCGAGCGGCGCAGGCATGCGCTGGAAGGGCTGTTCGGGTTCGGGCGGTTGTGACCTGCAGCCGGCCGTGGCCGGCTCTACCCCGATCCGGCGCCGACAGGCATCATTCAAGCAACCCCTGCTAGCGTCGGCCTGTACCGCCGCGTGTTGCGTGGCCACCTGTCCGCTGGAGCGCCGTCATGATCCGCCCCCTGACCCTGCTGCTGTGCCTGGCCCTGCCGGGAACCGTGCTGGCCCAGTCCGCCGCCGGCGCCACCGCGCCGCAGGCTGCCGGCCTGGACCTGACGCTGCCGCAGGCGCCGATGCGCTATCTCAACGACCCGGCCCTGCAGCAGGACCCGCCCGGCACCTATTACGGTGACAAGAGCGGCCCGCGCGTGCACGACGACGCGAAGATCGCCGACGTCACCGACGACAAGGTCAAGGTGTCCGGCAGCTTCACCACCGGCATCGGCTATTCCAAGAACGGTGGCAACAGCCACTACAACGCGGCCACGCTGAACCTCAGCAAGAACTACACCACCGATGAAGGCAAGACCCACGGGGTCAACCTCAACATCCATGTGAGTGAAGGCAAGGGCCCGGGCTTCTTCGGCCCGTATGGCGGCTACTACGGCCGCGGCCCCGGCTGGGATTACCCACCGCCGTACGGCTGGTAAGCCAGCTCCTGTAGAGCCGAGCCCATGCTCGGCTACGGTTGGCCGCAAAGCCGAGCATGGGCTCGGCTCTACATGGGCCAACGTCAATCCAGCCAGCCATCGCGCTCGCTGTGCAGGATGCGGCCGTCGTAACCGCTCAGGCGCACCTCCACCTTCTGGTTGCGGGCATTGCGGGCTTCCAGCGACCAGGTCGCACCATCGCGTTCCAGCGAATGGATCTCGCGCAGGCCATGCGACTGCGCCCGTGCCAGCACCTGCTCGGTGGTCAACAGCGCGCGCCCGTTGTGCTCGTCGAAGATCTCGCCGGTCTTCGGGTCCACGTAGACCTCGCTGAAGCGGCCATCGGCGCGGCTCACGTCGGCCTCCCACAGGCCATCATCGCGTTCGATTTCGTGGATCTGGGTATAACCGGCCTTGCGCAGGGTCTGTTCGACCTGGGCCATGCCCAGCGGTGCGGCCTGTGCGGTCGGTGCGATGGCCAGCAGGGCAACAGTGGCGAGGGTGAGCGACTTCAACATGGGGGGTCTCCTGTTCGTGTTCGTAGCCGGACCATCCCGGCAACGCCACGATGCATGCCTCGGCTAACAGCGCCTTAGCCGTGGCTGTTAGCCGGCTGTTAGTCATCCCCGGCACACTCGCGCCTGAACCCCTCATTCTTTCTGCACCCGCATGCTCGCCACCCTGCCCCTGCTGCTGGCCCTGGCCAACGCCCCGATCGCCGCCGCGCACGTACAGGACCCGGCGCAGCAGGTCGCGCGCCGCGCCGTGCAGCAGGGCCGCTACGTGCCATTGGAAAGCGTGGTGCGTGATGCACTCAAGCGCTACCCCGGCCAACTGCTGGAAGTGGAGCTGGACGACGGCGTCTACGAAGTGGAGGTCCTGCGCGGCGACGGCGTGGTGGTGGAGCTGGACTATGATGCGCGCAGCGGAAAGCTGCTGAAGACGGAGCTCGACGACTGATGCGCATCCTGTTGGCCGAAGACGATGCCGCACTGGCACAGCGCCTGGTGCCCCTGCTGGAACAGGCCGGCTATGTGGTGGCGGTGGTCGCCGACGGTAGCCAGGCCGAGGAGATCGGCCAGATCGAGGACCTGCAGGCCGCCATCGTCGACCTCGGCCTGCCCGGACTGGATGGACTGAGCGTGATCGAGCGCTGGCGCGGCAATGGCCGCAGCTTTCCGGTGCTGGTGCTGACCGCGCGCGGGCGCTGGCACGACAAGCTGGCTGGCTTCGATGCCGGTGCCGACGACTACCTGACCAAACCGTTCCAGGCCGACGAACTGGTGCTGCGGCTGCGCGCCCTGATCCGCCGCAGCCACGGCCACGCAAGCCCCCGCCTGCACTGCGGCCCGCTGCAGCTGGACGTCAACGCCGGTCGTTTCGAGCTGGACGGCAAACCGTTGCCGCTCAGTCCGCAGGAGTTCCGGTTGCTCAGCTACTTCATCCATCACAGCGGCCAGGTGATCGGCCGTGATCGCCTCGGCGAACAGGTGTTCGACGGCGGCCATGACCCGGACTCCAACGCACTGGACGTGCTGCTCGGACGCGTGCGCCGCAAGCTCGGCATCGACCTGATCCAGACCGTGCGCGGCCAGGGCTGGCGGCTGGCCGCGCCGTGAGCCGGCAATCATCGCTGCGACGGCGCCTGCTGCTGGCCGGCGGCGTCGGCCTGCTGCTGGTCTCGCTGCTGGCCAGCGCGCTGCTGGGCGAGCTGTTCAAGCGCAGTGCGCGTGACCGCCTCGACCACGAACTGCAGCAGGACATGTTGACCCTGCTGGCGCAGGCCGAAGTGGATGCGGACGGACAGCTGCGCCTGCGCCAGGAACCCAATGACGCACGCTTCCAGCGCGTGTTCTCCGGTGCCTACTGGCAGATCGCCGGGGCCGATGGCCGCGTGTTGCTGCAGTCGCGCTCGCTGTGGGATGAAACCCTGCCGGCGCCGGTTGCCGGGCCGGCCACCCGCAACCTGGCCGGGCCGCTGCAGCAATCCCTGCGCGCACGCGTGCAGCAGGTGCGCCTGCCACGCGCCAGCGAACCGTTCGTAGCCGTGGTTGCCACTGATCGCAGTGCGTTGGATGCGGATGTCGCTGCATTCCGCAAGCGCACCGCCATCGCGCTGGGCGTGCTGGTCGCCGCTTGGCTGGCGGTGCTGGCCAGCCAGGTGCACTTCGGCCTGCGCCCACTGCATCGCCTCGGTGCGCAGCTGGAACGGGTACGCCGCGGTGATGTGCAGCGCATCGACACGCAGGAACTGGGCGCGGAGGTCGCACCGCTGGGGGAAGAACTCAATGCACTGCTGGACCACCAGCAACGCATGGTCGCGCGTGCGCGCACCAGTGCACAGGATCTGGCGCATGCGCTGAAAACCCCGCTGAGCGTGCTGGCCACCGAAGCTGACGGCGACGGCGCGGACTGGCGGGCGACCGTGCGCGAGCAGAGTGCGCGCATGCAGGCCAGTGTCGACCGTTACCTGGCTGCAGGACTGGCCGCCGACCATCGCCAGCGCACCGACGTGGCGGCCGTCGCACAGGCGATGTGCCGGCTGATGGCACGCGTGCATGGCGAACGTGGCATCGCGTTCACGGCGGCGGGCATCGATCCGACGCTGCAGTTCGCCGGTGCCAGTGCGGATCTGGAGGAGATGCTGGGTAACCTGCTGGACAATGCCGGGCGCTGGGCACAACGGCAGGTCCAGGTCAGCGCGAAAGCCGACGACGGCCAGTTGCGCATTGAGGTCCGCGACGACGGCCCCGGCCTGGCGGCAGACGCCCTGCAACGGGTCACCCAGCGTGGCGTGCGGCTGGATGAGCGCGTGGGCAGCAGTGGATTGGGATTGGCGATCGTGGGCGATATCGCCGCCAGCTACGGCGGGCGCGTGATGCTGGAAAATGCGCAGCCCGGCCTGCGTGCGACGGTGTGGTTGCCGGTGGCGTGAAGCGACCAACCTGACGGTGGGTAGTGCCGGCCGCTGGCCGGCAACCACGTAGGCACCGGGAATTCCCTGCGGAAGCCGGCCAGCGGCCGGCTCTACCGAGCGTCAATCCGGCCGGTCGCCGTGCTCCCGTAGGTGTCGACCTTGGTCGACACGCAGCAAACATCAACGGTGGTGCATCCACCAGCAATCAATTGCGTCCAGCACGATGTGGATGATCAGACCGATGCCGAACAACCGCGTTTTCTTCGGCACGCACAGCCCGGCATAGACCGCAATGGCCGGTGCGGTGTGCAGCGGATGGAAACCAATGCTGCAGCGGTTCGGTGCATAGATCGGGTCGGCCAGCAGATGGTCCAGGTCGATGATCCAGCCCAGCAGCATCAGCAACCACGCCGAGGCGAAGCGCTTGCGCCAGAACAACCATGCCAGCAACGCTGGCACGGCGGCATGCAGGAACAGGTGGAAGATCGCGCGCGCGCTCATGGTGACCGGTAGCGCCGGGCCATGCCCGGCGTTCCCGTTTACCTCAGACCAACGGCTCGTCGGAGAGGTAGGTATAACCGGTCAGGCCGGCTTCCAGCGCGTCCGACAGTTCCTGCGCGCGTTCCGGCGACAGCTGCGCTGCAGCCACGCGCTGCGCATAGGTCGCCCGCAGTTCGTCCAGGCGGTAACCCACGTAATCCAGCATCACGTCGGTGGTGTCGCCGCGGCGCTGCTGGGTAATGGCATAGCCATCGGCATCGGCCAGCACTTCCACCGCGTCGGTATCGCCGAACAGGTTGTGGATGTCGCCCAGGATTTCCTGGTAGGCGCCGACCATGAAGAAGCCGATGCGGTAGCTCTCGCCCGGCTTCATCTTGTGCAGCGGCAGCGAGCTGTCCAGGCTCTCGTTCTCGACATAGGTTTCCACCATGCCGTCCGAGTCGCAGGTCATGTCAGCGATGATGCCGCGACGGTCCGGGGTCTCGTCCAGGCGCTCGATCGGTACGATCGGGAACACCTGGTCGATCGCCCACACGTCCGGGATCGATTCGAACACGCTGAAGTTGACGAAGTACTTGTCGACCAGGCGCTCGTTCAGTTCGTCCAGCACCGGGCGATGGCTCTTCTCGTCATAGCTCAGGCGCGCACGCACGCCGTGGGCGATGGCATAGAACAGGTCGTCGATGCGCGCACGCTGCGGCAGGTCGATCTGGCCCAGCGCGTAGCTGGCCAGGCCTTCGGCATGGAAATGCTGGGCTTCCTGGAACAGTTCCACCGCCGGGCGCACGTCCAGCTCGTCATGGATCTCGCGCAGGTGGCGGATCGCCGCCGGCTCGTCGTCGTGCTGGTCCGGCACGCGGCCTTCCTGCGCCTCTTCCACTTCCGACACATTGGCGATCAGCACCGCGTGGTGTGCGGTCATCGCACGGCCGCACTCGGTGACGATGCGCGGTGGGGTCAGGCCGAACTCTTCGCAGGCATTGGCCAGCGGCTGCACGATGTTGCTGGCGTAGGAATGCAGGCCGTAGTTGATCGAGCAGAAGCTGCGCGAACGGGTGCCTTCATAATCCACGCCCAGGCCACCGCCCACGTCGACGTGGGTGATCTTCGCGCCCAGGCGCGACAGCTCCACGAAGTAGCGGGTGGCTTCGCGCATGCCGTTGGCGATGTCGCGCACGTTGGAGATCTGCGAGCCCATGTGGAAGTGCAGCAGGTTCAGGCAGTCGGCGTACTCGGTGTCACGCAGCGACTTCCACAGGTCCAGCAGCTGCCGCGGCGACAGGCCGAACTTGGCCTTGTCGCCACCGCTGTTCTGCCACTTGCCGGCGCCCAGCGAGGCCAGGCGCATGCGCACGCCCAGGCCCGGCTTCACGTCCAGCGCCTTGGACTCTTCCAGCACCAGCTTCAGCTCGGACGGCTTCTCGATGACGATGAAGGTCTGCAGGCCCAGCTTGCGGCCGATCAGGGCCAGGCGGATGTACTCGCGGTCCTTGTAGCCGTTGCAGACGATCAGCCCGCCCGGGCGCGACAGCGCCAGCACGGCCATCAGCTCGGGCTTGCTGCCCGCTTCCAGGCCGAAGCCTTCGCCGTGGTGGCTGGCCAGGGTGCCGGCCACGCCGCGGGTCTGGTTGACCTTGATCGGGTACACGGCGGTGTAGCCGCCGCTGTACTCCCAGTCCTGCTGGGCCTGGGCGAAGGCCGCCTGCAGCTTACCCAGGCGCTGGCCGAGGATGTCCGGGAAGCGCACCAGCAGCGGCAGCTTGGCGCCCGCCGCGCGCGCCGCATCGACCACCTTGGGCAGCGACACCACCGGGCCGTCCGCCCCGGTCGGTCTCACCACCATGTGCCCGGCCTGATCCACGTCGAAGTAACCGTCCGCCCAATGCGGGATCGAGTAGGTCTTGCGGGCTTGGTCGAGGGACCAATCGGTCATTTCAGTCGGCCTTGTTGGCAATAAAAGGGGGGGCATGATAACGCCTATGTGCCCACAGGTTCGTTATCATGCGCGCCCGCGCCCGTGACAGGTTCCAACCTGAACGGGCCGATCCGTCCGGATGTGGCATCTGTGCCACGCGGCCCCGCCCGCCAGCCCGGCTCCACCCCTCCGAACAGGACCGTTTTCCAATGACTGACAGCAACAACTGGTACATCGAACACTTCGAGCGCACCGGCTCGGCCATCGGCTACCGCATCACCGGCAAGCTGGACGAGGTGCAGTCGCCGTTCCAGAAGATCGAGATCTTCCAGACCACCGACTGGGGCAACCTGATGACCATCGACGGGGCCATCATGCTGACCAGCAAGGACAACTTCTTCTACCACGAGATGATCAGCCACCCGGTGCTGTTCACCCACGCCGCGCCCAAGCGCGTGGTGATCATCGGTGGCGGCGACTGCGGCACCCTGCGCGAAGTGCTCAAGCACACCAGCGTTGAGAGCGTGACCCAGTGCGATATCGACGAGCAGGTCACCGTGATGGCGCGCAAGCACTTCCCGGAACTGTGCGACTCCAACGACGACGCCCGCGCCGAGCTGCTGTTCGACGACGGCGTGGCCTACATGGCCAACTGCCCGGCCGGCAGCGTGGACGTGGTGATCGTGGACTCGACCGACCCGGTCGGCCCGGGTGAAGGCCTGTTCAACAAGGCCTTCTACGAGAGCTGCTTCAAGGCCCTGAAGGACGACGGCATCCTGGTGCAGCAGTCCGAGTCGCCGCTGATGCAGCTGGAGCTGATCAACGAAATGCGCACCGAGATGGGCAAGGCCGGCTTCGGTTCGTTCAAGACCCTGCCGTTCCCGCAGCCGTGCTACCCCACCGGCTGGTGGAGCGTGACCATGGCGCGCAAGGGCGACAGCAGCTTCGACTTCCGCCAGGCCGACTCGGCCGCCAAGACCTTCAACACCCTGTACTACACCGCCGCGCTGCACACCGGCGTGCTGGTGACCCCGCCGTTCGTGCAGGCTGCACTGAAGGGCTGATCCAAACAAAAACCCGCGCTGGCGACAGCGCGGGTTTTTTCATGTTCCGGTAGTGCCGGCCGCTGGCCGGCAACCTCATGCAACGATCAAAGCGCCCAGATACCGGCGATCACCGCCACCACCAGGCCCCACTTGATCAGCTGATACGCCACCACGCTGCGCTCGCGCAGTGCCTTGGCCTTCAGTCGCACCTTGTAGACGCTGCCGAATGCCTTGTTGACGCCACCGGTCGGGTCACCCGGCAGGTTCGGCGAGGCGCCGCCGGCCAGCAGCGTGGCCGCCACCGCGCGGTTGAACAGCCCCGGCAAGCCGAAGCGCAGCGGGCGGGCGATGTCGCAGAACAGGATCACGCGGTCCTGCTGCGTCTCGTTGTGTGCATGGTGGATGTAGGTCTCGTCGAACATCATCCACTCGCCGTCGCGCCAGCTCTTCTTGATGCCGTCCACTTCGATGTAGCAGGCATCGTCGTTGGGCGTGCTCAGGCCCAGGTGCAGGCGCAGCGAGCCGGCGAACGGGTCGCGGTGCGGGCGCAGCTCACTGCCCGGCGGCAGCTGCGCGAACATCGCCGCACGCACATCCGGGATCGACTCGATCAGCGCCGTGGTCTTCGGGCACAGCGTCTTCGCCGACGGGTGCGACGGGCCGTACCACTTCAGGTAGAAGCGCTTCCAGCCACGACGGAAGAACGAATTGAAGCCGGCATCGTTGAACGTGCTGGAGGCGGCGATCTTCTGCGCGTCGCGCAGCGCCAGCGCCTCGTCGCGGATCATCTGCCAGTTCTGGCGCAGTGGCTCCAGCTGCGGGAACTCCTTGCCCGGGTCCAGGAACGGCGTGGTCGGCACCTTCGAGAACATGTACATGACCACGTTGATCGGGGCCATGAAACTGGAGTGGTCCAGCAGCTGGCGCGACCAGCGCGCGCGGACCTTGCCACGGAAGTGGATGTACAGCACGCAGGCTACGAACAGCGCTGCAATGACGATTTTGATGATCAAAGCACTTTCCTCCAGCCGCGGCCGGAACGGGAAACGGGGCGATGCACGGCCAAGCGGCCAGCACCGATGGGGAACGCGGCAGGGGACGGGGACGTGCCGGAGGGGGGCGGCCGCCGATGTCGCGGGTTAACAGCTTATGGTCGGCAGGCCGTGCGCCGGGGTCAAGTTGCCCGTGCGCCGCGTTCAGCCGGTTGTGGACGAGGCGCAGGGCTGAGCACGCAAGCGGTTGATACTAAAGGCCAACTGGAATAAGTGAGACAGAATTGTCCGATTCTGCGCGACGAACTGTTCCAGCCACGGCCCCGACATTTCTCCGACAAATCGTGGAATAGCGAACTGGCGAGTACTAAAATTAACGAAAACTTAGTAACTCCCTGTAACACCGGTTCGCTTGACGCTTTGCGCCACCCACCGGGTCGTCCGAGACCCCGACATGCATCTTCCTGCCCTGCCCCCCTCCTCCTGCGGCGATGACGCCGCCTCCCCGCTGCTGCTCAAGCGCGGCGAACGTTTCCTGGCCCCCGACGTCTACCGCACCTGCCTGGACGGGCGCGAGGCGGTCATCAAGGACTACTCCCGCTACCGCGGCACTCCCGTTTCGCTGATCGCGCGGCTGATGGTGCGCCGCGAGGCCCGCATGCTGCAGCGCCTCGGCGGCTGGAAGCATGCCCCCGCGCTGCTCGGCACCCTCGGTGGCCTGGCACTGGGCATGGAGTTCATCCCGGGCCAGACCCTGAGCACCGCGCAGGCCGTGGGCAATGAAGTGTTCGAGCAGCTGCAGCACGCGCTCAGCCGCCTGCACGCCGCCGGCATCACCCACAACGACCTGCATGGCACCAACGTGGTGGTCAGCGGCGGCGTGCCGGTGCTGCTGGATTTCACCTCGGCCTGGCGCGCCCCGCGCTGGCTGCGCCGCAATCCACTGAGCCGGCAGATGCGCCGCAGCGACATGAAGAACCTGCTGAAGATCCGCCAGCGCGTAACCGGCCAGGCCCCGAGTGCCGCGCAGGCTGCACTGGTGGCCGACCCGGGCTGGGTGGCCGCGGTGCGGCAGGGCTGGAAGCGGTTCTACAAGTGGGCCAAGCGCCGGTAGGGGGCGAGCTCGCTCGACCGCGTTACCGCTCTTTGTAGAGCCGAGCCCGCGCTCGGCTGCTGTTCCTGCATCGCGCGAAATGCAGCCGAGCATCGGCTCGGCTCTACGACATTCCGCCGAACGGCTTACAACGCGTCCGCGTCCAACTCGCCGGTACGGATACGCACCACGCTGCCCAGGTCGTACACGAACACCTTGCCGTCACCGATCTTGCCGGTGCCGGCGGCCTTCACGATGGCCTCAACCACCGCCTCCACCTGGTCATCGGTCACCGCCACTTCCAGCTTCACCTTCGGCAGGAAATCGACCACATACTCCGCGCCGCGGTACAGCTCGGTATGGCCCTTCTGGCGACCAAAGCCCTTCACTTCCGTCACCGTGATGCCGGTAACCCCACGCTCGGCCAGCGCTTCGCGCACGTCGTCGAGCTTGAACGGCTTGATCACCGCCATGACCATCTTCATCGTCTATCTCCTGTCTTCCGGCGTGGAGGATAGCGCCTGAACGCGGCCCGTGCGAAGCCGCTGCCGCCTGTCCGGGCAGTGGGTGCCAGCAGTATCCTTGTGCCCGAATGGCCTGCCCGCGCCGGATGCACGGGCCCAACCCCACGGAGCACCCCATGATCGACCTGAACCAAATCGATGACCTCGCCCGTCGCCTCAGCGACCTGGTGCCGCCGGGCCTGCGCGAATCGCGCGAGGAACTGCAGGCCACCTTCAAGAGCGCGCTGCAGGCCGGCCTGGCCAAGCTCGACCTGGTCACCCGCGAGGAGTTCGAAGTGCAGCGCGCCGTGCTGCTGAAGACGCGCCAGAAGCTGGACGCGCTGGAAACCGCCGTGCGCGAGCTGGAAGGGCGCGGCGCCGCAGAATGAAAAAAAAGGAGGCGCACCGCGCCTCCCGTTTACAGATTATTTCCCGGATGGGGCCTTGCAGCAAGGCCCACCGGGCGCCCTAGACTCGCCGGCCTGTCGATCCGGCAGGACAAGCAGGGGCAGCAGCGATGGCGCAGGACACCGAATGGACACCCGTTTCGCATGACACCTGCGACCAGGTCGCCGGGCCGTTCTATCACGGCACCCGCGCTGATCTGGCGATGGGCGAGTTGCTGAGTGCGGGCTTCCGCTCCAACTATCGCGACAGTGTGGTGATGAACCACATCTACTTCACCACTATTGCCAAGGGCGCCGGGCTGGCTGCGGAGATGGCCCGGGGCGGAGGGCGACCGCGCGTGTATGTGGTGGAGCCGACCGGGCCGTTTGAAGACGACCCGAACGTGACCAACAAGAAGTTTCCCGGGAACCCGACGCGGTCGTATCGGAGTGCGCAGCCGTTGCGGGTGGTTGGGGAGATTGTGGAGTGGGAGCTGTATGACGCGGAGTTCGTTCGGCAGTTGAAGGCGTTTGTTGCTTCGGGGAGTGGGGAGATCATCAATTGATGACCTACTGGCGCTGGGCGTTGCGCACCTCTTCATCGGCTTCATAAATGTCCAGCCCGAGTTCAATGCCGCGCTCCCCCAAGGCGAGCAGCGCGCGAGGCGAAAGCGAGACACCACCGTTGCTGCTGCCCATGAAAAGGCCGCAGAACAGATCAGGTCGGAAGCGCGCCAGAGACTTCCATACGGCGAGATCGCCGGTGAGCTGATCGAGGATCTCGAAGATCTGCGCTTCCAGGTCTTCAGGCTCACGACGCTCCGCATCACGTTGCCAGCTGCCAGTCCTGGCGATACGCACGGTGCCTGATTGATTGCCTCTGAGTTCCTGGCCCTTGTGATGCGAAGCGGTCGGGGTCGCCCCGAGCAAGGCACTGACTTCTTCGGGCAGGAGGTCGTCTCCGAAGAATCTGAGGGTTACCAGGGAATGATCGAATGCGGCCATTGGAATCCAGTGCGTAGGCATCGTTGATGTCAGATTACGGCCGGAACCGGATGACAGCAGCTTCAGAATAGGCCGAAGCGCGGGAATCGGCATGCGCTCAAACGGAGAGCTGGCCGGACCCTACTTGAACATATCCAACAGGTCCTTGTCTTCATGCCGCTGCTCCCACGTGGAGAGCAAGCAGAAGCTCACCCCACTGCGCATGGCAACCGTCTGGAACCCCGCGAGCTCTTCCTTCGTGATCGGATACTCGACCGGATCAAAGTGCAGGAGCGCCCACGGCTTGAGGAGTGAGAACCCGGACGCGAGTTCCGAGAAGAGTTCCTTCAGCATGGGTCGCATGGCGGAGAAGTCTTTGATCGGCCCCGCGCGATTGCCAAGGGCGCGGCACTGGCGACGAATGGTTCTGTCACCACCTGCCAAGCGAGCGATGAAGTGATCCTGGTGCACTTGAACGTAGAACAACTGCCGGCGAAATATCTTCATTCCCCGCACCGCCCCCCAAAAGCCCAGCCGTGCAAATCATCAAGCGCCATCCGGAAGCCGGACCTGCGCCGCGCATTCTGCCGCAACGGACCCAAGCGCTGTGCCCTTCATCCGTGAAAGTGCTGCAAGAGTACGTCGTTCATACGCCTCCGCGACGCCCGGATCTGGCTCGATGAACGGCGATGTGCAGATATCCTCGACCTTGAATCCCCGTGTGATCAATGCCAAGACCCGCTCAGGCGCTTTGGGCAATGCACGGGCTACCGCGTAATTGATGGATAGCGAGGCGCCCGCATCTGAAAACGGCTTTAGCGCAGCCGCAACCTCGAGCCATGCAGGATCGCCTGACTCGATGCCAGAGGTGACCCGACCAAACTCCCGCTCGTGCTGCCACAGGTCCCAAAGCACCTTGCGCCCCCCTTCGTTGGCAATGCGATTGAGCACGGCCTGTGCCGAAGGGCGATCCGCCGCAACTGCAGCTGGACTGGCAAGCGCAAGCACGAGTAGGAGCGCTGTCATGTTTCCCATGGCACCTGACTCCCTGATGTATGGACCCTTGGATCCGGTCATACGACCTACCCACAAAGCAACATGTGGCGTACTTTCCCCTTATACAGCGCGATCCTAGTGCGGCTGGGGGTCGGCCATCAAGCCAGCGCATGGCCGGACCCAGGCATAGAATCAGACGCCTCGCCAATTCCACGTTCAGGACACCTGGGCCATGTCCGCTACGGGTCGCTGGCTGGTCAGTGATCCACAGGAAGTGCCCTGCGCGAGCCAATGTCCGCTCTCGGCCAGGGGTAGAAATTCGTGAACGTCATGAGTTGAGCCGCAAAGTGGCTTCAGATCGATAGAGCGCCCAAGCTCGACCAGTAGGCCTCCCTCTCGTGCGAGACCCCCTTGCTGTGCCAGTGTTTGCCGCCCCTTAAAGCTTCGTAGTGCCCAATTTCTGTGCGGGACAAAGGGCGCCAGCCAGATCCGCGGCGAAAGCCGCCTGCGACCTGGACGCCAAGGGGGAAACTGGAGAGAGCATTCTGCTGCGCTTGCGCCAGAGACTCGCCGTTGGCTCCGCCGTTGGATGTGGGGTTGGCAAGTTGTACCCCGTCATCCTCCCAGTTGCAGATCGGACATATGGCATAGGACCCGTAGAAGTCTTCCAGGGTCAGGAAGCCACATGATGGACAAGGCAGATCGATCATTGAGAACCAAGAACCTCAGGTAGACGAATCACTGGACCGGCAGGTGTCGCGCAGGGCTGAAGGGGACGAACGTCCGCTTCGGATCGAGAGCGGCCTCTAGCATTCCTGATCGCGTTGTCTGGCGCAGGCACGTTTCCTTTCAACCAAGGGCGGACATCAATCGCAAGAGCCTTCCTTATCCCGGAACTCCGGCGCGAGAGTTTGAGCTGCATCAGGCCGGCTAGATGCGCGACGCGCGGTTTTCATGCTCGGCCCTTGCCAAGCTGCTGCAAGATCATTGCAGGCTATTGGCCTTGGTCTACTCCAGCGATTCGTCACTCCCGCCTTTCCGCCTGGATATGGATAGACGAAACACCGGAAACCAAGGAATGATTGGACCAAGCATCCAGCTCTTCCGCAATTGAACCACTCAGGAGCCATCCGCGGCCGGTGCACTGAGCCGAAGCCAGGGCAAGAACCACAAATTCAGGCCACGATTGCGCGGCATGATGGGAGCAGGCACTCACCATGAAGCCGCCCTTGTGATAGGGCTCGGCGTGGAGGTTGCTGACTTCAAGACCTGCTTGCTCAAAGATCCGCGCCGCGACCTTGAGAGCCGCCTGCTGCGATGTGCAATTGGTGAACAAGCGCCAGTACAACTCCATGAGTCCACAATCTTCCTAAAGGCCCTCTGGGCGCGGTTGCGCTATTTATAGCAGAAGGCGCGCGCGACCTTTCCGCTCTTGCCACCCGAGGTGCCAGCATCAGGGAACAGATCGTTGAAGAGCGCCCACGGCTTGAACAGTGGGCACCCTGGCATGAATCCCGAGAAGATCACCTTGAGCTGGGGCCGGAGAATCGAGAAGTCCTTGATCGGTCCTCTATGTTCCTGTCGCGCGTCCCCATCAATGCGCAGGCTGCACCTTCAGCGCGCTTGAATCCCTTCGCAGCAGATACAACGCAACCAGGAATGGCCACAGCGAGTTGATCGATGAAAACACGCGCTGGGTCAGCCCCCTGAACCCCTCCGGGTCCGCTCCCACCACGTTCAACCAGAGATAAGCGATGCCCGCGACACTCACCATAGCAGTCACGGCGTACGCCCTTCGGTTGGCAGACCACGCGCTCAATTCGATGTGCGACATCGCCGGTGCAATGATGTTTGCGATACCGATGGTGTAGAAGCCATGCATCGGATGGCCCATGGGCCAGAGGCCGTTGGTCAGCATGGAGATGCCAAAGATCATCCAGCAGATCGCGCCCACGGCAATGCGGCGGCCGGACTCCCGCCATACCCCGATGGAGAACGCCACGAAGCCCACACCGGAGCCGATAGCGGCGATCCTGGCGCAGATGCTTGCAAGCGTCGGCGCCTGCAGCAGCTCGCTGGCGTGCTGTGCGAGCGGGTTGTAGCCCGGCGCGAACATGGCGGCAACGCTGGTCCAGAACAGGAACCACGGGAGCGGGAGCAGACCCGCAGACAGAAGAAGTCGATTGCGGCGTAACACGTACAGTGATCCTTGTAGCGGCCTGCGCCAGTGGGTGGAGTCCGTTCAAACGCCACAGAACCTTCCTGCTGCGGGCAGAACAGTTCTGAGTGACTACAGCGGTAGTCAGATTCTGCGTGGCGCCCCGCGGGGTCAATAGGCAGAAAGTCACTCACGCATAGAGGCGAAATACGTGGCATCCATCAGCGACCGTCGGACCAATGCTGTCGCATTTGCCGCTCCCTGCGTCTCTGGCGGAAGGTTCTGACGACTCCGTCCCAGAAGTGCCGCTGCGCCAAGCACGCCAAGGCTCTCGCCCCTTTCCTCGCTATGCGACAATGCCAAAAGCGTCTCGGGTTTTGGCGGCATTGACCCCTACCCCTTGGCATTCCCAACTACGTCAGGCAACTCTGGTATCGCCACCGAAAACGGGTGGCCGGGCCTCGAAAACCCGAGCTATTAGGATGTTGTTTGCACTTGCCAGCCGGCATCGCCTTGCGTGGTGTCGGCTGGCATTCCGTCTGCCGGCTATGGCGGGCGGGGCGTGGGGGCCTTGTGCCCGCCGGTTTCTTCCTAATAGCCCGGTTTTCGAGCCACGCTCTGCCCGCCACCTTTATCGGTGGCGGCGTCCGCCTGCTTGCACGGAGCCCGCCATGACCACACCGCACTCCCCACCCCCGCGCCACATCCAGGAAGTGCCCTCGGCCGCGCCAGCCCTGGATCCCAACAGCCTCATCGCCATCCTGCACGCCATCGGCGCGGGCGCTGCGGCCGACGGCCAGCCCTGGCCCGAGCGGCACCATCTACGCAGCCGGCAGATGCAGTTGTCCGACGCCGACTGCGCACTTACCGGCCAGCGCATCGTGCAGGAGATCCTGCTGGCGGCCGAGCGCACGCGCCAGAACGGCGAGCCGGAGCAGTACGTCGGCGACCGGGTGATGGAGGGACTGGTGATGGCCGATCTGGCGCTGACCGCCTTCATCCACGAGCGGATGCGACCCAGGGACTGAGCGCGTGCGCTCACGGCGCGTACCTTTCTGCCTGTGTGCGGGGTGACGAATGAAGAAGCACGGCCTGGCCGCTGCGGCGGTGTGCAGCGCGGTGATCGGCGCGATGTGGGTGGATTGGCCCGAGCCTGCGGGCGATCAGGTGTGGGCCTACCAGAAGCTGCAGCCGGCCGATTACCGCCTGCTGCACAGTGATGCGCGCGGCTTCGTGACCGCGAAGGCCCAGGAGGGCTTTGAACTGCACGCGCGCCATGCCGGGGCGACGTCCTTCGAGATCCGGTGCAAGGGCGTGCTGGTGATGGACGTGGAGAACGCGCCCTCACGCGTGCTGATTCGCATGCCTGCCGATGCACGGTGGCGGGCGCCGGATATCGAACGCCTGCGCAGCAGCTTCGAGCGCTGGCTGGATCTGCACCAGAGCCAAGGGCGATTGCTGGTGGAAAGTGCGGGGCCTTCGTGGGTTGAGGCGCGGTTTGGGCGCTTCAATGGGCTGGTGCTTGATGAGCAGCGGTGTCTGTTTGGGGTCCCAGGCCGCCGCCGGCCCGATCCCACCAACTACCTCAGTGCTGAAGTGCCATCGTAGGCTGACGCTCACAGTTGCGCTGCGCCTGCACCGCAAGGGGAACAGCAACTGGTCAGCGGCCAAACCCCAGTGCCATCGCAACCACTTTTCCATCCCGGACGTAGAAGCATATGTTCCTTGAGCACCGCTACGTAGTAGCAATGGCGGCACACGCGGCGGGCTTGCCCGCTGCGTGCACCGCAATAGAAAGTTCACATCTTCATTTTACTTTGCTCTGCCTCGACGTCCTCCCTCTCGGCATGAGCACGCCAGCCATCTGCAACCGACAACAGCATTGCGCTGACCCGGGGGAAATGAGGCAACGCGTCAGACCAAGCCTGATAGCGCGCCGCTAGCTCACGCTCTTGGCCGCCGCCTTCATTTATGCCGCGCGAGTGTACTCCTCTCTTGTTGAAGCATTCCATCTGAAAACCGCTTTCCATATGCTCTGAGGCGAGCTCTTCAATGACACGGCACACGGCGTTGCAAGGCCACGTTTCACCCTGACGTTCAACCGGGCTATGTGCGAGAAGCGCACCTACTCGACGGTCTGTAGGCTCCTCAATTGCCGCGTCGCGGGACCGCGCCTTTACCTCAGACACCCAGCTCCGCAGCAGGCCTTCGTCAACCACTTCGCCTTCAAGTCCTGGAACTTCTTTGAACTCGTGGACGACCCTGAATGCTGCCCTAGCCTCCCGCTTGACATCCTCACCGATCTCTTCGTCTTGAGCCGCATCCTTTCGACGATACATCTTCGAGAGCAAGTCCACGAACAAGGCAGGCTCTCGCGCCATCAGCTTGAACAAGGTCAACTCATTACTCTCGCGATGCACGAACTGGAATAACGAGTATTCAAGCATCGCCACAGCAAATGGCGCCACATCCGCTCTTCCCCTCAGCTCTTCCAGTGTTCTCGCCAGATAGAATCTGAGCATATTCCCGTACCGCTCAAAGCCAGCATTAAGCTGGTCACACGATTCGATCAATAACTGCTCAAGGGTATCAGTTGGTACATCAACTGCTCGTTTGTTCAGCATGGCAAGCACATCAACACTCCGACGTGCGGTCTGCAGCTGAGTTATGGCATGCATCAGGTCGTCCATGGGGCCGTCGGACGGAAGAGACGAGGTCTTCTGCCAATACATGGCTTTAATATGAGAGCCTAAGCTATCAACCAGACTCCATGTAGACCTATTCGCCGGGAATGCCGCGAGCATCTTCACCGTCTGCTCATCAGATCTACTCAGCTCAGCCAGTCGAACTGCAAATCCCTCAAGCCATTTCTGCCCATATGCTCTCGCTCCACAAGCAGAAGCATAGTATGCCAGCTCATCCGGCACGCCTTCGTCATAATTAGCAATCATTAGAAGCTCGAAGAGCTCATCCATCGAGAGAGTCAATCCCGCCACTGTGCTTGCGACCAAGCCGGGTAGCCTCACAACTTTCGCAAGCGCAACGATTCCCTCAATACCGTCCCGATCCATTACTTTCTGCAGGACCTGCCTGCGAATTTCCTCCGGGTTAGCACCTGCGTCCCGCTCGTAATTTCCGACCATTGGGGTCCAGTCATCGAATACCAGCCGATCAACTGCAAGCGGATTAGGCGGCATGTGTCGATCCACAAGACCCTGCAGCTGCGTGAGTTGCTCATCCTTCATCGCCCACGCCGCGCTCGAGAAGTACTTGTTCCGCGCCAACTCGCCATTCAGCTTGTGCCACAATTCCAAACCCAATTCGACTTGATTCCCGGCCAGGAAGCCGTCCACGGCTTCAAGGACACTATCTCGATCCGTTGGCTGCATCTGGCCCAGTGATCCGACAAGGATCGCCAGGCGCTCCTCCCGATCCTTCGCCAGCTCGATAGCTCGACCAACGATAGCACTCTGAAAGTCCCAAACTAGCCCAAAGGTTACTTCTTCAGGTTCTTTCGGAGACTGGTCACTGAGCTTGGGCTTCCTCGTTGGTGAAGAGGAGTCGTGGTGCCGCGGCAGCAGCTTGCAGACGAGATCCCAAGCGATGTCAGGGTGAGCAGCAATGATGGCGTCGATGGTCACAATACGCTTTGCTTGAGACGCATATGTGCCGGGTGACCAAGGCACAAATATCTCACGCAGACTGTTGATCGGCCGCGTGACATGGTTTGAGCCGGGATCGGGGTCCAAGGCGGCAAGCCGTGCTAGCAGTAGGCACGCCCTTGTCAGGTAGCGAGGATTCCAGGCGATGGTCTCAAGCGCCCAAAGCAGTTCATGGTGCGCATATGCTCCGGTGTCGAAGGCATCATCAGCGTCGTTAGCCTCGCCAAAAATGCGGTTGGCATCGCCCTCATTGATAGATTCGAGGGCTGCCAGAAAAGGGGCAGGTGCGGCCTCTGCGAGAAGTGCAACCTGCTCTCCCAATCTAGCAATTGGTGCATAGCTCTTGCCCCAATCCGGCAACGCCAAGAAGAGTCTCTCAATATACTGCTGAATTGTTTGGCCCCGAATCTTGCGCGAGTTCTTTCCAGACATGGCAGCCATGATGAGAAGCGTTGTCGCCAGCCCGTCTCTTAACCATGAGCTGTAGCCGGCAGGTCCCGAATTGGACAAGCTGAATTTTTGATCTCGTGCAGGCTTCTCTGGCTCATGACTAAACACCTTGATCACGGCCTCTCCCAACCGGTCAAAGTCGCGCTCAGTCAGCACTTCTTGGTAAAAGAAAAAGGCATCAACGGCGGCGCGAACCTGCCAGACCTCTTCCTCTCTGTCTATCGGGCGGTCGGACATCACCAGCGTCTTGACAAGCTCTCTCTCAATGTCTCCGTACCTCGGAACCTCAGCTAACTCGGCAACCACCTCGCGATCCTTTTCGAGGTCGCTGGACCATCCACCAGCCAAGAATGCCGGTACTAGAGCCGCTACCATCGGCAACCATTCAGGGTCCTTCGGCCTCACCTTATGCTTGAGCCTCTTCAGGATGGTCAGACTTCGTCCGCAGCGGTGAGCCAGCTCATAGCCTTCACCATGCTCCATCCCCATACTCGCAAAGCCCTCAGCCATGGCCGAGGCCGTGGGGCGTGACAACGCGTTATGGCGACGATTCGCGACACCCGTAACAGCGGATATGGTGGGACAGTTGTTTCCCAGCTTGCCAGCCATGGGCTCAGCGTCGCCAGTTACCAGGAAACACATGTTGCTATGCTTACTGAAGAAGCGGGCGGCCGACTCACTGCGAAGAATAAGCGTTCGACTCTCCAGATCTCGACGGACATCGTCAGGTGCGCTTCGGATCGCAGCGACCGAGAAAGCAATTACTTCCTCGGACGTTTCCGCGCCAAGGAGTGTCGACTTGGCCGTCCCGGAGAGATGAGCGATGATTTCGTCAGCCTCCGCCTTTCGGCCAGCGATCACCAGCTTCTCGCTCAGCTCAGGCTCGAACTGAGTTGAGAATTCTTCCCAGTATTCATCTGTGCTAAGTGCGCCTTCCTTTGGTGCCCTGCCAAGATAGTCCCGCGCATATCGGGCAGCGATTGCAGGATGCTCTCCCAACCAGTGAGCCAATTCGGTACCGTCTATGCAACGAACCTCCTTCCACTTTCCTTCCCGATTCCGATCATCCTGCCAATCGGCGATCTTCTTCCTCGGTGTATCCCAAGTCGTTAGATTTACGATGACCAACGTGTTCTTGGACATCACCTCAGCTGAGGTCTGCGCCGTTCTTTTCTGATAGTCGGCGTTCGCCTTAGTCTCAGCTGCACCCGTACCGAACTCCCACTTGGAGCAACCCTCTGGCACGCGACCTTGGCCAACGGGCACATCAAGATCACCATCCCATCCGCGGACTTGGCCCTTTTCACCGTGCGGAAACCTGAGTCGATGTGACTCACTAACTGTTGCATTGATGAGATCAACCAACATCTTCATAAGATGAGCGCGCGCATCCACGCGATCTGCCCAAGCCTCCAAGGCCTTTACATCAATCCACTCCACTGTTGCCTCCGTGCCAGAATGCCCAGGCTTGGCCCAAGCGAGTTTTTTTGGGAGAGCTCGCACCACAGCCCCCCTCCTCAGCGGATCCTGCACGCCCCAGGTGAAAGAGAGACAGTCGCCTGCTGCCATTTTTATGTGAGGTTCGTCGCGCTTTCAAGTGCCGCGCAGGAGGGATAGGCTTGGGCTGAATTAGGTAGCAACCTCCTGTAGTTCTGTCTCTGCCGAACCCAAGACCCAGCCCTCCAGAGTGCGAGGATTCCAGAAGTTTGCGAAGCAGGAGCAACAGAAAGAAGCAACGATTCGGTGCGTATGGTGCCTCGCGCTCAGACCATCCTGCCGACCGTGGGCGAACTGCCGAAACACCGAGCTCCTTGTTCCATAACCTACTGTGGTGTGCAACGACGTTTCGCGCCACGCTGGTGACATGCAGCCAGTTTGCGAAGACTGGCGCGGCCAGCAGCATCTCACCCGCAACAGCCTTCTGTTCTCTGGAGTGCAGCGCTTTGTAGAAACGAGAAAGCGAGCCGAGCGACATGACTTCTGTCGCCATCCAGATCGGTACTCTGGGGAATGCGGGTGAGGCGTACTTGTCCTTGTAGTGCCGAATAAACGCCTCCCTGGAGCGCGTCACTTCACTTCCGACGCCGCCGAGCCAATCCGCATACTCCTGCCCGGTGAATGCCAGATTGCGCGGCTCCAAGTGGCTGAAGGCGCCATAGGCATGGGCAAAGTGGTACGTGAGCACGGTCCGCGTTGCGACCTCGATATGGCCAACGGCCTCCATTACCAGGTCTCGAAGGGCCCTATCGAATTCATAGAGACTGACCGCTTCTTCGAATGTCGCTTGAGCTCGGAAGCTGTCGCTACCGGGCACACGCTGTGTGTAGAGATAGCCCATGAGGCGGTAGTAGCCAACACGCTGCAGATAGCGTTTGGCATTGGCGGCGTCGCCGATGGCCAGCCCGCGCTGCTGGAGGAGGTCCAACTGCTCCTGAATCGACAGGGGTGGTTTGCGGTAGTGAGTCATCCTGACTCCAATCAGCAGGCAAAAAAAAACCCGCCAATTTGAGCATGTCGCGAACTGGCGCGTCAGAGGCTTGGCGGGTGTGTTGGGTGAATTTTAGCGCCCCTTTTGCTCACCTTCAAGTAAATGTGTGTAGTTCCGGTGAAATGTAAATGCCTGTACGAAAAGCACTTCATAGGGAATTTTCTTGGATTTCCGCAGTCTCGCGGGCGCAGATCCAGTGAGGTGAAAGGCCGGCCCGGGCGAGCGGCAACGGCCTATTCCCCGGCGTTGTTCCACGTCATACCGGTTGAGTTCCGACACTCGATCGCGAACACCGGCCGCTACGAAGCGCACAGGCGCACCCCAACGGTCTGCCGGAATCCCCCTAGCCGCTTCACCAGCAATTCCCGATAGCCCACGCGGAACGCCCGCCGCACCATCAAGCGCCCTTCCGCAGGAATCCACACATGAGCCTGGCGCTGGTCCACAGCCGTGCCCGCGCCGGGGTCGATGCCCCGCTGGTGCGGGTGGAAGTGCACCTCTCTGGCGGCCTGCCCGCCACCCAGATTGTCGGCCTGGCCGAGACCAGCGTGCGCGAATCCCGCGAGCGCGTGCGTGCCGCCCTGCTCTGTGCACGCTTCGACTTTCCGCAGCGGCGCATCACGTTGAATCTCGCGCCTGCCGATCTGCCCAAGGAAGGCGGTCGCTACGACCTGGCGATTGCCTTGGGCATTCTTGCGGCCAGTGGCCAGGTTGATCCGCAGTCGCTGCTGCAGTACGAGTTCCTGGGCGAGCTGGGGCTGACCGGTGAACTGCGGCCGGTGGCGGGTGCGCTGCCCGCCGCGATTGCGGCGGCAGACGCCGGGCGCATTCTGGTGGTGCCGCCAGGCAATGCCGCTGAGGCTGCTTTGGCCGAGCATGCCGATGTGCGGGTAGCGCGTACGTTGCTGGAGTGCTGTGCCGGGCTGAGCAATCCGCGCCTGCTACCACCCGTGGAGCGCGTGGACACGACGCCGTTGCCCCTGCCCGATCTGGCCGACGTGCGCGGGCAGGCGCATGCACGGCGCGCGTTGGAAGTGGCGGCCGCTGGTGGGCACCATCTGTTGTTGATCGGCAGCCCTGGCTGCGGCAAGACGCTGTTGGCCTCGCGCCTGCCCAGCCTGTTGCCGGATACCGAGGAAGCCGAGGCGTTGCAGCTGGCCGCGATTGCCTCGGTGAGTGGCGAAGGGCTGGACCCAAGACGATGGCGGCAGCGGCCCTTCCGGGCACCGCACCACAGTGCGAGCGCGGCGGCGCTGGTGGGTGGCGGCTGTCAATTACAGCCAATAGCCCTACTTTACAACTAATGTCGCTACGCCTCCCGGCAACCACGCCAGCACTACCTGCCAGTCCGCCGTCAGCCACGCCGCGTCATTGATCTGTATGGCCCATGCATCTCTAAGAACGAACTCATTCGCGTTGCCAAGGTCGCCACCGGGGCCGATGCCCAGGCCTCAGATCAGGAGCATCTCTTCCGTTAACCCGCCCCGGGTTCACGGGCACATCCCTGCCACGCCCTTACTCACTAGTACCAATTCAAGCGCGCAATGACTTGCCTGTACGCCTCTGCCGCTTTCATAAAGCCTTCGTAGTCGCTTCCAAATAGGCCTGCCTTGAACGGCGCCCACTGATCACCCTCATCTCGCGCACGCGCAAAAGCTGACTCCAAAGGCGCCACTGGCCTGTTAGCATGTTTCCATCCAAAGCGTCCTATCGGGCCCCACACGCCTCGCCCTTCCTTTGCATTTGCTTGTGCCGAGGCAAATGCGAGCAGCACCTCAAATTCGTCAAACGCGTGCTCATAGGCACGCCCAATGAACAGCGCATCGTCAAGCTGTGGCTGAAGTAATTTGAACAGATACTCGCTCATAGGTGTGTGGTACCGCCCGTAGCCAGGCAGGCGCTTGAACACGTCGGCGCGATTGAACGCAAGAATCGCATCGGCTACCGCCCGAAACGCAGGACGCGATCCTTCACTTGTGTGGATCTCAGTGGCAAAGACATCCGCCAGCGTGTCGTAGCGCCCACCGGCCGCGGCAGCGATACCAGCACAGTAGGACTGCAGGACAAGCGGGTACCAGCGAAGATTGGACCAAATTACCATTCCACCGCTTGTATCCAGGCGATCAACCGAGCGAGCCAGAGCTTTCCGCAGCACTGACCGATGGTAATCACCTGCCCAGTACGCCAGACAGGCCTCAATTAACGAAAGGTCAAACGAGCATTCTTCATAGCGAGTGAGCCGCTTGACCAACTCCTCATCACTGTAAGGGGAATCGTGGCTGAAGCTGTCCTGCGCAGTTGCAGAGAGAAATCGCTTCAGTTCGTCGATGACAAAGTCGTGCAATTCTATCGCGCGGTCGGGCTGCGCCAGCAAGTGCTTTGCCCGGGAGATTTTGGATTCGAGACCGGAGCGCATGTCCACCTCCTCCGGGTAAGGCACCACGAACAGCGCATCTTCACCGCTTGTGCCATCGGCTTCTGATACCGGCGGCATGCGGAAGATGAAGTCGCCATCGCCATCGATGTGTCCAAAATGTGGCGTCTGGAACGACCCTGCGTCTGCCGATACGCGTCCATATACGTACGCCATCAAACCGCTGGCGGTGAGCACGCCGTCCGCTGTCGCGGCAGCCCCGTCCAGACCCTGGAGAAAGTGCCCAGTGAATACAGAGTGTCCGGGCAGCGGCCCACCCGCATCTGCGACAATCTCATCGGCCTTCCCAGCAGTTAAGACCTGGCGGGACAGTCGCTTCAGCATGTCCTTGATAAAGCGGACACTACCTGCGCCGACTGCTCGGGTGACGGCCAAGCCACCGTAGCAAGCATCCATCACGAACAACATGTGTTTGGCAGGGATGATCTCCGCATTCCGCGTGAGCTCATCCCAGCGAAGCAGGGTCGAAAGATCATCCAAGTCGGCATCATGAGGAACCAAGTAACCGATCTCGCCACGCACTCCGCGTCGAGTGGTTCCATGGCCTGCAAAGAATACGACCACCCGATCGTCAATCCCTACGGATTCTTGATCAGCGAAACGAAGAAATGCTCGACGAATAGCTTCGGAGGTTGCATTCTCGTTCAAAAGCAATTGAACGTTCTCAGCTAGAAATCCGTAGTCGCGCGCCAGTCTTTCGTACACCGCATTGGCATCATTGACTGCGTAGCCTAGCGGTCCAGCTCTCAGATAACGATTGATTCCGATGATCAGAGCGTGGCTTTGACCATAGCGGGGCTTGAGAAGGAACCGAATATCGCGCACACGCTGCTCCCTTTGCATGAATGGACCCTTCTGAATCGCCCCCCATCGAAGTCTGAGATCCACGACGCGAACCAGTATAAATGGTGATCCAGTCCATCGAGATTCAAATTTCTCTTCCCACCTGATTCAGGAACGCAAGCCCGAGCACCTCTCCCCAACTTCTCGTACGGATTGATGTGACTCTAGCCAAGCGCAAAATCTCTCCAATCCATCACCAACTTCGGCGGGGCAATCTAGAGACCTAAGGCACCGGCCCCGTGCACCTGCCGCACTCAACCCGTAGGGACTGCTCCCGCCCTCCCCAAGTTGACGTGCCGCCATGTATCGGTCCACATCGTTCTGAAAAGGGAAGCCAACAAGGCCTCCCTTTGAGAGATGAGCGTCCTGGTCAGTCGTCGATCTGGACGCTCACGCCCTCCACCGCGATCCTGATCGGATAGATGCCGTTCTTCCCGGGGCCTTCGATGGAGATCTCGATATTCGCAGTGATGACCACATCCTCATCCTGCTCCTGGTCCTCCCCGTCTCCGTCTTTACTATAGATCGTGCCAACACCCTTAGCGACCACAACAATGCGGCCGTTCACGATGTCCGAGTAATCAACATCGATCTCATCCTCATCGATGTCGATATTGATCAGCGATCCTTCGCCGCCATCAATCGAAACCCCCTTCCAGTCCCCGCTCCGCACGTCTACTTCGATTGCATCTTTGTAAACTTCGTGCATCGATCGCATGGTTCACCTCATGTATTGGGCCGGGGTTCCCACCCCAAGCGGGCTGGGCTTCGCAGCATAGCGCTTTTGTTGGCTCGCACACGCTTTCGCGAGTACGTCGAAGAAAGTAAAAAGGCAGTCGCGCCGTCAAATAACTGATGCCCCGTAGAAACGGCAACCAAGCTACTCGGTCCACTTGCCGCTAATGGATGTGCAATCTTGGGCGTGATGTGACTCCTCAACCGCCGGTGATAAGTACTATGAGATGCGTCAACAGATGCATGGCGTGCATCCTCGGGGCTGCGCCTGGGGAACCGGCCCGCTGTTCAGAGCATTTGCTTCGACCATGGTGGTGATCGAACGGCCAACAGGAGGCCGACAACCAAGGTGAAGACGCCCCCCAGCGCCCCTCCCCATCCACAACCCAGTGCCGCTCGCATCGATTGTGCGGAAAGGACATCATGGCCACCTTCATTATGAACGCCCCGATGCTCAGCCAGCACACCCAATTTTTCCAAGGCAGCTCATCTCTCGTTCTTGCGCTCCGGCTCGAACGTACTCAGATCGACAGCACCCTTCCGATTCAGTCGCGCCTCAAACTCATGACCTTTCAGAAGATGTCGCGCATTCGGATTCCACGCATAGCTCGCCTCAATTCCCAGTTCATCGGGGCCACCCGGGTGTACGGCGGAGTCTTGAAGGTACACAACCCCGGAGAGGTGCCGGGTAACATCCTCAACGCTTATACTTGACTTGAACTTTGCATTGAAATCAAACGCCGGGATGCTGGAACCAATGTATCCATGGAAAAAGTTATCTGCGAATTCCTTGAAAAATGTGTGCGTCGCATCCCTAAACTGATAGACCTTCTGCGAGAACCAAGGAAATATAACAAAGACGATGACACTTGCCTCGTTGCGCGAGAACTTCTTCGCATGCTGAAATAAAAGGCGATGCTGTTGCTTTGCGTGCTCGTGGGGACAGTACGTGCTACACGCGAACTGCACACCCGGATCCCAGCCAAAACTATAGGAAAGGCCTTCGATGACCTTGCTTCTTAGATGTCTTGGCCTCAGGTGAGGGTCAACATTGTCGATCAACTCTTTGAGAAGATCCGCGCGATTATCCGAGAACTGACTGTAATCGGCAGCTGGATCGTACTCCGGCAATATTGACAATGCCTGTATCTTCTTTGCGCCGCGGTATGACTTGAAGATGCCCTCCAAGATCTGTCCAGACTTGTCGGATAGAACCTTGGTATCAGCGGAGACTCCGAGCTTGGTAAAACTAAGGTCGTGGTTTGCATCCGTCATTCCCATCTCGGACGCCAGTGTCTCACTCGACCGCACGGTCCGATCCAGCACGACGGTGCCCGGTTCCATTTCCCAATCTGCCAAGAAATAGTCCAGCGCACAGAGCTCAGCGTAAGCGCCGTCCCACTCCCTGCCCGCCACGCGATTTACCGCCCCTAGGATTTCCTTACGGAGCGCCGGATCTCTGTCGGCTGCAACCCGAAGACGCAGTAGGCGCGCTTCAAAATTACTTTTGAACGCATCAAATTGGCTCGGATGTGCTATTGCTCCTATCACATTATTAGAGATACCCGCGGCTGCATCGAAATCGGCGGAGCCATCTCCAAACAAACGATCTACCAACGACGCGTACGCGAGTCTGATTTTCTTAACTTGACCCTCTTTCATTAATCCCCCTGCCACTAGGCGTTCAATGCACTGATATTTTTGCTCGCAGACGGACACTGAATGGCCGCCCCGCTCCTCAGATTGTAGTCAAGCCTGCAAGAACAAGGTTGAGAAATTCAAGATGCGCCGCGATATGTCACGAGCTAGCTACGCAACAAATCTATCGTGGACGTCAGCACCTGCCTCACGTGAATTTTCCCAAGCACCTGGAGGGCCTGCGTGCCAGCTCAACCTAATGCCCGAATCAGTTCCCAGCTTCCGGTCGAGGTAGCTGTCTGTTGCCGCGACCAGATCGCAGATGAAACGAATGTGTTTCCGCAGATCTTCACGATTAACCGCATCAGCGCTCGGTTGGCGGCACCGGACCTGAGTGACCGATGAGAAATGTCACCCCATTTTTTGCGAGTAGGTTGAGCTGGGCTTTTGCCCTGGCGGCATCATGGTTGCTCTACGACCAGCCACCACAGACGTCGATTTGAACGTAATTTCGAAGATCTTGGCCACGCAATCAGAAGAAGGTCATTCTCTGACGAGTTCATATAGAAGATTCTAATCCGACCCGTTGATTCCATCTTTGCCCAGGGCTTGACCCGCTGCCTCGGTGATGCGGCCCTCGATGTAGGCCTCCGATGCGGCAAGCGCCATCAACAAGCTGGCACGCTTATGTACTTCTGCGTCCTCTGGAGGCGACTGAGTGTTGATGGCATCGAAGTGGGATGACGTTCGGCGGGTGTTGCCGAGGCTGTGCACCCCAAGGATGCTGACCGCGAAGAGTACAGACCTTAGTCTCCTACTTTCCCCACTACCGAGTACAGTGGCTCAAGGACCCACTCGTACAGTCGCCTGCGCTCTCCCATGATGTCCGCTTCCAAACGCATCCCTGGGCGCAGCGCCTCTGGCACCCCATAGGCCAGAACACTTTGTTTGTCCAAGGAAACAAGCACCCGATAGACGGGCTCCCCCGCTTCCCCCTTGGAATTGGCAGCAGCAACTGCACTCCGAGAAACGCGAATGACCGTGCCCTCGTGACTTCCAAACTTCTGATACGGATAGGCCAAGTAACGTAATAGCACGCGATCGCCGGGCTTGACGAACCCAATTGCGGCGCTTGGCACCAACAGTTGTGCGCGCAACTTTGACCCCTGAGGCAGCAGGCTTAGAATCGGCTGACCGACTTGCACCGCCTGCCCCGCTTCTACCAATCTACTAGCAACCAGCCCAGAGACCGGAGCACGCAGCAATAGTTCGCCATTGGCCTCTGCCTGAACGGACTCCTGGCTGAGCGTCGCCAAGTCACGTTCGGTCATAGCTCGGGCAGCGCGCCGCTGTTCGGGAAGCTCCGCAAGTGACTGCTCCAGTTGAGCAAGCGTGCGACGCATTGACGTTGCCTGACGCTGTAGAGATTGCTGTGCATTGAGCATGTCCAACATCGACTGCTCCTGCTGGCCAAGTTGGATCAAGCTGACGTAGCGTTGATCGACCACTTGACGGAAGCGCTGGACTGTTTCCTGGCCAATCCGCACCTGCTCCCCACGAGTTTGGATCTCACCTTCGATTTGCTTTAGCTCACGACGCAATGCGTCGCGCTGCCGCTCGATGCCATGCTGCTGGACTTGGAGTTGTCGATCCTGTGCATCCTGAAGCGTTCCCAAGCTCACTGTCCGAGTCTCTTGCCCTTCACGCATGATCTTAAGCGCATCGTCACCGGCTGCAGTGACTCTCGGCACGTTGATCAAGAGCAATGGCGCCTGTCTCTGAACGCGGTCACCCTCCTCTGCATGCAGCGTGGCGACAACGCCAGCAGAAGGCGCTACCACCGTGGACAGGCCCAAGTCCGGAACCAGTTCACCTTCAACTCTGGAGCGTCGGGTGTACTCCCCAAAGATGAGAAAGCCTACTACGACGGCAGCAGAAGTGGCCGCTAAGACTGCGAGCACCCACAGCCTCACGGGCTGTGCAAGTGAGATGCTTCCAAGCCAGCTCCCGCGCTTCGCTTCAAGAACTTCCCTGCGAAAGAGCCCGTTCATGCAGGCACCTCACTGATCACTGACCGGTCGCTCTCTTGACTTGCCGAAGGGTTCAATTCTCGAACGATCGCGCCTGCATGCATTACCATGACTCGATCTGCGCTTGCAATCGTCTCCGGGCGATGCGCAATGATGATGCGCGTTAGGTCGAGCTGACGCACTGCCTCATTGACCAGTCGTTCGCGCTCCACGTCAAGGTGGCTGGTGGCCTCGTCCAGAAACAACAACTGGGGTTTCCGATACAAGGCTCGGGCCAGAATCACTCGCTGCTTCTGACCGCCGGACAAAGTCGTGCCCATATCCCCAATCAGACTGTTGTATCCCATCGGCATTGCCGCGATGTCTTCGCTCACTGCCGCTAGCCTGGCCGCCTCCTGAACGCGATACTCGTCCATGTTTTCATTCTCAAAACTGATGTTGTCGCTAATGCTCCCGGCAAAGAGCTGGTCATCCTGCATCACGGCACCAATGACGCGGCGGTAGTGCTCCATTCCAATCTTCTGCAGTGGAACCCCGCCAACCCGAATCTGTCCTTCGGTTGGCGTCAAGAGGCCAAGCAATAGCTTTAGAAGTGTGGTCTTCCCACATCCAGATGCCCCAACAATTGCGACCGACTCTCCGGGCTCGATTGACAAATTGCAGTTGCGAATCACCCACGGCTCCCCTGGCGCATAGCGGAAGCTCAGGTTTTCCACCTCAATACGCAACTCGGCCGGCAGGCCCACCCCGGCAGCACTCTCTCCAATAGATTCAGGCTCGGTCAGCACGATGTCAGATAGCCGCTCTCCATGCAGCCTAAGCATGCGGAACTCTATCCATTTGTCGATCAGACCACTGATCCTTTGAGCGAACTGATCCTTGTAGGCGAGATAAGCGATGAGCATGCCAACTGAGAAGACGTTCTGCATCGCCAAGATGGCTCCGATCCAGATGACTGCTATGCGTTCTATACCAAAGATGAGTTGACTGGTGCTATTGAACGCCAGCCCGATTCGCGCGAGCCAAACGTCGCGATTGACTGTTGCATTCATCAGATTGTAGTAGCCCGAGCGGCGCAGAGTTTCCCTGCCCGCAATCTTGATGGACTGCACGCCCCGAATGGTCTCCATCAAATGGCTCTGCTGAAGCGCAGATGCGATCAACTGCTGCTCAGTGCCGTTACGAAGCGTACGAAATGCCAAGGTGCGCACAATCAGGTAAAGGCCGACGGCGAGCAGCGTCAACAATGCAAGCTTCCAGCTATAGAGCAGCATCATGCCAAGCGTCACGGCCGCCATGAGGCCATCAATCAGTGCCTCCACAAAGCTTGTGGTAAGGGTGCGCTGGATAGCCTGCACGCTGCCCATGCGTGAGGTGATGTCGCCCAGATGGCGCTTCTCGTAAAAATCAAGTGGAAGTCGAATCAGGTGGCTGAAGACATTCCCCGTCCATTGCAGTCCAAGTCGACTGGAGAGATGGATGACAGCCCACCCTCGCACCATACCAATTCCGATCTGCAACAACACTGCAAAGCCAAATCCGATGCCAAGCACCGTCAGCAGATCGCGATCTGCCGCGATCAACACCTGATCGACGATCCACTGCATAAAGAAGGGCGCCAGCAGCACAAACACCTGCAGAGCCAGTGATAGAAGAAGAATGAGCCCAAGTGCGCGCCACAGACCACTAACTCTTCCCGTTAACTCTGAAATTGCAATCGCGGGCGGTGGCGCTGATGGACTCATATCAGCGCCGGGGCTGAGCTCCAGCGCAATGCCCGTGAAGTGCTGCGAAAATTCCGCCAAGGCCAGAACGCGCTTTCCAAATGCGGGATCAAGGACCGTGACGTGGCGCTTCCGGACACGTGTGAGTACAACGAAGTGATTGAGGTCCCAATGCAGGATGCACGGAAGTTTCAGCTCCGCCAAGTGCTCCAGATCTAATCGCAGCGGACGGCATATGAAACCCATTTGCGCCGCGATATCCATCAACTGGGAAAGCGTTGCGCCTTTGAGAGACAGCGAATGCCGCCGGCGCAGCTCACGTAGACCAGTGCGGTTGCCATGGTGAGAGGCGATCATGGCCAAACAAGCGAGGCCGCACTCAGCGGCTTCTGACTGCAAAATTTCATCCATCCCTGAACATTTCCCGTTTGGTCGCCAAGCGCATGAGGAGCCTAGGTAGCCCCTTAGGCATTGAAGGAAGATGACGACAGCCCGATCTCCACTGGGCTCTATTCATACACAGAGAAGGTCGGAGATCGCAATAGCCATTTGCAAGGGCAGTGCGTTGCGAGCGGGAAATCAGACGCACGGACATGCGGCAAATTGCGAGCTTCCGTAACTCTGATGCCAAAGGCTATTGACGCAACAACGCAGGAATGCTATCCATCTCGCTCACTAAGGGGGCTCAGGACACTAGGCCATCGAAGTTCTGTCAAACGATGCCTAGGAATAGTTGTTGATAATTGATGTAGCTGTGGATGTAGATGTCGGGCCGATGGGAGCTATCCGGTCACCACTATCACCGCTATTGGCAGGCTGCCAGTTGAATTTGCATTGTATCTGGGGATGCTCCAGACCTCGGCACAGGGGCTCTGTGCACATTTACATAGGGAGTTGTACATGCGTGAACTGAATCTTGGAGAGATGGTTTCCGTGTCTGGTGGAAGTCTCAATGGAAATGCGGGAAGCGCTGGTGCTGCAGGCGGCGCGATTAATGCCATCAATGGTGCGATCGGGGCGGTACAAGACGCCGCCACGGCAGTCGGCGATGCGGTTGACTATGCCGCCGGTTTTGTGGGCGGGGTTCTCAAGGGAATGTGGAACGAAGCCTGAGTGAATCTTTTGCTTCATAGAATTCAACAAGGAGAGTGATATGCGCGTAATGACCGCAGAAGAGGTGATGTGGATTTCTGGTGGTAGCGAAGCTACTCGAGCCGCCGGTGCAGCAGATGGCCAAGCAGTAGGCGAGGCCATTATGAAAGGTGCAAAGATTGCCGCGACGATCTCCGGAGTGGTTGCCCTCGTTGTAGTGCTGAGTGCGAGCGCTTAAATTTGCCCCTTACCCCTTCTCGCAATCGCGAGAAGGGGTACAAAGAGCTGAGATATTTGAGATGAAGAACGTTTATGTAGCAACCACTGCCGCGCTCTATATTGCGATACTCTCAATCATTGTGTTCAAGGCGGCCCTTGCTCAAGGAAATATCGTAAACATAGTTTTTTCGGCCTCTTCTTTCACAATCCTTCTGTCGCTGATTAAGGTGATTGTGGACGGGGTTCGCCTCCATCGTTCCTCTAGATACCCGGACCAGCGCTGACCCAGCGCCTGTCCACCGGACGGTCGAAGGTCAGCCTGAGACGCGAGGCGCCGCAGGAGTAGCTATGGCGAGGAGATCGGTGCGTGTCAATGCACTTGTCGCCTGGCTCGCGCGTCTGTTTGGGTTTTGATCGCAGCCATCTTGGCCGTGGGGAACAACGAATTGATCCGGACGCCGCGGGTAGTGAGCCCCTGTTCGTTCGTGGTGCCGCTGGCACCGGCCTGATGTTGCGCCTGACTGCCGCCAATGGCGAATCAATCGATGTCGTGCATCCCAATGCAGCGACTGCCGAGCAGTCACTGGCAATGATCGCGATCAATTCGGATGTGCAGGCAGGCGCACGCCAGTTCAGCTTCCGGGCGCCCGCCGCCGTGGCCTTGCAGGCCAACACTCCGCTGGACTGGTCGCGCGAGACGAACGGCGAGCTCTCGATGGTAGCGACAGTGCGAGTCGAAGAGATCCTGGCGGAATCCGCAGTTACGCTCAGTGCCTCCTGCGGAGCATCGTGTGGTGCCGAGGTCGCTCTGGGCCTAACCCTGTCGGCACTGCCGCGTAACGAGTGCATCAGACTGGACGTTCCCTCAAGTGCCTGGCCCGAACCGGCGCAGACATGAGTCGCTTGAGTGTGCCGTTTGCGCTCCGTGCTGGAAAAGGCACGATCCTCGCGATTACCTCGGTCGCCCTTGGCACCGAATTCGACCGCAAGGTGGACTGCCTGGACCGGTGAGCGCCGTCGCATACGTCGGCGAGCTGGCAGATCTCGGGAGTGCCTTATAACGCAAGTTCGTTCGGTGAAACTACGTAGACCCTCCGCGGCCTCTTGGAGACGGCCGTGGTCCTCTTCCAGTGGGCCCTGCAACAGATTACCGCTTCGCGCCTAACGTTCGGAAAGGGCATCATTGCTACCAACATTAGGAGCACATCGATGTTCAGCCATCAATATCCGGATGCAGAAGCGATCTTAGGACTTGAGCCTGAAGAGCTCGGCGGCGTCGTTCTTGCTTATCTCACTACCGCAGAACGCACCGAAATGACTCCTGGCAACTTCGCATCGCCGCATGCAGTCGCCAACTATCCACCAGAGCAACAGGAAGCCGCGCGTCGAGCTCTCATCGAGGCCTGGATGTGGCTTCAGCGCGAAGGCTTCCTAGCCATGGAGCCTGATCACAACAACTGGTACTACATCACCAAGCGTGGCCGTGCAGCGGCGAACGCAGAGAGTTTTTCAGCGCATCGGTCCGCGAGCCTACTGCCGCGCGGGGCACTGCACCCGACTATTGCCGAGAGAGTCTGGGGTACGTTTCTTCGGGGCGATTACGAGACGTCGGTATTCCAGAGCTTCAGGGAGCTTGAGATCGCCGTACGGCGAGCGGGAGGATTTAGTCAGACTGACATCGGCATGGACCTGATGCGGAAGGCCTTTAGGCCAGAGACAGACAAGACATCCGCCGGCCCCCTAACTGACATCAGGCTGCCGCGCGGCGAGCAAGAGGCATTGCAGCACCTGATGGCAGGGGCCATCGGGTCCTACAAAAATCCGTCCAGCCACCGTGCGGTAGAGATCACCGCTTCGGAGGCGGTCGAGATGATCATTCTGGCCAGCCATCTGCTCGGAATTGTCGACCGCCGGGTCCCGGTAGCGCTCACGGCCGTAGGTCCCGAGTAGGCTCCATAGCAAATAACATAGAGTCCCGGCCGTGACCGATCGCTCCCCCCCCCCCCCCCCCCGCCGGCCCTAGGGCTCTATCGGATGCCGAGTGCGAGGTGCTCCCCCCGACCAGTACACTGGTGGAGAAACCGCCCCGAACCCTCCGATTAGTCAAATCACCAGTAGCCCATTTCAGCCTAGCGGGTGGCCAATTGCCCGCTCTAAGAACTCATGGCACTCTGGGTCTGGCATAAACTTGGTCGCGCGGGGCGGGGGTAGCTATGGGCGGTCCGTATCAAATACACAGTCGCAACGGCCGCATCGGCACCGGAACCGATACGAAGCCTGAAGATATCGACGCTATCGTCACTGCACTGCGAGAGGACGGACGTGGTCATCTGCTGCTCTACTACCACGGGGGGCTGGTCGACAAGGCGGCGGGCATAGGTATTGCCGAGCGGCTTAGTAAGCGATTTTCTCAATCGGCCTACCCGGTATTCTCCGTGTGGGAGTCGGGCTTCGTCGAAGCGATCCGCAACAACCTGCGCGAATTGCCAGGTGAGCCAGTGTTCAAGAATCTGGTGCGCAAAGCGCTGGAGTACGCTCTCCGTCACTTGGGAGGAAGCGATGGCGCCCGAAGTATTGCCCCAGGCACCGTCGATGCAGAGAAGGTCCGCCAAGCGATTGATACCTACTGGAACGATCCCAGTCGCCATCACGTGCCATACCGCGATTTCAAGCCTATCGTGGGTCACTCAGTTGCACGAGCGGCGATCAAGATGGTCGACGACGACGAAATCGAGGCTGATCTTCAAACTGATAGCGAATTTGCGAACGCCATGCACACCCTTTCCCCGCTTGCCGACAAGACAGGTGGCGCGTTCGTGGGGGAGGGAATGAGCCTTAGAGACACCGCGTTCTCACAGGCGGTGGCGACGCAGGTATCTGGGACACAGGGTGCGCGCGGGCCGATCGTCTGGTTCAAAGTTGCCCTTCTGGTGAAGCGCATCCTGCAAGGCATTTTGCGTCGGTACGCAGATCAACGCGATCATGGCCTGTATGCCACGGTGGTGGAGGAAGTACTGCGTGGTGTCCATTTCGGCGGAAGCGGGCTCAATGAATGGGGCAAGGCGCTTCAATGGAACCGCATGAAGCAGGACACTCTCGATGCTTTCGGAGACAGCACTGATCTGTGTGCCGGAACCGCGCTCCTGGAACGGCTGCGCGCAGCCCATGCTTCCAAGCCACTGTTGTCGAGGATCACCCTGGTCGGCCATAGTACGGGCGCCGTCTACATCGCCAACTGGCTCGACAAGGCCGCAAAGCTCCTACCAGCCGAGATCGTATTCGACATCGTTTTCTTGGCGCCCGCGGTCACCTACGAGCGTTTTGCCACCACAATTGTCCATCATAGCGACCGCATTCGTCATTTCCGCATGTTTGGCATGCGTGATGAGTTCGAGCGGGACGATCAGGTCGTGGGCGACGACTCTCAGCTGTCCAACGGTCAGGACTGGAAACGATTCATCTATCCCAGCTCCCTTCTCTATCTGGTGTCTGGTGTCCTCGAATCGCGTACCAGTTCCAACGGAACTCTCGTAGACGAACCAGATATGCCACTGCTCGGCATGGAACGCTTCTTCGCTTGGAACCACATCTATTCCGACAAGGATTTTCCAGAGATTGCGGCGGTACGTGCGTGGATGCGAGCTGCGCCGAACCGCGCAGTTTGGTCGAAGTCCCAAGGACAAACGGCGGGCTTGAACAGCGCAAGCATTGATCACGGAGCATTCGACGACGACGAAGACACACTGCTCAGTGTCGAGAGTGTCCTGAACGGCTGGTGACATACCGGAGCCCCCCCCACTGCCTACCAAGGAGAAAGGCGGATATGCCGCGCGATGATCACTATGCAATAGTGCTCACAATTAATCGTTATCCCGGTCTAAGCGACCTCCATGGGCCCGAGAACGATGGCGACGAGTTCCGGCAATGGCTGCTCGACCCGAAGTACGGCGACCTCGCCCCCCAGCACATCCAAGTCATCCGGTCGCGGGATTATGGCGTGGCAGCGACCCCTGACGATGCAAATCCTACCGAGACGGAACTCAAGAAGGCCCTCAATCGCTGGCTACGTACCCAGACAGGATGGCAGGACCGTATTGGGCAGCGGTTGTATCTTTTCTTTGCCGGACACGGTTTCACCGCCGGCTCGATGATCCATGATCCGGCACTGTTCTCGGCCGTCGCGCAGAACGGTGACACGGCGCATATCGCCGTCCTGCGGTATGCGTCGAAAATTGCCAGCGCGGGTTTTTTCGATGAAATAATTCTTGTAACGGACTGCTGCCAGGACGTACTTAAGGCTAGCCAAGTGCTTGAGCCAACCTGGACCCCACCAGATCGTCAACGAACCGCAGATGTGCGACTGTTTCAGGCCTATGGTGCGCCGCGCGGACGCCAGTCTTTTGAGCGCAATATCGGCCAGAACGGCCAGTACCGAGGCCTTTTCACTAGCGTTCTGCTAGAAGCCCTGCGCACCGCATCACCGGACGCGGATGGCTGGGTCACTGATCGTAGCGTCGCGGACCACTTCCAGGTGCTCTGGGCCGATCGTTACGAGCAAGAAACTGGATATACGCCTCCGCTAATTCCGGCCTCGCAGAAGCGGATTAGGCTCTATCGGCATTCCGCATCGGCCGCAGCGCTCACCTCTTCTCACCGGGTCGCCGTTGACCTGAGCCGCGTCATTTCCAAGTCTGCCTACATAGATCGGCGCCCTGCTCCAGATAGCGCTCCCTCCCAGCCCACAGCCCCCATGAGCACGGTTGAAGGCAGGTGGCTACGAAGTAGCGATCTTCTCCGCTTCGAGTCCCCCATCGTGGACTTGGCGCCAGGGCTGCACCTTGTGCTCACACCAGGAGATCAACCCGACATCGCCTTCGAGGTACCTTACCCGAAGTCGTCTTCTGCAGGCGGCCCCTGCCCCATTGCCATACCGACTCTTATGCCCGCCTTGCCGGCTGAAGAGGTTGCGCCGCAACAAGTGATGTTGAGGACGGCTAACCCCAATGCGGAGATTACGGTACTCGATGCAAGCTACGCCCGCGTCGGCATCGGTACCGGAACAGTCTCCCTGTTGTTGCCCAAAGGACTCTACAAAACCCTGGTGCGCATCGGCCCAGCATCGATGCAGTCATTGCTCATCGTCACGGATGCACCTCTCGACGAGTTGTTACCCGAGCCGCAGTTCTCGTCAGCCGCTCCCGTCGCCGGGACCTCGAATGCGCACGAGTATCACGCCGACCTTGCCGCCAGATACTCCGTTGTTTCCGTGGAGCAGGTCGGCGATCTTGGCGAGAGCGGCGAAGTCTTTGTATTCGCGCGTGACTCTAGCCTCAACCCAAACAGGGCGACAGATGCCGAACTCCCGTGGCAGCGTTGGAGTCTCAGTTCCCTCGTGGGATCAATTTGGGAAAGGCGCTTCGTCCAGAAAGGAGCGGATGATTTGCACGGCTATGGTTATGTCAAGACGGCAGTAACTCCCGGCAGCCTCGCTCTACGAACTACCTCACCCTCGAGCGAGGCGACTGAGGATGGATTGGTCGTCCCTGTAATCCCAGGATGGCGCACCGAAGTCTATCTCGACTGTGCCGCCGCTCCGTCAACGCTACCGGGGGCAGACGGCGACGGCAGACTAGCGCTGGACTTGGCAACTGCCTCTATCCATCTGGTCCGGACGGGGAGCGCGTCACTGCTGCTCGATCCGATCGGGCTTGCGACGGAAGCGGCACGGATGCAGTTGGCTGCTGGCCGGAACGTGGCAGTGCCTTCACCCGAGCAAGCAATGGCCAGCCCTATGTGGGCCCTGTACGCAGCGCAGGCGGCTTACCAGCAGGGAACGCAGCAGATCGACATGGTGCGAAAGTGCGTTCTAGCTGTCCCCGAGGAGCTCAGAGAAGGCCTGTGCGATTTCGCTGTGCTCGCGCAGTGGTTGGGGCTGCCGACCGCAGGCCATACGATACATGACCCGCCGATGCTCGCCACTTCTTGGCAGCTCGCTGCGAAGCTCGAGGCACGGAGCGGGCTAGCTTCGGAACTGTTCGAGGAGGTCGGGCAATGGCAGACCGGCGGAAGCCTATGGGCTCTCTGGCGTCGCTCAATCGATAGCCGTGGAGTACTCCGACGGCGGCTAATGGCCAAGGCGAAAACGGATCAGCGCGACTTGGCGGAGAAGCACACCAACAGCGTGACCCAACCGAAGCTCAATCCAACCTGGTCATTGGATACCTGGGTACCAGTTGAGGAAGGTCTTAAGCATCCCAATCCTGACCATAGCCCCTTCCAGCAAGCGCTCCGTCGACGCCTGCTGGATGCCTTGACCGAGATTCGCCACACCGATTCCGCAACTGACGAATCCATCACTGTCTCGCTACCACCCGAGTCCGATGTCTTCGCCCTGGCAAAGCAGTTCATGCTGTCCTCCTCTTATGCCGCAGCAGCGTACAACACGCTCTACGTGGATGCGCTCCGCCAAGCAGGCCCCGATCCCCTGATCGAGTGGGTATCAGTGGTCGTCGATGAACCCACCCTAGACTCGACAGCCACCAAGTCGAAGCACTCTAGGCACCTCTCCCTGGACGATTACTGAGGAATGAACTGGCAGCACTACCTGTCCGTGAACTAGATTCAGGCAATCTCAGAGGTGTTCGGACAGCTTGATTTCGCAGTCGAGGCTCTCCACGAGCTAGAAGCATGCATCGCTGCCTGTCATTCGGACCGGACCAAGCTAGAAGACGGCAGAGCCTCAGACGATTTCCTAGGCATCACAGCCAAAAATCTAGCGACGAACTTCGTCCATATGATCGCTTCGGGACAGCCCCCAAGCTAGGCTTCTACTCAGGCTCATTAGGCCTGCGGGACGCAGCCAGAAACTCGCGTACGCTCGGGAAACCCTTAAATGCAGCTTCATCAATGGCCACGTCCCCGACTGCATCATCAATGGGATCAGGCCTACCTTCAGGCCAACATACAAAGCGATAGATGACGACCGCCGAATCCGGGTAGATTCCCACCCGTCCATTCGACCCGTGGAAGTACGAAGCACCTACTCTAGAAGTTGGTTGAAGCAAAAGGTAGAAGCGATGCCTCCAATACTCCTCCTGCTCGTCTAGAACCAACTTGTGCTCCTCAAGCACGACCCTGCTCTTAAGTCGTTGATACTGAATGAGGAGACGGGCCGCCGTGAGCCAGGACAGTCGATCAGCCGCCGGCGGCTCGCCAGACGCCGAACTACCTGCGAGCACCTGGAAAGCGCGATCCAATGACAGGACTGCCTGATCGCGCATCTCCCGGCTCTTCTGGGTCCGCCGCGGAACAATGATTGAAAAATAGGCGACGATCCCAGAACTGAACGCGATTAGTGCAGACAGTGCTGCAATGATGTCTCCTAGGGACACGGCTGCGTAGCCACTAGACACAAGCTCTCCTCCAGGTGCGACCGTGTTCGACCGACATTGAAATCCCCAAGGAAGAGTAGAGGCAGGCCGATCTCCTGCCTGAATCCCGCCCTCCGAACTAAACCGCTCTGAGTGCTCACGGCGCCGCGCAGTTAGCCAAAAACTGCACCGAGCATCGATATGCCATTCGCCGCCCTGCCGGATCTCAGCGGCTTCTTGTGATGCCACCAGGCGGCACCGCCTAGAAGGCCCCGGGCGATGATGCTAGCACTCGTGTGATCCGGCCCCTGCCAATCCGCCTCCAATGGTGTACGTCGCATGCTCCGCTACCAACAATTGGGCATGGCTAGAGGAACTCGCCTCTTGTGGTAGCAGATAGAAGACACCGCTTACCGGCCTGAGCGCCCTCTTCCCCTTGGAGCCAGACTTTTCCAGTCGCACCGCACTTGGCGCAGGCACGACTACTCCCTAGCGAAAGTGAGAATTGTCTCGGTGCGCATTCGTTTGGAAAGGCTTCCCGTTTTCGTCATAGGAAGATATCTACTCGCTGCAGGAAGATCGCGCTCAGCAACAGAAATCAATGTAAGACCTGCATGGATTCCAGCCTTGGCCACACCGTCCGAGTTACGGATGAAAACCTCTTTTAGACAGGAATTGCCAAGTACATAGGTAGCCGTTCCACCTTTGCGCAACACTCGGCGGGCCTGGAACATCATTCGCTCCATGTCGCCGGCATACCGGATTACCATCTTGCGCTGCTTGGGATCCAGACGATCCAAGTCACACATGGCCGCTGCGATCGAATCCGCAACTGAACACTGAGCGTCGTAACCACGCTCGGCCCCGATCGCAGTGGATCGGATACCCCGTAGCTCGGCAAGGCTATGGCCAAGCCATACCAACGAAAGCCGGTGACCACGCATGTAATCAATTGCGTTCAAGTAGGGCGGCGAGGTCATGATCGCGTCAACGCTGCCCTCCTTGAGATCAATGGCCCTTGCGTCACCCAGAGACACTGTGACCTTGCCCCTCTCGTGGTTGGCAGCTTGATTCGCAGAAAGTCTAGTGACGAGCTGACTTGCAGATCTCTTGAAGCCTTCAACCACATCATAAGATGAAACGAGGGCCACCCTGTGCGGCCTGCTGTGAGATGTGTCGCGTGCCAAGGAAGCACACTGCTCCTTTGTGACAATAATGCGACTGAGAGCAATCTGCAGGACATCCAGCGCCATGCGACGGGATTGCGATCGAATTGTCCTACGGCGCCGGTCGAACACGGCTGCAAGGCGTGTCAGCGCCAGCCGCTGCGGGTGACCAAACCAGTAGGCGATGAAGTCCTTGGTCTCCTCGTCCTGCCAAGACAATCGCACTCGACGAAGGTCCACCGCCTTCGCCTCCTCAAGAACAGAAGCTAGTTCCTCGTTTACAGCTTGACCATCGAACTGAGACGTCCATACACGGCTCATCAGGACGGCAAGTGGGTCCATATCAAAGCCGATAGCGCTATGGCCCAACGACAGGGCCTGGCGAAGTACCGTACCTGATCCAGCCATTGGATCCAGAACCACGCTACTTGTGGGCAACGATGCCAAAGAGTTGAGAGCCAACTCAGGTGCCATACGGGCGGGGAATGGGTGGACGGTGCGGGTTTGCATTAGTTGAGGTCTCGAGCCTGCCTTGGCAGAAGGGGATTATCGCTTTTACGGTCGCTCTAGGTGAGACCCCTCTGGCCATCCCTAATCGAGCGGGCCAGCGCAAGAGCGCCCTCCAACACAGCCACCAACTCGTCCAGAGAGCCGGTCGGCCCAACTGTCAGCTCGCCCGCCCCCGCGAGGATATTCACGCACTGCATAGCCACGTCACCTGGCGGAGCAACCTCACCCTTCTCGTAACGAGAAACAACACCTTGGGACTTGCCGATTAGAGCGCCAAAATCCGACTGATTGAGGCCCAAGCTCTTTCGGGACGACTTCACCAGCTGAGCGGTGGCAGAAGGAGGGGCGGGCTGCATAACTTTGGATGATATGCATCCGATGCATAGTATGCAAGAGGCGATTTTTGGCCTAGGATCAACCTATAGGGGAAGTAGCTATGGATAGGCAGTTCGTGGAAATCACGGATGTTGGACAACTGTGGGACGGCTCATTGCTTGCGGCCCCCATAGACACAGACTGGGACACGCATGCGACCAAAGAGCCTCGCATGCACCGTATACATCCGTATCCGGCCAAGTTCCCCGCCTTCTTGGCCGAGCGAGCTATCAATTACGCGACCGGAGAAGGCGTCCGCGTAAGGTCCGTTGGTGACATCTTCTGCGGCTGTGGCACCGTGGCCCATGAGGCACGCCGCATGGGCTTGGCCTTTTGGGGCTGCGACATCAACCCCGTGGCGACCCTCATCGCCAGGGCCAAAAGTGCAGACATCTGTCCGCTGGAGTTTGACCAAGCTGTTCGCAGAGTATTGCGCAGGGCTCGCAAGGCTCGCCCGGACGTCCTGTTAGCGCGCTCGGCTCGCGAACGGCTCGATCGTTGGTTCAGGCCTGAGCAGTTTGCAGACTTAGCGCGGATCCTCAATGGCATCCGAGCCATTGCACCTCAGTCGTCGCCTCTGCAAGACGCCCTGCTATGCACTTTCTCGGCAATTCTCAAGCCGTGCTCTCAGTGGCAAGTTCGAGCAATCAAGCCTACGCTTGATATGTCCAAGATCCCGCCAAACGTCTTCGCAACGTTCGAAAAGCACGCATTGAGCGTTGGCCAGGCAGTGGCAGAAGCAGGCGACCTTTCTCGCAGTCCCAATGCCGTGATTGAGCTTGGCAGCGCGCTGAACATCAATCTCCCCAAGCGCGGAGTGGACGTTCTCGTGTCGAGTCCCCCGTACGTGACGTCCTACGAATATGCTGACTTGCACCAGCTTTCATCGCTGTTTCTAGGCTATACCGATGATCATCGTCTACTGCGCCAAGGATCCATTGGCAGCACTCAACATGACTTCCGATTGGCTAAAGGCATCAGAGATCTCAACCGCACTGCCACCAGGACCGTCTTTTCACTGTATGAACAGGACAGACGTGCGGCACAGTCGGTAGCAAATTACTTCATCGACATGCAGGCCATTGCCGTACGGGCCAAGCGGTTGGTCCGCCCCGGTGGCATCGCCATGTTCGTCATTGGCAACACACAGTATCGCGGCGTTGATGTCGACAATGCTAGCCACCTAACTGAGTCTCTACTGCGGGCAGGGTTCTCGATGATTCGTGCAACCAAACGCACGATCTCCAACAAGGCGGCTACGCCCTATCGAACCCCCAGCGGGAAGTTCAGTAAGACTCGTACATCCAATCACATCTACTCGCACGAGTACGTGCTCATGGCCCACCGATGAAACGAACCAAAGCTAAGCCCCTGAAGTTCCGCCCCTATGCGCGCCTGCTCACGATGCTCGGCGATCAGCTCATCAAGAACGAACGCGTAGCCCTCGTCGAGCTCATCAAGAATGCCTATGACGCGGACGCGAGCTGGGTGAAGCTGACATTCCAAAACTTCAACAAGGACTTCCAGGGCATCGGCGCCGACGCAAAGATCATCATCGAAGATGATGGCGTCGGCATGAGCCGAGACACCATTGAGAATCACTGGGTCAATCCAGCCACACCCGGCAAGCTGGTCGAGAAGAAGCGTCAACGCAAGACAACGAAGGCCGGCCGAATCATTCAGGGCGAGAAGGGAATTGGTCGATTCGCTCTCCTGAAACTGGGCAAGTGTGTCGAGATGACTACACGGGCGAAGGGCTCCACGTCGGAATTGACCCTGAAGCTGGATGTTTCCTCGTACGACGAAGATTTTTTGGACAATGATCAGGGGCTGTTTCTAGATGAGCTGAGGATGACCCTCAGCGAAACAGATCCAGCGGTACAGATCGACCGCAGTCGTGTTCAGCTCGGTGACGCGACGGTTCCCCGGCGGAGGCAGGGAACGAGGCTGGAGATCTCGCATTTGCTTGGCTCGTGGACACGAGGCCGAGTTGAGCAGGTTCATCGTGACATTGGCCGCCTGCAGTCGATCTTTGATCGAATTATCACCAGTGACGGCTCGAGCCCCCCCTCTGTCAGATCTGCGAAGACAAAGCGGGATGACTTCCGCGTTTACATCTACCGAGACGACGCGCTCGAGTCCTTTGATAGCGAGAACGAGGAAGTCATTCAGACACTTCTGGAAGAAAAGACGGTCTTCCGAATCGAGGGTGAGTATGACGAGCTCGGAAAGAAGTTCGACTTCTCGATCAATGACAAGCACCAGCACCTAAGCCTACTTGACCCGGTTCTTACCGGATTGAAGATCTACCGCGACACCTATATGCCCGACAAGCGTCCTAACGAGCTTGCGGGCCGTTCGACCGCATGCGGATCCTTCAAGTTCAAGTTCTATATCTTCAACTTTGCTAGTGACGCGGCGGAACATCACCTACTGACCAAGGCGGACAAGGAGCTGATTCGAGAGCATCGGATCTATCTCTACCGAGACGGGATTCGGGTGTATCCATACGGCGATCCCAGCGATGATTGGCTGATGATCGATGTGCGTCGCGGCACGGTCAAGGCAAGCGAGTTCTTCAGCAACGACCAGACAGTTGGCGTCGTCGAGATCACCCAGGAAGGAAATCCCAACCTGAGGGACAAGACCAGCCGCGAAGGCCTCGTCGAAGTCGGGGAAGCCACCGATGATTTTCGAGCACTCATTCAGATCTTCCTCGCGTGGGTTCGCGCGGACCCGTACAACAAACTAGTCCGAATCAAGAAGACCTCAGAGGATATCGAGACTTTCACGACCAATGCCGTTGAACGAAGCCTCAACGAGCTATCTGAAGCCATTGCAGAGAACGATCAAAGCACAGCAAATGATCGGCTCGATGAAGCAAAGCGAAACTACTTCTCCGAACGCCGATACCTGGTTAAACGAGCCGAGGACACCGAGCATCTCGCAGGTGTAGGTCTTTCCGTAGAAGCAGCGTCGCATGATTTGATGCTCAGCATCGGATCTATGTATCGGCTGATCAATGACCTTATGGAACTCACGCGTGACGGAAGACCCGTATCGGCTTCGCATCTAGCCAAGGAGCTAACTTCACTTCGAGGGATGATCTCCTTCGTTGAAGGCGCCATGACAGAGATGCAGCGACTCTTCCGCTCTACCAAGCAGAAGCGCAAGCAGATCCGGGTGGAGGATGTACTTGCCAAAGTACAGAGGCTTTACGGAAGCCTAATGAAGAAGCGTGGAATCACCTATGACGTGCAAGCGCTGGGCTCACCGCTTATGGCCAACACCACCGATGCGGTTCTTCTGCAGGTGTTCCTGAACCTGTTCGACAATTCGTGCTATTGGCTCGAGGGACGAGACGCGCCCAGGAACATCACTGTCGTTCTGAACGGGGACAACGGCTCCCTCATTTTCGCTGACAGTGGTCCTGGCTTCAGGAACGATGATCTTGGCTACATCTTCCAGCCGTTCTTCTCCGGCAAGGGCGAGGATGGGAGAGGACTCGGGCTCTACATTGCACGTCAACTTCTCGCGCGGCATGAGTACACCATTGAAGTGACCGAGCCCAAGCAGAAGGTTCTGCCTGGCGCCAACCTTACGATCTCGTTTGTAAAGGAATAGGAACGATGAATGCTGTTCGACAGGATCCGGCTCCGGCCGTATCACAGGGGCTGTTCAAAGGCATTGCAGTGGTCATTGATGATGGCATTGTCCACAAGCCAAAGCGTGGCGTGGATGGAATTGAGGCCATTCTGAAGGCCATCGAAGACGCAGGCGGCCACGCGGTGAAGCTAACGGAGCTTCCATCACGCGATGAGGAAATTGATAACTTTGCCAATGCGGCATTTTTCGTCCTGGACTGGAACCTTCATGGTTCCAAGCTTGATGAAGAAGCTGAAGCCGACGAGGATCAAGGCAGGCCGGATTTCACCGTTCGCGGACTTGACATGGGGGGCCTTACTCCTGATCACGAAGCGGAGAACATCGCCTTCCTGCAAAAGCTCCGCGAGCGCAGGCACGCGCCCGTCTTTATTTTTACTAATAATGATGTCGCGGAAGTGACCGACGCGCTCACCACCGCTGGCTTGATCGGCGAAGACAGCGGCTCTCACATCATGGTAAAGAGCAAGCTTGATGTCGGCGCCAACCTCTATGATGTGCTGGATGAGTGGATCAAGCAGACTCCATCGGCATTGGTACTCAAAGAATGGGAGCGCAACCAGACTCAGGCGATCAACCAACTGTTCTCCGAGTTCCACGACCAGAACAAGTACTGGCCGGTGATCTTCTGGAATGGGTTCAAAGAGGACGAGGTGCCGCCCGGCCCCGAGCTTGGTGAACTGATCACAAGGCTAGTGAGCGGTCGCATGCAGCCGCTCACCGCTGATCTCGATGAGTTCACCGATAAGGCAGTGGAACATTTTGGTGCAAACGGCGAGCGCTACAAGCGAGCGCTCCATCAAGTCCTCCAAGCCGAACGACTTCTGCCAGCGGGGTTGCTTGACCCCGGCAGCTTCAGCACAGGCGACTTGTTCTATATCGAGAACAATCCCAATAACGCGCCAGCGCATTACTACCTCAATGTGCGTGCCGCATGTGATTGCATTCCCAGAGGTAAGAAGCCCGATACCAACATGCACTTGGTAAAGGGAAATATCCTCGGTCCAGATAAACTCATGCAGCTCGCCCAGCATAAACTGGGCAACTTCCTAGAGACTGATGTTGAGTCTCTCGTCTTCGCGTTGCACGAAGGCAGGACCATTGCATTCAAGTTCAAATCGCTGACGGTGCGCCCCTTCGCCGAGCTGGCGGAAGCCCGGGTCGGACGCATGCTTCCTCCATTCCTTACTCGAGTCACGCAGCGATACGCGGCTTTCAGCCATCGTTCTGGACTGCCTCGAGTGCCGGCAGCCCTGATGCCAGCAGCCCCTCTGGCTGGCCCTGTTGACAATGAAGCGGCAAACCAAGATCGCGCGACTCCGGGGCTGGAGTGAGCAGCCGCTGCCACTAGGTGGTTGCGCTACATCCAAACCATGCCGCCCCGCACGGGGCGGTACTGGTATGGGATGCTGCCTGCTCCCTCGGCGATGCGGCCGAGGGCACTAGTCGCTTCAATACCGATCCAGGAGCCATGGCGGATTGAGTTGCCCGCCCTTGCAGCCCACGTCGAAGAGAGACGCCGCACAGACTGCCGCACAAAATGCGGCTGTTGTACGGCGCTTCGACTGCTATCAGAAAGCACGATAGTCTTCACGCGGATCCGGCGAGGTGCCCCTGCTACCAAGGCCATGCCTCCCGATATAAGCTTTGGCCGCCTCAACGGCGTCCGAAGACCGGCGGCCGTGGCCGCCGGCCTATCGCCTACGAACTCTGTTCAGCGAGCTCCCGCTCATCCTTGAGGCTTCGACCCTCAATGGTGTATGCCTCCATCCTGTCCAGGTCGATGACGTGAGCTTGGCGCCAGTTCCGCGTCGGGTGATAGCCAACTACCAAGTTGCACTCCATCCATTCCCGCACACTGTCCGCGTCGGGGAAGCACATCACCAGCGTGGCCTGATGGTTTTTCGAGACCCACTCCGCCCGACTGTTCATGTAGTGATCCATATAACTCAGCGAGAAACTCTGCCTGCGCCGCTTACGATAGATCTCCAGTGATGGAGCAACCTGAAAAAGGGAGCTCAGGCCAGAGAACTCAGCGGACAGAGGCTTTCCCCAACGCGTCGTGGCCTCGCGGTAGGTGGCAGCCGGCACATCCAGTACCAGCAATTCGCCCTCTTTGAGCGGCCTAGTTGCCTGCCGAATATTGCTAACACTGGCATCGATCCAGAACCCGCCCTTCTCAAAGACCATGTTCTTAGCCAGAATGCTCTTCCCCGAGCCCTCCCCTCCGACAAGAGCGATGAACTCGGGATGGCCGCGTTTAATCGCGCTGAGTGCGCTCAGGAAGGCGCGAACCACCTGCCCCTGCCACTTCTTTCCGTATTTCGGCGGCAAGCGAGGGAAGCACTCGCCAGAAGTCCGTGACTCCTTCTGTACGTGATCCTCCAGCATGGACTGCGTCCAATGCCTGGTATCGGGGTCATTGGCCGCGATTCTGACGTCGGCATAGCTGGTGGTGCCCAAGATAGTGGCCAACAGATCCAGCGAATGGGACTTGTCGACCGTGACAGCCGAGCTCTTCGCCAATGCCCGGCTGTTCATCTCGTCAATTACTCCAGCCAAGAGCTTGGCGGCACGCTCAAAATCAACGTGATTGGCCCTAATTCGGCCCTTATCAACATAAAACGAGGTCATTGCAATAGCTCCAAAGTGACTTGATCAGGGAGCTCCACCCGTGGGGTGAGGTTGAACGCGTTACCTATGGCTCCGAAAGTCCTTGGACTAGCGTTGAGACAGTGAGGAATTACAGAACAAATGAGCATGCCCATAGCGGGCCCCCCATAGGACGATGTCCTTGCGCTCGGAGGTGCTGAGGAAATCATAGCCCCGCCTCATAGAATTTGTCCACCGGCACGGCCGTACTTTCGCGTTCGACGACGCGTTAAGCCATCCCCCTCCGGTTGGCGGTTCTAGCCTCGGGCACCTTGGTGCGCCCCTTGCCACAAGCGCGGCGCCCACCCCGGACCGGAATCCCCCTCACGCGCCGAACCCACGCATGGCGAACTGAGATGCCGCTATCACGTATCCCCTTCATTGCGGCTAGGTGTTGTTGAAACAGGATCCTTGGGTATCAGTGCGTACATCAGATCAGGTCAGTTCAGCCGCGCCTTGATCAACGGTCACAGCAGGTAGTTCAGGACGCTGCGCTTGCCGGTCAGGATGTCCACATCCGCCACCATGCCGGGAATGATCGGCAGGGCCTCGCCGTGCCGCCGCAGCTGGCTGCCATCGGTGCGGATCAGCACCTGGTAGAACGATTCCTTGCCCCGCGGCGTATCCTCCTCGATGGTGTCGGCACTGATCTGCTCGACGGTGCCGCTGAGTTCGCCGTAGATGGTGTAGTCATAGGCGGTGATCTTGACCTTGGCCGGCATGCCCGGCACCAGGAACGCGACGTCGCGCGGCTTGACGCGGGCTTCCACCAGCAGCCGTTCCTCCACCGGAATCACCTCCATGATCGGCTCGCCGGGAGGAATCACGCCACCGCGGGTATTGATCAGCACCGTGTTGACCCGCCCACGTACGGGCGACAGGATCTCGGTGCGCCGCAGCTGGTCCTGCCGCTGGTGCACGATCGGCTCCAGTGCGGACAACTCCGCCTTCAGCTTGGAGCGTTCGGTATAGGCTTCCTGGAAATAGGTGTTGCGCAGCTCGCTGAGCTTGCCGGTCAACGTGGCGATTTCCTGGGTCAGCTTCAACTCTTCCATCTGGCTGACGGCGTTGCGCGCGACCAGCGGCCGCACGATGCGCAGCTGGTCGCGCGCGATCGACAGCTGCTGGCCGATGGCTGCCGAACTCTGCTGCAGTGTCGCACGGCGCGACTGGTACAGCTCCCGCTCCGAACGTGCCAGCGCGCTCCCGGCCGGAATGTCGTCCGGGAACTCGATGGCACCTTTGCCCAGCACCTCTGCATCCAGTCGCGCGATTGCGGCCCGCAGCACCTGCGACTGGTTGGCCGATTCCTCGTAGTTGGTACGGAAGTGGGTTTCCTCCAGCCGCACCAGCGGCTGGCCCACTTCGACCAGATCCCCCTCCTTCACCAACAGACGATCGAGGATGCCGCCTTCCAGGCTCTGGATCTTCTGCATGCGGCTGTACGGCACCACCCTGCCCTCGCCACGGGTCACCTGGTCCAGCTGCGCAAGCGCGGCCCAGCCCACGGCGACGGCCACCGTCGCCAGCAGCACCCACAACAGCGGCCGGTACACGGGATGCGTGGACGCCAGCAGTGGATCCGCAAGCTCGCGCCGCAGGCGCTGCGAACGCTTCTGCCGCTCAACCATGATGCCCCCCTGCGACCGCGGCGATCGGCTGCACTTGGTTGCCCTGCACCACCTGCTCCAATGGACCGTCCATGATGATCCTGCCGTTGCGCATCACCACGGCACGCTCGACGAGGGCCAGCATGCTGCGCTTGTGGGTGGTCAGTACCAGCGTGCGCTGGCCGAGCCAACGCTGCAGGAACTGGATGACGTGGGTCTCGCTCTGCTGGTCGAAGGCGGCGGTGGGCTCATCCAGCAGCACGACAGGCGGATCCTGCAGGATCACCCGGGCCAGGCCGATGGCCTGGCGCTGGCCACCGGACAGGCTGCCGTTGCCCATCACCAGCTGGTCCAGCCCCAACGGATTGCCGCGCACGAAAGGCCCCATGCCCACCGCATCCAGCGCCTCCAGCAGTTCCTCGTCCCGCCAGGCGGAACCTTCCAGATTAAGGTTGTCGCGCAGGCTCGTGGATCAAGCTGCGACTCCAGATCCAACTTGAACTTCTTAGCCGCTTGGGGGGATCCGCGAGAAAGCAGCTGACTACGCTTCGCGCACGGCTGGAACGCAGTCCACACGTGGTGCTTCTCCTATTTCCGTTCTTAGGGATGCCCATCAAACTAAGGGCCCTGGAGCCCCAAGGTATCAAAGCGACGTTGAAGGCAGCTCTCCCGCTTCTAGGCGTGGCATCAACTGCGTGCGCGGGGGCCTACATCCAGTTCCAAGATTTCTATCTGGGACTAGTGGAAAGTAATTTTGTCGCGGCCCGCGGCCAAGCATACTTCGACGAACTCAAGTTCTATCTCGCTGGGTTTGCTTGTCTTGTGCCGGTGTTGGCGCTCTTTTCCATTGCGATTGCCGCTGCAATCCAGACCTTGCTCCATAGGGCAATGCTGGCTATTACCCACCTGGACATCAGAGCAGAGAGTCACTTGGGCTTCCGCTTTCATCTGATCCAGTGCGCCTCCACTGCCATGTATGTAGGTGCATTCCTGTCGACGATTGGGCTGATCGCTAACAACTGGAGCTTCCTCGAGGCACCTGTTCGATCTTTCCTTAGATCCGATCTCGGGATCCTTGTTGTTGCGGTCATTGTCCTCGCCCGATTTATGATCTACAGGCGTAGGCAGAAAATTGCCGAAGAGGCTTTCGGGACCAGGCTCAGGCAGTTTATAGCTAGCAGCATCAGTCTTGTGCTCGGCTTCTCCGCGCTCGCACTGGTCGCAAGGCTTCTCTAACCATTCCTTCAAGGCGCGCGCTCGGGAAAATCCTGGCTCGAGAGGACGCCCGCCCTACCTCCTCGAACCTCGGTGGAGAGAGGTTCAAGGAGGATCTAACGCGAATGCCCCTCTCAGGGGTTGGGCCGTCTCCAGTGATGTTCTTCTCGTCCGCAACTCACTGATCTCTTCCCGTACAGTGCTCCATTGAAGCAACTCACTGCGCCACTGCTCGAACGGCTTGGCGGTACAGACTAGATGTCCGAGTAGCTGTCGGCGAATTTGAGTCCAGTCTCCAAGCTCTCAATCAGCCCACGATCATCGCGCTCGAGGTATGGCCTGTTGCCATAGTCCATCGCAGACTCGGCAACGGCATCCAGCGTCACACGTCGATGGCCGGCATTGCGCACTTCCAGCGTGGTCCACGATGCATCGCCCGTGACGAATCCAATGCTAAACACGGCTTCGCGCTGCGTCCCTGGCTCCAGCCCACCCACGCTCTGGAAGTCACTGACAACCAGGGAAGAAGCCGCCGGCGTGGTGGATCCATCGAGATAGAGATTTGCTCGCCACTTGACACGGCTGATAGGAAGCGTCGATCCATTGCGCAGGACCGCTCTAACGCTCGGCTTGGCACCGAAGAACCCTTCGGAGATGCTGAGGTCAACATCATGCGCTGTGACCTTCTGCAACTCAGCAATCACCGGCGCCTGAGCCGCCACTTGGCCTTTAAGCGTCGCGAGCCTTGCGGGGTACTCTGCCTTGACGCGCCCCACCTCCCCCCGAACGATCTCTCGTACGGAGCCCCCTGGGTAACGTCGGTGGAGGGTGGTCTGGTCAATGTCTGAAACAGCCCACTTAAACGCCAAGCGCTCATGCTCAGTCAGCTGGGAAACGACGGCATCTATCGACGACTGGAACTGGTCCTTCGTCGCCCCTGTTGCCAAGGTCTTGTCCGCTGGCCCTCCGCAGGCCGCGAGCATTGCTGCCATCGCCCAGATCAGCCCACCGCGAAGCCCCGCCTCAAGCTTGAAATATCGCTGCATCTCAGATCCCCCTAGTGAATCGTCAGGATATCTGCTTTTTAGATATCTTAAAACTGGATATAGCTTCGGAGGCCGCTCAACAAGGGTGCGGCCTTGGCTAAGTCCATTCATCGCAACGAGTACGCCGCACTTATCGAAGCGGTGCGTGACGCCAGGATCGCTGCCGGGCTCACCCAGACTCAGGTCTCAAAGAAGCTAGGTCGGAGTCAGTCGTTCATCAGTGACGTGGAACGGGGAAAACGTCGCTTGGATATCGTCGAGCTTAGGGACATCGCCCTTCTGTGCGGCCTCTCCCTTCCAGAGCTCGTCGCTGACTTCGAAGCGCGGCTCTAGTGGCGGCAAGCTCTAGGGACTTGGCCTCTACCCTGCCACCCCGGCACCGATCTAGCGTGAAGCACTGCTCATCGCCCAGGCTCACGGGAGCCAACAGCCTCGGCCTCTTCGGAGCCGAGGCGCCTCGACCAGGCCACCTTAACCACAGAGGCTGCATGTAGGCCGCTCCGGCCAGGCGATCTCTCAAACATCACTCTCGAACTCGATGCGCACGGCGCGAAGAACTAGAGCCGGGTCGATGCCCAGTGCCATAGCCGGCGAGATGCCATCAAGCAGGGCGTGCCCGGATAGAAACCATTCGATTTCGCCCCACCCGGTGGATCGATGTAGATCGCCCTGCTTGCATGAAAAGGGGCCGTCGCCGCGCAGAACTTTCAGTATCTCCCCCAAGAAATCTACGGGCCGGCCATCGCTGCTGAGCTGCCAAGGCGGATAGCGATATCCAGGTGCGGTTTGCATGACGTACGCGCCCAGCAGTTCTCCGTCGCGACGCAAACGGCTTGCGGTGCAGCGGCCGCTTAGGCTCAGCTCACTAAGCTTGGCATTGATCTGAGTGGCGCTGAGCCAATGCACCGCTAATGCCATGCGCCGATCGGCAGCGTCTTGCAGGATCAACTGGGCCGGCGTGAAGTCGTGAATATCCACTTTCCTCCACTCGGATCAACACGCTCGAGTAGGCATCCCATTGCGATGTTGAGACCATCGTCCTCCGCCGGATAGGGCGATCCAAACAGCGGGGCTTGAATCCACAGGTGCTCCTGCCCTGGATGGACGTAAGGACCGTGATCATCAAGCAGCAAGGCGTCGCCAATGCAAGGCGAAGCCAGTAGCAGATCCTTGGTCTTTCCCGACCAGTGGATGTAGTGCAGGCCAGCGAACCACTCCGGAGCACTGCCCTCCCGAACCAACAGCGAGGCAATGCTCCGAAAGCGCTCCTCAGGAACTGTCGTAAACATCATCAATTGATCAAACAGCATTCGGATCTCCTCCAAGAACCGGTAGAGACCGGGCCGGGGAATCTGACTGATCGCGTTTGAGATGAGCGTCCCTTCAAGGTCAAGGGCCAGGACAGTCGGCCTCATATGCAGCTTCTTCCATAGGTGCCTGACTGCAACCTTGCTCCTTCAACCCACGGCTGTCTACACCGTGAGCCTACTGGTACGCGGCGGCCGTGAGCCTACTGGTACGGTTTCAGAATGTCCGTCCAAGACGGGTCATTCACCGGCGGCAGTGTTGGTCACCCAGCTCCCCTTGAACATTTGCCCCCTCCCCCGCCAACACACGGTTCATGGGAGAGACGCACCCAAATCACTGACGCAACAGCCATTCCTAGGCCACCACTCCAACTGAGCCCTCACTTAATCTCGCTACTGCGATATGTTGATAGCCAGACTTGCACGGACGTGACGGCAATGCGGTTTCTGAATTTCCCAGATCGCAATGATCTATGGGTGGTCAAGTGGTACGACAAACGCCAGCAGATGCATGAACTTAGCGGATCCCCGAGCATAGAGGTTCTGCTGCAGCGGATCGACATTCAAGATTCCAAAGCGCTTCGCCGGATGACACATGCTGAGGTTGGAGCTTTTCTGGCCCGCCAGCCGTACTCACAAAGCGGAACCTTCCGTATCGCCCGACTGGATGAGAGCTCCATGCCGGCTATCCGTAATGGCCAGGTCTATCGTGCAGGGAGGCAAGTCGGCGATCTCCCCTCGTCCGTCATCACCTTGAACATGCCTGGTGGAGAGAGGCTGATGCGGGAGGTAACCCTCGGCGAAGAGTTGCACCCGCGGCCGAAGGAATGGACTTACAACTACCGCTTGCTCAATCCCTCGCAGTATGAATTGCTCCGCGACTACGACGGCTCGAGATGCATCGTTCGCACGATCAAGCACCGGGATCGCGACGTCGATGTGGTGATCCCAAGATCTTTGATTGAACAAGTCTTCTACTTCCCAGACTCAGTGATCATCCGAGCAGCTGGAAAGGGCGGCTGGGACCAGTACGAGGATCAACTAGTCGTTCGCAAGAGACTGGAAAATGGACTTGAGACGGGGATCTGCCCAGACACAGGCGCATGGAAGATCGTCCTACGCACCGAGGTGCGAGATCAGCATGCCATCATGATGGCCCTCTTTTCTCACAGCCCGTATGCGCGCGAGAGAGCTAACCAAATATCCTCAAGGGCGCTCGCTGAGCGAAGGCTGGATCGTCACGCAGCGTGGAATGCTTCAGGTCAGATTCCATGGGATCCGGCCTTCGGCCCCTACATGCTTAGGCTTAGAGGGTTCATGCTCAGTAGCGTGCCACGCAAGGGCTCGGACACTTTTCTGGCCTCTCACATCGCCGGTATGACGGCACCTGAGCATCTGCCCGTGGTTCGACACGAGCGTGAGAATAGCAATCGCGAGGGACAGAATGGGGATATAGATCGAGAAAGATCTCGTGGAGGCAAGTCGGAGAAGCGAGGAGATCCCAATCGCAACATCGTGCCTGGAAGAGACCCTAATCCGCATGAGGGCAATGAAGGGTTCGATACAACGGCCACATCCTGGCTAATTCAGCCTCGTATGTGGAAGCAGGAGAAGGACAGTCATATTTCGCTGGAGACTCCGCCTGCCCAGCCGAACTTGAATCCCAACCAAGCCAACGAAGCGTCAAGCGGCCCAAGCAGTGGGCAGGCCGGAAGCCCTGGCAAAGCCAGCATGCATGCCCCACCGACTCCCGCCGTGGCCGCCTTTGTCCATCTAGAGGATGCTCTTCAATTGTTGCTAGAGGAGGGATTCATCGAGCACTTCGCCTTCGTAGAACCTCCATACGTTGCGCAAAGGGAAGACCGCGGCGGGCTCGGTTGCTGGAATTTCCTCTCCCACGAAGTACGCGAGAACGCGCAGAGATCTGGCCACCTTCCAGGTCGCGGGTGGTCAATCCTCAATCCCAGAGATTGGCCTAGGAGGCCTCGCGCAGCGTTGGTGCTGCGAATTGAGCTTCGTAGTACGGTTGTCCACTGGATTGAGATCGAACGTCGACACTATGAAACGGGAATGCGCTCTCCCGTCTTGGCAAATCTCCCGGAGAATTTGGCTGATTCGTTCATTGATCACACTCTGCATCAGATTTCGGAGAATGAAGGAATCGACTTGGCCGGGGTCCTACGCAACGTTGTGGAGCCTTTCGGCGCACCGGTGCGCGCTGCCTTGTATCAACACTCCTACCGCACTGAGAAGGTTTCCGTCGCCTCTGCCAGCACGCCTACGCCTGAAGAATCGAAGCGCGACCTTGGGTCCAGTCCTTCTGAGCGTATGTCCAATATCCTTGGGATGAAGCTAGATTCAATCAAAGCAATTCTGCTTCGCGTAAGCGGCCCGGGCGACAAGGGCTAGGATCCAGCAACGCCTTCCAGGTGCCGATCCAACGATCTTGCCGCCATCACCGTAGAGCCGTGAGCCTACTGGTACGGTTGAACACGGGCCTTGTCAGTGCTATCTAGCACCTGAGCTTCCTGCGAGTCGCCGCTATGGGCAGAACGAGCCAGTCACATCCCCTTGTCATCGCCACGCTCCCCGTAGGCCACAATGGAGGAGCAGTTGGAGTGACGTTCGCCCCGGGGAAATTTCAGCAGAACGCCATGACCGGCTCCTGGGCGAGAGATCTGGACGAGGACCTTGCGGCTATCCGCAATTGGGGAGCCTCACATCTGATAACTCTCCTCGAACCTTGGGAGTTCGAGGAGCTTCGGGTCCAAGAATTGCCTAAGCAGGCAGCGCAGCATGGCCTCGAATGGCACTCACTACCCATCACCGATGGCGATGCTCCAGACGCTCGCTTTCTAGAGCCATGGGCTAGACTCGGGCCCACGCTCTGCAGCCTCCTACTAGCTGGTGGCAGGGTGGTCGTGCACTGCAAAGGCGGACTTGGCCGAGCAGGCACCGTTGCATCCCTACTACTACTCGATACGGACACATTCGGCGATGCAGAGTCGGTCATCGAAGCGGTGAGGGCATCCCGCCCTGGTGCAGTAGAAACCCAAATCCAAGAAGCCTTCATTGACAATTGGGCAAGAAGGCATAGCTAGCATCCGAGGCGAGCAAACATACCGACCAGGCCTGCACCCTCGAGCATCTGTCAGAAGCGATCGGGCAACGATCGGCAGCTAAATCCATCGATAGCGTACCTTGGCATTCAAAGACTCTGGCCTGTCAGCTTCCTAACAACACGCCTCTATCCAAGAGGCCGTCAAGGAAGGCTCCCCGCTCGAGAGTCGGATCATCTTGGTTCACAGTCAGCAAAGCGTCCACTAAGCGCCGAGCCAGGGCGCGCGCGCCAATTCGCTGATGGCCGCTGATTGCCTCCATTGATCGACCATGTATAAATTCGCTGCGCAGGTCAAAAAACTCTCGGTACTCGGCGGCGGCGCTTGGCCCAAGCACAACCGACAAGCGCGCTGAAACCCTATCGGTTGCGGTGCGGCGACCGTGCGTTCTTTCTCCAGTGCTTGATTTGCATTTTCTGTCCTCGGGCAAGCCGAGCGCGGCCTCAATGGCGAGCATGTGCGCCATGAACTCATCAATGCCGCGGGTCAGGAAGGCGCGGGTGAAGAAGTGCACCACAGGAGTCTTGAACAACTGAAAGCACTGAAGATTGGAGATTGCCTCAAGCTTGGAGTGGAAGTGCTCTCCTATTGCATTTCCAGATTCGTCTGAGAGACACATCGCTGCCGGCCGGACGACCTCAAGAGGATTACCGTATTGGTCCTGCACGACCCAATCTTCCCAAGAAAGGGAATCGGGGCTAGGCGGCTGCTTCATGATGGAGAACAAGTCGTGGTCCACCGTGTACATCCAAGGAATCTGCATTCCTCGCCAGTCAATGTCAGGGTAATCCGTCAGATCCTCCCAGGGAGCAAGAGCAAGCCAAAACAGTGCGGTCTCAACAGCCTCCGGGTACATCCCCCTGTGCGGTTCGATCCGACCGTAGTCCTTCTGCAGATTAACGCGTAGGCGAAACAGTTCTCGCCCATCTGGCCCTCGAGCGATCGGCACCTCTTCTTGAACAACCATCCAGTGAAATTGGGAGAATTCACTGAGATCAAAGGCATACCCTGGGTGGATCCGCTCCATTCGATCAAGATCGACGAACTGCCGCAACTGCTGGGCGGTTAGACGTCCGACTAGTGCATTGCCAAACTGCACCGTGGGAAGAGTGTCCGCCATATCAAGCGGAAGCAGATGCACGCGAGTGAAGCTCGTCGCATGCATAGCCGCGGTCAGCTTCCGTGCCGCAACCGTAGCGGGTATCGCCATGTGCTTCTTCGATGCATGCAGCCCGCATGGCAGCCCGAGGCTGGCCAGCGCCCTTAATACATATAGGCTTCCCCCAAATCTTCGCACGTCCGCGCATTCATGCTCCAATGCATCAAGGAGGCTGGAGTACAGTGGCAATGCCGTCAAGCCCTTCCAAGCAGCCTCAGGCAACTTCCAAAGAGCTTCCATAGCCGAAATCAGTTCGGCGGACGGTTCTTGAGTGCGCATGCGGATCACCGAGATCTCTTTCCAGGCTGGAGCTCTTCCCCAACTCACACTATCGCAGTTGTTGCCTGCAACTGCATCTTGGACTCGATAGGTGGTCCGCCAAAAATGGAGGTCCCCCATCCATTCGTCTTGGCTCAAGTGCCGACGTTCCGAACTGCCCGCCCCCCCCAACTAAGCCAATGAAGGTGAACTACCGCGGTCTCACGTAGTCCTCGCGTGCAGTGAGCCACCGCGCGACAACGTCCTCGAGTTCCGGAGGGCAGGCGACGACCTCTCTCTTTGAGACCACAAGCCACCTACGTCCCCGCTGCTCCGGCCACCAGTCACCTTTGATGATCGCCCTTAACGGTATACGCATCACGATGGAAACCAGCCTTCTAAGATGCTGGACCTGCACTGGCTCTGTCCCACCGCGGATCTTCTTCAGCAGTGTGCGTACCTCTGCTAGCGGCTTCGGTGTCTGGGGGCGTGGGAATTTTCGAACTGGAAGGCCAATGCTGAGGTTCAAGACGGTCTTCGCGAAGCGGAGAACAGCGCCAACGTCGTTCCTCGCACATGGAGTATCGGTCAGATAGCGATCAACCATCTCTTGGTCAAGCTGGGTCAACACTTTGATGCCGGTAAAGCGCATCAGTCTGTCCGCGGCGGAGACGTAGAGACGTCGGGTACGCACGGGCTTCTGCTCTTGAATCAGCCACTGATTGAACCGAATCAGATCATTCCCCCAGCCGCCAGTCTCCGCTCTCTCCAGGATCGCGATGGTCCGTGCCGTTTCCACGTGATCAGTCTTCATCTCTTCCGTGATCTCCAGACCGACCTCATGCCTCAAGAACTGCAAAGGTAGCAAGTGCCGACGCAGTCCTTGGACTGTGAACTCATCCATCATGGTCTGTGGGACAAGCCTCTCAGCGGACTCGATGCTTTGATCCAACACTTGGAAGAAGGGCAAATGGGAGATGAACGTTTTTGGCAACTTCGGGCTAGCGCTGTCCCTGGCGATCAGCCATTCGGCGAAGCCGTCGACCAAGGTCACCACCCATGATTGGGAAAGAGCTACCGCTATAAGCCGCGCCTCGCGCCGCAGCCGCGCTCGATTCAGACAATGTCGACACTGCCCTCTTCCACTGCCGGATACCTTCATTCCGCAGGCTGGACACTCATGCCAAGCTGCCCCAGCGGGCCCACAGTGACTGCAATGAGCTCGGCCTTCAGACGACAATCCAGCAGCCGGACGGTAGCGTCGACAGTGGACGCACGTGGCGTAAGTTGATTCATTCCTGCACGGCTGGCAGACGCGGCCCTTCAGATCACCTTCCCCGCCCCAAGTCAGCCTACCGCTAAGCCGACCACAATTCGAACAGGGCTCCTCTCCCCGAAAGTGGGGAGCACACGCGGGACAGACCACGGCGTCGACCCCCACCTTCAGTCCCGCCTTGGGCACCGGCTTTCCACAGCGATGGCAAGTCCGCCTCGCACGACGACAGCCGCCGCACAGCGCTGGCGATGAATCTCGTCGATGCATACGGGCTATGCCAAGGCAGCCGGTACAGGGTACTGCTGGAAACTCGGAGGGGTAGCATACAGAGCAGTAACCCTTTCCCCGGTGGAAGCGGTGCATTCTCTGCACCTGCCTTCCGCAGTTATCACACCACCGCTGTGCCGGCAATCTCGGCATCTCAATCATTCCATTGCTGCCCTTGTCAAAGCCGACGCCCTCAGTTCTCTCCAGCCGGCTGGCTTTGTAGCCTGCAATTGTCTGAGATAGGACGAAAGATCGCTTCGCCCCCTTGCTTTCGCTCTTGATCTTGCCCGTGTCGAGAGCTCTCCACCCATGCATACAAGCCAGTCCGGCGGACTCGCGCTCTCGAAGGTCTGGCGGGAGACTCGACCTCGGACTGCAAGCAGGTTCATCGAATTCGGCCACCGACTGGTCAGCTCATGAAGGAGATCGAAGTAGATCGCCCGCCTGATTGGGCTTTGCGTCTCTATCGGACTTCCCTTGAGGGGAATTGGCACACGAAGCATGCCCCATCGACGTAGCAGACTCACGCCTTTCACGAGATCCCGCAACGGAATTCCGGCGCCAAGCGTGGAAATCTCCTTTCCGGCTAGCGCGTCGATGAGCATTCGCTGACCTGGCGGGATTGTGCAGCTCCCCTCTCTGAACAGCGATCGCGCGATGTGATCCACATGACAAGAATGACAGGTCGTTGTGCCCACAAGCTGTCGATGCGGAACGATGGGCGCAGAACATCCTGAGCAGACTGACTGCAGGGGAATGAGATGGTCCGGACAGCAGGTCACAAAGGACAGACGCCATATTCGCTTGTAGACCCGCGCTTGAGCGAGACACATGGGGCAGACCTGCAGCCCACCCAACGTTCGAGTTCGGTGAAAGACGCCCAACGAATTTATCCACACGCCACGACCGCCAGGACGGCCTTTGCCGCCATCGGAGATTAGTGCCTCGTACTCCGCAAGCGACAGTCCGCTCACCACTTCCTCACTGAGCTCGCAGCGCTGGATAAGTAACTGCGCCAACTGCCCGCTCATCGCTCTATCGATGTCCCTGTTCCATATCTGTGCGCCAGGCAGAAGTGAGGAGTAGAATCGGTAGTGGTCCGCGCTGTGAGCATCCGCCAGGCGCAGCAAGTACGAACTCAGCAGTTCCCCTTCCACCGGCAGGACACCCCGGTGGAAGGGAAACATCTCAGACTGACCGGGCGACGACGTCCCAGCCATCAGCGCGGGTCCACTCCAGGCCCCTAAGTAGCTCCGGGGTAATCTGCTCCATTCCCGACTCGATGGCCTCCACGCTCGCCCGGCGCAGGAGCTTCACGTTCTGCCCCACGGTGCCTCCAGCCATTGCAAAGAGCGTCGTCGCGAGCTCGCGGCTAGCCAGACCTGAGGGTTTGGCCAATGGAAGAAGCTGCTCGTACGCCGCCAAGAAGCCTCGGTACTCTCGGTCCAGTTTCCATTGTGGCAAGCCGATAGGCTCGAAACGGGACTTCAACTGCGGATCCAGATTGAGAGCGTTGATTGCCTTCTCGGTACCGGCAGCAACGATCGGAATTCGGAGTTCGTTGCTCAGATTTCTTATAGCCGCCAGAAGGTCGGCCGTTGCACGGCCAGCTTCAGCAACGTTATTGAATTCGTCGAGTGCCAACATCTGGACATTGGCATAGACCATCGCAGACTTCGCCTGCCGCTTCTTGTGTGCTGTGCGATCACTTTCGCGATGGGATATACCGAGTATCCACAGAATGAGTGACCAGAACTCCGACTCATCTGGCTTGCTAGGCATCTCCAGCTTCAACACTGGCACAACCGGCTTCCCTTCATTGGTTATGCCTATGGGGTGTCGGTTGGCAAAGTAGTCCAAGATGGAGCTCTTCCCGTTTCCGCTGCGAGCAACGAGGAGGATGTTGTTCGGCCGCAGGTTCTTGGGGAAATTCCGCAGGTCATCCAGCTCATCCAACGCCTTTGTTGCAGCGGTGTACCCCACCCATCGGTCTTGGCGACAGAACTCAATTCGACTCTGGTTGGGCTCCTCCAGAATCGCAGCGACCTCGGGCAATAGATGTTCGACGCTCATCGCTTCAAGGCCACATTGAATGGAGTGATGGGGTCAGCAAACGGATCGTCGCCGAATGGCTGCTCTGGACCGACGAGCTGTCCATGGATGTTCCCGTCATTCGCAGCGGCCGGAATGTGCACCGCACGCGAGGGCTGCTTGGTGGCAATCGGTCTTTCGCCCGGCGGCCTCCGAGCTGCGGAGCGACGAGCCGCCTTGGCAGACTTGGTAGCCTGCAGTGCATCGTCAACTCGCTGGCGAAGCCTGCCCACTGTGGCGAACAACTGGTCCTCGTCGACGCCCCTGAGCCCCTCCTCCCGCATGCGAACCGCAGCAGCATTGAGTTCCCAAAGGCTGATCGCGGGATGTGCCACATTCCGGTACCTGACGGCAGTGTATCGGTTGTCGGCAGGATCCAAGAAGTAGGTCACACTAATATCCCGGGGGTCACGCCGGACCAGATACTTGGTCTTCTTCTTGCTGTTCGGATCGACACTATTGATGTAGGGGTCCAGCACACTGTCGTAATAATGCACATTGTCCCACTGGTAACCGTATCGCTGAATAGTCCGTTCTTCATAGGGCATGAAGTCCAACTGTACGCGCGCCGGGTCCTCTGGAAGGGGCAGCAGACCAATACCCGGCTCCGTATCCGAGCCAGCAATCCCTCGCTCCCAAGCTGCCAACGGCGTCATCCCAATGCCGGAATGAACGCTCTTGTGATACTTGTTGACTATGTAGTCAACAAGATAGGCCTCCAACTCCTTGAGCGTCATCGCTGCCTTAGCCTCTGAATCGTAGCCCTTACGCTCCTTAGGGTTGGAAAACGTCTTTCCGGGTAGGCCCAGGAAGATTCGGGCTGCAGTTCCCATCAGACGCTCGATGTGTCCTCCGTAATGCGGTGTCTTCTTCTTCCGGTACTGAAGGTCGATGCCGTGCTCCTCGCAGGCACGGGAGAGCGCCTTGGAGCGGAACTCCTTAGCGTTGTCCGAATGCACTTTGCCCATGACGCCCCACACCGGCCACTCTCCGCCTACGCCCAGATTTGCCAAGTACTCCCGCTTCTGACAGATGGCTTGAGACAGGCAGATACCAACTGCAACTGACGATGGCGGGTCCATCGACAGATAGAGTCCTGCTACCAGACGAGTTTTGACATCAATCGCGAGCGTCAAGTAAGGCCTGCCGATCGGGAGACGGCTAACCTCGTCCACAACGATCACATTGGCCGGTGTGTGATCGATTTGGACAACGCTGTATGGATGATCCGCTCCGGGGAACGAGCCTCTGATCGGCTCATACCTATCTCGCGCATCGTCCCTCAGCCCCCGCTTTCGCAGGGCCATAGCCTTCGGGATGTCCTTGATGCGCGCTCGGATCGTAATGTGGCTTGGCATCTTCATCTTCATTCGATGGCACCGATGCCTCACCTCATCGACAACATCCTGAGCCGTACCTCGGTCACCGGAAAGGTACTTATCCTCGATTGCAGACTGAATTACTGCTTCCTGCTCCATACTCAGCATGCGTGTGCCAGTCTTACGCCCAGCCTTTCCGGGGACCAGTGAGGAGACATGTCCCGTGAGGAGAAACGCCTTGAGCCACTTGTAGAGCGTGGTGTAGTGGACTCCAGCGAGCTTAGCCATTGCCTCCACGTCCGCACGCTCTCGAACAGGCATCTCTACCAACGGCTTGATGAAAGAAAGCCGACGTTGCCCCTCTGCCCACTCCTCGTCCGAATACAGGGCGAGGTCACGATCTGCCTTCTCTTCGTCAGAGTCGGATTCAACGACTCGCGTGAGTGTCTCGACTCTCAGTGTCTGGCTCTGGCCTGTGCCTAGGTCCTTAGCCAAAACACTGCTAGGAGTCATCACGTGAGTAACGACATAGCGACGCCCCTCGCTGCTTACCTCAACACCAGGAGCGATTGCAAAGAACTTTCGGGATGCTCCGATCACTCAAGACTCCATCCAAATCACAGATGCCATAGTCATTGGCTCACCCAGCTCAGCTGCGATCCGTCCATCACCGACCAATTTCCAAAGCGTAGGTATGGCACGCAGCCTGCTGTCTGCTGACATGTACGTCGCGGCCAATAACGCCTGGGCTGTTGTGGGACCAAGGGCTCTGAGTGTGTAGAGCAACTGCCCGGAGATCAGCTCCTGCTCCGGTAGGCGCAGGAACCGTCTCAGGAATTTCACGTTTGCCAGGTACGGGGTGCGGATGTGCCTTTCGGTCATCAACTTGAAGCGCCAACCATTGTCCCGGCAGTAGCGGTAGGCCGCACCGAAACGCGCGCGGTACTTCGCCCAATTCTTCCTGAGGTCTTCCTGATACTTCACTTCGTAGACGACCACCTCGCCACCAACGCCAATGTAGGTCGCCCTTACGTCGGGGGTATAAGGACGACGGCGTCCGTTCTCGACGTGAAAGATGGTGAATGGTTGGACCAACACCTCCGACACCCGCGCGTCGAAATCCAGTAGCTCCAGCAGGTCCTGCTCCAACGTTGACTCAAATGCTGCCGCGCCATCTTCAAGCGCAATTCTTCCCGAGAGCCCTCTCGACCTTACTCCTACAAGCCTTGCAGGCTTATCCGAAGCCATTAGCGCCATTAGCTATGATCCGATCATCCAGTAGCGTTGTTAGTGTAAATTTCGGTAGAGCAATTAGTGTCCTTGAATCGTGTCCAATCAGTCACTTGGCCCTACGTACGGTAGCCCGGTTAACCATACTTTACAGCGGCAATCCGCCCTGCCCTGGCGAAATCTCGCTGGCCCATCACGGTGTCCTTTTCCTCGATGAGCTTCCCGAGTGGAATCGAAGTGCGTTGGAAACCCTGCGCGAGCCGCTGGAGTCCGGCCACATCCGCATCGCCCGCGCGGCACGCAGCGTGCAGTATCCGGCGCGATTCCAGCTGGTGGCGGCGATGAATCCCTGCCCCTGCGGCTGGGCTGGCGACCGCAGCAACCGTTGCCTGTGCAGCGATGAACGGATCAACCGCTACCGCGCGCGCGTTTCCGGCCCGCTGCTGGACCGCATCGACCTGCATATCAGCGTGACGCGCATGGATGCCGTGGAGCTGCGGGAGAGCACGCCACTGGGTGAGCCCAGTGCTGCGGTGCGTGCACGGGTGGAAGCCGCCCATGCCCGGCAGCAGGCGCGCGGCGGCCTCAATGCGCATCTGCCACCGGCGCTGCTGCGGGCGTGCACGAAGCTGAGCGAGGCCGATCAGGACATGCTGGAACAGGCCATCGAGCGTCTGCAGCTTTCAGCACGTGCGATGCACCGGATTCTGCGGGTGGCGCGCACGATTGCGGATCTGGCGGGTTGCGAAACGATCCAGACGGCGCATCTGGCTGAGGCGATTGGCTATCGGCAGTTGGATCGGGGAAAACCGGGGGTATGACGAAAGATCACGTCAGGATGAAGGAGGCGCGCCGCGTCTCATCAAACTGCAGGCTATTCACTGGAAGGACGCCAATGTCGGGCAGTAGCCCACGAGTGTGATGCTCCCATACCTCCGAAGGCCCCGCGATGTCAGCACCCACGGCGTGAATGCGATACACCGGCGCGTAGTCATCCCGTTCGTCCTCGAACGGACAGTCGAGCACCCAGCGCTTTGATGCGCTATCGGCTACCAGCATCATCCGCGGCAGGTCATGGAATCCGCGATACGCCAGGATGCGGTACTGCCCCGAAAGAAGGGTCATCGGAACTCTCAGCAGATTTGCGGTTCAGCGGCCGCGTCCGAACAGTACACCCCGCCTCGCCAGCGACGCCACCCGACGGCTGACCAGCGCGTGCAGCTCCGCCAGCTCCGACGCCCGGCCAGCCGTCATGTTGTCGCCGAACAGCACCCGCGACAGCCCCGCCGCGTCGCTGTCCTCCGGGTGTTGCCAGCGGTCGCGATACACCTTCTGGCACACCAGCCACGCCTGCGGCAGCCCTCCGCCGGGCAGCGGGCGGACCACGCGTTCGTAGACGTGCCAGAAGTGGTACTCGGCCTGCAGGTCGATCACAGGCGCCACGGACGGCGCCTGCCGGGGCCGTCCTGGGCCTCGGATGCCGAACAACCGGGTTGGCGGGGTCTGCTGTGCCATGCGCACAGGATGACCCAGCAACATTGTGGGAACCTTGCGTCGCCGCCAGAAAACCCCTGTTGTTTGCGCAAGGCGGGTTTCTAGGCGGGTTTTGGGGGTCAGAGCCCTTTGCTGCGCAAAGGGGTCTGACCCCGATCACGGGGTGGCTGCGGGGTCGGATCCCTTTGCGCAGCAAAGGGCTCTGACCCACGCCCTCGTCGCCTCAGAACGCCATCGAGGTACTGAACATCAGCTGCCGTGGCGCGCTGCGCTGCAGGGTCTGGTAATCCCCCGAGAACGACGAGCCGGCGATGGTGGCGGTGCCGATGTTGTGGCGGTTGAACAGGTTGCTCACGTCCAGCCGCAGTTCCAGGCCGGGCACGGCGCTGTCCGCACCGAAGCGGTAAGCGGCGTAGGTGTTGACCTGCCAGAACGTGGGCACGCGGATGTCGTTCTCGTAGGTGAAGGGCTGGCGCAGGTACGAGGTGCTGGTTGCACCAAAGCGCCAGTCACCGAAGTGGGCGGACAGGTCGCTGACCAGCGAGATCTGCGGGTAGCCCGGCTGGGCGTTGCCCTTGATCGGGTACACCGTGTCATCCACCACGAAATCGCTGTCATAGTACGAACGGGCCACGGCCACGCCCTGGTAGAACTGCAGGTGGTCGGTCAGGTCGGCGGTGATGCCGAGGTCGGCACCGATCACGTGCATCTTCGGCATCAACCGCACGGTGTTGATCTGTGCGAACTGGGTGCCGATGGCAGCCGACAGCAGGCGGTTGCGGATGTCGTTGTAGAACACATCGCCGGTGATCGTCAGCCGGTCGAAGCGGTGCGATGCGCCCACGGTAAGGTTCCAGTTCTTTTCCGGACGCAGGGTACCCGCCACGCGGTCGAACTCTTCCTGGTCGGTGATGGTCCACGCCGAGGCGGTGTAACCGATGTTGCCGCGCTGAGCGACGCGATAGCCGTTCATGGTATTGGCCAGGTCGATGAAGGCATCGGTGGATTCGGTCGGGCTCCAGAACAGCGAGACATGCGGCAGGAAGTTGCTCTTCGCGCGCAGCGTGCCGTTCACCGGCCGGTCCTTGGCATCGCCGAGGCCGCCGCCGCGGGTGCGGAAGTCCACGGCCTTGAAACCAAAGCCCAGCTTCAGCGTGTCGTTCAACACGATGTCGTCCTGCAGGTAGAACTGGCGCGAGCGGGTCACCCAGCTCGATGCGTTGTCGGTCTTGAACGCGGGACCGTACACATCGAACGGACCGGTGGCCTTCAGCGGCGGGCCCTCGCCCAGCAGTGGCTGCTGGTACCACTCGGTCTTGGCCGCAGCCTTGCTCTTCTCCTGCCAGAAGCCGGCGGTGAAGGTGTGCGCGCCGGTCTCGAACTGCAGGTTGACCATGCCACCCAGCCGGTTGAGGCGCGGCGTCTGCACCTGTTCGGAGAACGGCGCACCGTTGGGCGATGGCACGGTCGGGTCGGTCAGCGTGGCCTGGGTGTGGCTGTTGGCGTTGTACAGCTGCACGTTGCCACTCAGCGCCGGGGTGATCTGGAAGCGATGGTTGATCGATGACACGCGGTCGCGGGTGATCTGGCCGGTGTCGTACGGAATCAGTTCGGACAGCTCGCCGCAGGTGTAGGCGCCGCAGGACTTGTCTGCATTCTCCGGCGAGGCCACGTACCAGGCCCATGCGTAATCGGGATAGAAGATGTCGGCCTTCCAGCCCAGCTTGCGGATCATGTCGAAGGAGATGTTGTTGTAGCCCCAGACCTTGGCCTTGCTGTCGGACAGGAGCACGGTGACATCGCCCCAGGCGACGTCCTGCTGCAGCTTCAGGTCGCCGCGCAGGAAATCCTGCGTGCCCTCGCCCTGGTACTTGTCGGCGGACACGCGCTGCAGGTCGACCAGCACTTTCGGGCCCTGCTCGCCGAGCTGGCCGCTCTGCCCGGATACGGTGGTGACCAACGTGCTGTTGCTGCCCACGCCCTGCTTCACGCGCAGGCTGGGCGTGTCCTGCAGGTCGCGCAGGCGGTATTCCAGGCTGCCGCCGTTGACGCTGCTGGAGAACACGCTGACCGGTGCGCCACCGGGGCTGACCGTAATCGCACCGATGCCATCGGGCACGCCCACGTTCACCACGCTGGTGCCGGTAAGCGAGAGGAAGCCGTTGTCGTTCAGCGGCACGCCTTCGAAGGTGATGCCCATTTCATTCATGCGGAAGCCGCGCACGAACAGGCTGGTGGCCGAGATATCCAGGCCCAGTCCATCGGTGGCGGTGTAGCTGGCGCCCGGTACCTGCTTCAGCATGGCCAGGCCGTTGTTGCCGGTGACCATCGCGTCGAGGTCTTCGGCCTTGATGATGTAGCGGTTGGGACCAACCACCTGGGTCGGTGCCACGGCCGCACCGCGCGGTGTGGCGATGACCTGCAGGGCGTTGAGCGTGGTGGGCGTGTCGTGCGCGGCGTCGTGCGCGGCGTCGTGTGTTTCTGCGGCGTACGCAGGTGTGGTGATGGCCGCGATGATGGCAAGGGCGAGGCGCGTCGTGGGTGGGGTGTTCATAGCAGCAGATCCAAGGTGCAGGGAGAGAGCGGCGCAGGCGCACGCCCAGCACGTTGCAGCACCGGTGTCGGCGCCCTGGCTGGCGTTGCGATCGCGTTGAGAGGGTGACGGCGCGGTGCGCGCCGGTCAGTGGCAGAGGAAGACGATCCTCTGCCGTGGGATTCGATGGCGTGATTTCGACGTGCGGAATTCTTGCATCGCACTGCCGCATTCGCTATTGCACGGTGGTACAGCGCGGCTATACGCAGGTATCGTCCTGTCCGGTATCTTCAGATACCCGATTCCAGATTGGCAGGAGCCTTGATGATCCGCTGGACCACCTGGAAAGTAACAGCCACCGTTGGCATGATGTTGCTTTCGTGCATGGAAACTGCGCTATCGCACGACAGAGTTGAAGTGCGTTCCCCACAGCGTCTGGATGCCCTGATCGACGCGCTCGTCACCACGCCGTCGCCGATCAGCCCTGCCCAGTTGCATGAACTGGGCATCATCGCGCCGTTTTCATTTGAGAAGGATGCAGGACCGCGCATCTACCGGTCACAGCCGATGCTGACCGCCGATGGCTTTGCCATCGATAACGTGGAGTATCGCGTTATACGCGGCAAGGACGATGAAATCCGCCTTCTGTTCGTCACGTTCGTGGATACGCCATGCTTCCCACTGGAGCGGTTGGCTAAGCGTTACACCCTGCAGCCATTCATCTATCCACCCAGCCATGGTGCGCCATTGATCGCGCGGAACCACGAGCAGTACCATTCGCTCACCGTAGGAGCGCATGAGATCATCGTCCGCAGCCAGCGCGATGCTCCGCACTGCGTGCTGGGCCTGAGGCGCTGAGCGCCGCTTGGCGCCTCAACGCAATACGTAGGTCTCAATGGCGCGCGCCACGCCGTCATCGGCATTGCTGCTGGTCTCAAACCGCGCCACCGCCTTCACCGCGTCGATGGCATTGCCCATCGCCACGCTGGTGCCAGCGTACTGCAGCATGGTCAAGTCGTTCTCCTGGTCACCGATGGCCATCACATTGGCGCGGTCGATGCCCAGGTGCTCGGCCAGCTTCTGCAGGCTCGGGCCCTTGCCGGCGCGGTGGTCGAACACTTCCAGGAAGAACGGCGCGCTCTTCAGTACCGCGAAGCGCTCGGTCAGGTCGGTGGGCAGGCGCGCGATGGCGGCATCCAGCACGTCGGGTTCGTCGATCATCATCAGCTTGATGAAGGACATGGACGGGTCCATGTCGACCACGCGGCGATACGACAGCGGCATCCGCGAAAGATGCGAGTCGGCCACGGTGTAGTAGCTGATGTCCTGGTTGGGCGTGTACATGCGCTGGCTGTCCAGCGCCTGGAAGTGCACGCCCAGGTCGCGGGCGACCTGCTCGCAGAACAGGAAGTCGTCGAAGCTGAGCGGATACTCGACCACGGTTTCGCGCGTACCGATGCGCTGCACCAGGCCGCCATTGCAGGCGATGCAGTAGTCGTCGTTGCCGGTGATGCCGAGCTCGTGCAGGTACGGCGCCAGGCCCGGAACCGGGCGGCCACTGGTCAGCACGATGTGCACGCCCAGCGCCCGCGCCTGCGCGATGGCCCGCTTGGCCCGGGCGGTGAGCGTGTGGGTGGGGTCCAGCAGGGTGCCATCCATGTCGATAGCGACCAGTTCGATGGTCGATTGCCTGCGGCCCATGTCCATTGCGTTCAACTCGTGCGGGGCACGCCAGTTTAACCCCTCATGCCCGGTTCACCTCTTTGACTACGTTGGCCGGGATACTGAAGAGGCCTGTGCGTCCCCCACCGCAGGACGGCCCGCTGACCGCCCTTCCCTGGAGAACCTTGCGACGCATGACCTACCGTGCCCCCGAAACCAATGACAGCGCGCCCCTGGCCCAGCAGATCGAGCAGATGATCGACGAGCTGCCCGGCGACCAGGTGAGCGTCGGCACCCTGCTCAGCGCGCTGGGCGATGAGGGCCTGCTGCTGATCGTGATCCTGCTCTCGGCCATCTTCATCATTCCGGTGTCGATTCCCGGGCTGAGTACGGTGTTTGGCGCCTCGATCCTGCTGATCGGCCTGAGCCGGGTGCGCAACCGCCCGCTGTGGGTGCCACAGAAGCTGGCCCGCCGCGAGATCGCCACCGACAAGCTGAAGACCAACCTCGGCCGTGCGCTGAAATGGGTGCACCGCATGGAGCGGCTGTCGCGGCCGATGCGGCTGGCGGTGATGGTGCGCTCGAAGAAGATGATGCGCCTGAACAACCTGATGCTGGTGTTCGCGACCCTGCTGCTGATGGCGCCGGCCGGGCCGATTCCCTTCAGCAACACGCTGCCCGCATTGGCGCTGATGTCCTTCGCCATCGGCTTCATCCAGCGCGACGGCGCAGCGGTAGCGGCCGGTTATGGCTTCGTGGTGGCCACGGTGGTGTATTTCGGCGTACTGCTGGGTGGCGTGGGGTTTGCTGCCGAGTCGGTGTTCAGCGGGTTCCGCAGCGGTACTGCGGAACTGTAGAGCCGAGCCCACGCTCGGCTGCTCTTCGACCTGTACGCGGAAACCCCGCGCTGCGCGTAAGCCAAGCATGGCTCGGCTCTACAGAACTACTTGGCCGACACCCGCCACACCACGTCGCCCACGTCGTCGGCCACCAGCAGCGCGCCCTCGGCGTCCATGGCCATGCCCACCGGTGCGCCCATCAGGGTCTTCTCGTCCTTTGAGGCAAAGCCGCTCACCACGGTCTGCGGGCGCCCGGTCGGCTTGCCGTCCTTGAACGGTACATACACCACTTCGTAGCCGCTCAGCGGTGAACGGTCCCAGCTGCCGTGCTCGCCGATGAAGGCGCCGCCGTGGTACTGCGCCGGCAGCGCCTGGCCGGTGTAGAACAACAGGCCCAGCGGTGCCACGTGCGAGCCGATGGCGTAGTCCGGCACGATTGCCTTGGCCACCAGGTCAGGCCGCTGCGGCTGCACGCGTTCGTCCACGTGCTGCCCGTAGTAGCTGTAGGGCCAGCCGTAGAAGCCATCTTCCTTCACCGAGGTGAGGTAGTCAGGCACCAGGTCGGCACCGATCTCATCGCGTTCGTTTGCTACCGCCCACAGCTTCCCGGTACTCGGCTCCCAGTCCAGCCCAGTCGGATTGCGGATGCCCGAGGCGTAGATGCGGCTGCCGCGGGTGGCCACGTCCACTTCCAGCACCACCGCGCGGCGGTATTCGACGGCCAGGCCGTTCTCGGTGATGTTGCTGTTGGAGCCCACGCCCACATACAGCTTGCGGCCATCACGGCTGGCCAGCAGTTCCTTGGTCCAGTGGTGGTTGATGGTGCTGGGCAGGTCGGTGAACTCGCGGCCCTTGTCGGACATGCGGGTTTCGCCGGGCACGTAGTGGTACTGCATGATGTTGCCGGTGTTGGCCACGTACAGCGTGTCGCCGATCAGCTGGATGCCGAACGGCGAATGCAGGCCCTCGATGTAGACATGCTGGGTCCACGTGTTCGTTCCCGGCGTGCGGCGCAGCAGGGTGACCCGGTTCCCGCCCTTGCCGGCCTTGCCCGAGCGCGCTTTGACCTTGCCGGCAATCCACTGCTTGGGCGTGGTGACCGGTTCTTCGCCGGGGCCGTTGCCTTCCACCACCAGTACATCGCCATTGGGCAGGGTCAGCAGGCGCCGCGGATGCTGCAGGTTGGCGGCGATGCGCTCGATCTTCAGGCCCTCGGCCACCGTGGGGGTCTGCCCATCAGCCCAGCCGACGCCCTTGGGCACCTGCATCGGCGGCATCAGGAAGTTGGCCGGCTTGGGCAGCGGCGGCTGCGGGCCCGACTGGTCGGCGGGATGGTATTCAGCCTTGCCGGCGCAGGCCGACAGCATCACGGCCAGCGCCAGGGCGCCCACGGTGGGCAGGATGTGCTTAGCCATGACGACCTCCCTGCAGCACCGGCGGCTGCAGTGACAGCAGGATCAGGCCCAGGGCGATCAGGGCCACGGTCAACGCCGACAGGATCGTGCCCGGCACCGCAACGGCGTACGCATCGCGGCTGTGCACGAAGGCGTTCCAGATGGCCAGCACCACCGCGGCCAGGTTGAGGAAGAAGTCGATGCGGTCGATGCGGGTGGCGGTGCCGTTGCGGCGCCAGACCGCGAAGAGGTTGATCAGGCGCGGCACGATGGCGATCAGCAGGCCGAAGGTGATCAGCCAGGCAGCGGCCTTGCCCCACATCACCTCGGCGCTGTTGAGATAGATCGCGTCGAAGATCAGTGCGCCGACGAAGAAGCCGAAAGGTATCGGGTTCAACAGGCTGAACAGCGTGGTGCCGAGGCCGCGATGGGCCTGGGCGAGCGGATTGACCATCATCGTGCTCCGTGCGGAAGGGTGCACGGGCTGTAGTAGCACAGCCGCGTGTGAGGGGGCGCGATGATGCCCCGGCAGGACTGCCGCACCGGCCGGGCAGGCACCTCACTACGCGGGCTCGTCCTCGCGCACCTCGTGGAAGGGCAGCATCGTCTCGAAGCCGAATTCGTGTTCCATGCTGGTGCGGACCAGGCCGCCGATGGCGTAGTAGCTGGTATTGGCGTGCACATCGATGCCACAGGGACCATCCTCAGCCAGCAGGTGCAGTGTCTGCGCCCTACGCATCTTCACTCTTTCCTCCTGCAGCAGCGTGCGTCGGTGCCGCTTCATCAGCAAGCGCAACTGTTTGATCGTGGTGATATTGAATGTGGCGAGCGCCGGCAGCAGCTCGGCGATATCCGCATCGGTCCAGTAATCATGGCGACGGTGGTACATCGACAGCACCACCTTGCGGATGACGGCAACCGAGAGCGGAGTCTGGTCCGCGCGCGCACGGGCACGCTGGCGTGCCTTCTTCATGTGTGACTTCACCTGCATGTGATTACCCACGTTTCCCGTACCTCGAAGCAAGCGCGCGAAGATGGCGTGAAGGTATTCGCGTGACCTGTCATAACTTGACGTACTAAGCGATTGTGACGCAATTGGCACATTCGCACATTGCGGGTGTGAAGAGGTAGGGGGTTCTTCGTTGTGTCGCGTTTGGCTCGTTGCGATGGGGCAGTTCCGCCCCGCCGTCCTGCCATGCCGATTCACAACAGAAGGATTCGTGTATGAAGCGACACACGCAACGCACCGCGCCACCGCGCTCCGCGCGCCTGGCTCTCGCCACTGCTTTGGTACTGGGCAGCCTGGCCGTCACCGCCCAGGCCCAACAGGCCGATCCACTGGCGGCAATCCAGTGGCACCTGCTCAACACCGGGCAGACGGTCCCGGCTGACACGCTGCCGGTGGCCGGCAACGATCTGAACGTGGATGGCCTGTTCCGCAATGGCATCCGCGGCCAGGGCGTCACCATCGCCATCGTCGATGACGGCCTGCAGATCGCGCATCCGGACCTGGCGGCCAACGTGGCCGCGGTGGCCGGCAAGAACTTCACCAATGGCTCGAACAACCCCACCCCGACCAACCCGGATGTCGACAACCACGGCACCATGGTCGGTGGCATCGCCGGCGCGGTGGGCGCCAACAACCTGGGCGTGCGCGGTGTGGCCCCGGCGGCGACGTTGAAGGGCTTCAACCCGATTTCGCGCTCGGCCCTGGGCAACCAGCAGAGCAACATCGAGTACGCCTGGTGGGACGGCGCGGAATCGGCCGACGTGCAGGTGTTCAACAACAGCTGGGGCGCCGGCCCGGGCAATCCGAACCTGCCGCTGGCGTACAGCGAAAACACGATTCGTTCGTACGAGCAGGCACTGTCGGGCACGCGCGGTGGCCGCGGCGGCATCTACGTGAAGTCGGCCGGCAACAACTTCAACAATGCCTCGATCAGCCAGACCCAGGATGTCTGCACCACCGACACCAAGAACCGCAACACCGGCTGCGTGCCGGCCGGCCGCGATCCGCGCAACAACCTGTTCAACGTGATCACCGTGGGCGCGGTGCGCGCCGATGGCGTGCGCTCATCGTACTCCTCCACCGGCTCGGCCCTGTGGGTGTCGGCCTTTGGCGGTGAGTACGGCCTGCAGGCGCAGTACGCGCCCGGCCTGGTGGCACGCGCGTACGACCCGGCGATCGTCACCACCGACGTGACCGGATGCACCCAGGGCAGCAACAAGAACACCAACCGCCAGAACACACTGGACAGCAACCTGTCGGCCATCGACAGCACCTGCAACTACACCGCCAAGATGAACGGCACCTCGGCATCGGCGCCGATGGTATCGGGCGTGGCGGCACTGGTGCTGGAAGCCAATCCGAACCTGTCCTATCGCGATGTGAAGTACATCCTGGCCACTACCGCCACCCGCAACCACCCGAACCAGCCGGCGGTGACGCTGGCCGACGGGCGCACGCTGGTGCCGGGCTGGACGGTGAATGCCGCCGGCCGTGCCTACAGCAACTGGTATGGCTTCGGCGTGGTCAACGCTGCACGTGCAGTGCAGGTGGCCGAGAACTTCCAGTCGCTCGGTGCGCTGGTCGACAGCGGCTGGCGCAGCACCACGCGTACCGTGGCCATCGGCAACACCTCGGCCGCCGCCGCACGCCTGACCTTCCAGTTGGCCAACGGCGCGCGCAACATCGAAAGCGTGCAGCTGGGCTTCCGGGTCAACCACCGCAACACGCGCCAGCTGCAGTTCGTGCTGGTGTCGCCCAGCGGCACGCGCAGCGTGGTGCAACCGGCATTCACTGCGATCGGCTCGGGCACGGGTGGCGCGCAGAGCAATTTCACCAGCTGGGACCTGCTGTCCAGCAATGCCTTCCTGGATGAGAATGCCAGCGGCACCTGGACGCTGGAAGTGACCGACATGGGGCAGGCCGCGACCGCAGCTTCGCGCGGCAACCTCGAATTCTTCAAGATCCGCGTTCTGGGGCACTGATGATGAAGACCACCATTCTGTTGAGCACGCTCGCCCTCGCGGCGATGACCTCCCCTGCCTGGGCACAGAGCTCGGGGCAGACTCCTCCGGCCAGGACCCTGTCGACCGTGGATGCGCAGGAACTGAAGGCGTCCGCTACCGGCCGCGCGTTCGATGTGGGCGGCACGCGTTTCCAGCTGTCCCCCTCGGCCACGGTGAAGCAGGCCAGCGGCGGCCAGTTCACGATCACCCCGCAGGCGGCGGCGACCACCAGCTCGCGTACCAAGCGTTCGCTGGATGGCGCAGCGGCGGCACCTGCTGATGCCGGTGCCGGCAAGTTCGCGGCGGCGGTCTCCCGTGACGGCGCGCCGGTGGTGGCGACGTCGCGGGTCAAGGTGTTCTTCACCGATGCAGCCTCGGCCCAGCGCGCAGCCGCCGCCACTGGCGGTACCGTGGTGAAGGTCTCCAAGGCTTCAGGCCAGGCCATCGTGGAGTACCCGTCGGTGAACGCGGCGCTGGATGCGACCACCAGGCTGCTGTCCACCGCCGGTATCCGCGCGACCGAGCCGGACGTGGTGCAGTGGGAAGAAACCAAGTAAGGCGTTGAGTGGTGCCCCTGGCCGGTTGGCTCTCCTGGCCGGCCGGGGGATTGGTCCTGCGAGGGGCGGCGAGCATGTAGAGCCGAGCCTATGCTCGGCTGCTGTCTGCTCGGTGCGCGCGTATCGCGTTGAGCCGAGCATGGGCTCGGCTCTACAGCTGTGCCAACCAAGGTTGGCACCTGCCGGGGGCAGTGGTCAGCACCCACCGGCGTCAGCGGGCGGCGAGTGTGCCGCTGTGCTTGAGGTGGCAGCTGGCCAGCGCGTCGTTGCCGGCGGCCGGGTGGCCGGGTTCGAGCAGCAGGCGCTGCACGTCGGAGAACAGCTTGTCCACCGGCATGCCGTAGGGTGCGAACAAGCGCAGGCGGCCCTGGCGGTCGAACACGTAGCCACCGGCGATGTGGCTCATGGTGTAGGTATCCGGTACCTGGCCGGGCTCCTTTTCGTAGAACGCCTTGAAGTCGCTGGCCATCGCCGCCAGCTGTGCTTCGTTGCCGACCAGCGCGATTGCCTTGGGATCGAAGGCTTCCACATAGGTGCGCGCAACCTCCGGCGTATCCCGCGCCGGGTCGACGCTGACGAACACCACCTGCAGCTGGTCGGCATCCCTGCCCATCAGGTGCTTCACCTGGCTCAGCTCGACCATGGTGGTCGGGCACACGTCCGGGCAGCTGGTGAAGCCGAAGAACAGATAGGTCACCTGGCCCTGCAGGTCCTTCGGGCCACGCACGGTGCCGTGGCTGTCGGGCATCGACCACTGCTGGCCCAGTTCTTCGCAGGCGATGTCCTTGGAATAGAAGTCCATGCGCGACTGCGCACTGCAGCCGGCCAGCAGGCAGAGCAGCAGGCCTGCGGCCAGCCGCAGGCCACGATGGGGGAACGCAATGCCTTTCACGGTTCGCAGGCTCAGTTGATCATCATGTGGTAGTGCATGCTCCAGATGATCCAGACCGACAGCGCGACGATGATGAACAGGATCACCAGGGTGAACACGAAGCTGGCCAGGTTCCAGCCGCCTTCGGACTTGCGGTCCATGTGCAGGAAATAGACCAGCTGCACCAGGATCTGTGCCACCGCGAAGCCGACCAGCAGGAACAGCGTGAGCGGCCGCGACAGCACCGGGTTCATCACCAGCGCGAACGGCACCACGGTCAGCAGCGCGCACAGCACGAAACCGATCAGGTAGGACTTGGTGGAGCCGTGCGCATTGCCGGCGCGCGAGGTTTCGACGTGGGCCATGTCAGAAGGCTCCGATCAGGTAGACGAAGGTGAAGACGCAGATCCACACCAGGTCCAGGAAGTGCCAGAACAGGCTCAGGCACGAAACGCGGGTGATGTTGGTCGGGGTCAGGCCACGGCGGTAGACCTGGTGCATGACCACCGCCATCCAGATCAGGCCGCTGGCGACGTGCAGGCCGTGGGTGGCGACCAGCGCAAAGAACGCCGACAGGTAGGCACTGGTGCTCGGGCCTGCGCCTTCGTGGATCAGGTGCGAGAACTCGTAGATTTCCATGCCGATGAACGAGGCACCGAGCACGAAGGTCACGCCCAGCCAGCGCAGCACCGCCGACGTATCGTGGCGATGCATCGCCAGCACGGCCTGGCCGTAGGTGATGCTGGACACCAGCAGCAGGAAGGTCTCGGCCATCACGAACGGCAACGAGAACAGCTCCTTGCCGGTAGGGCCGCCGGCGTAGGCGGTGCTGAGCACCGCGTACGAGGCGAACAGCGAACCGAACAGCACCAGGTCGGACATGAGGTAGACCCACATGCCGAACACCTTCATGCCGCCCTGCTCGTGGCTGTGGTCGTGCTCGTGGTGGTCCTCGTGCGCCTGCGTGTCGCTGGCCAGCTCGGGGCGGGTCAACAGGTTCATGCGCGTACCTCCTTCAGCTTGGCAAGGTTGGCCGCTTCGGTGCGCGCCACCTCTTCGGAACTGACGTAGTAGTCCACGTCCTCGTCGTAGGACCGCACGATCAGGGTGACGATCATCGCGATGAAGCTGGCCGCGGCCATCCACCAGATGTGCCAGACCAGGGCGAAGCACAGCACCAGGATCCAGATGTTGAGGATCAGTGGCACGCCGGTGTTCTTCGGCATGTGGATCGGCGCGTACTTCTTCGGCGGCGGCGGCAGGCCGCGCTTCTTCGCTTCATGGAAGGCGTCCAGCTCGTCGGCCTTGGGCACCACGGCGAAGTTGTAGAACGGCGGCGGCGACGGCGTGGCCCATTCCAGCGTGCGTGCGTTCCACGGGTCGCCGGTCAGGTCCAGGTTGCGCTTGCGGTCGCGCACGCTCACGTAGATCTGCACCAGCATCAGGATGATGCCCGCGAACACGAACAGCGCACCGATGAAGGCGGCGATCAGGTACGGCGTCCACGCCGGGTTGTCGTACTGGTTCATGCGGCGGGTCATGCCCATGAAGCCCAGCATGTACAGCGGCATGAAGGCCAGGTAGAAGCCGATCACCCAGCAGGCGAACGACCATTTGCCCAGGCGCTCGTTGAGGGTGAAGCCGAACACCTTCGGGAACCAGTAGGCGAAGCCGGCCAGGTAGCCGAACAGCGCACCGCCGATGATGGTGTTGTGGAAGTGCGCGACCAGGAACAGGCTGTTGTGCAGAAGGAAGTCCGCGCCCGGAATGGCCAGCAGCACGCCGGTCATGCCACCAATGGTGAAGGTGACCAGGAAGGCGATGGTCCACAGCATCGGCACGCTGAACTCGACGCGGCCGCCGTACATGGTGAACAGCCAGGTAAAGATCTTCACGCCGGTGGGAATGGCGATGATCATCGTCATGATGCCGAAGAAGGCGTTGACGCTGGCACCGGAACCCATGGTGAAGAAGTGGTGCAACCAGACGATGAACGACAGGATGCCGATCGCCAGCGTTGCACCGACCATCGACTTGTAGCCGAACAGCTTCTTGCGCGCGAACGTGGCGGTGACTTCAGAGAAGATGCCGAACGCCGGCAGCACCAGGATGTACACCTCCGGGTGGCCCCAGGCCCACACCAGGTTCACGTACATCATCGGGTTGCCACCCAACGTGTTGGTGTAGAAGTTGAAGTCCAGGTAGCGGTCCAGGGTGAGCGCACCCAGCGCCACGGTCAGGATCGGGAAGGCGGCGATGATGATCACGCTGGTGACCAGCACGGTCCAGGTGAACACCGGCATCTTCATCAGGGTCATGCCCGGCGCACGCATGCGCAGGATGGTGATGAACAGGTTGACGCCGGTCAGCAAGGTGCCGATGCCCGAAGCCTGCAATGCCCAGATGTAGTAGTCCACGCCCACGCCTGGACTGAACTCGATGCCCGACAGCGGCGGATAAGCCACCCAGCCGGTCATGGCGAATTCGCCAACGCCCAGCGAGATCATCATCAGCGCTGCGCCGACCACGAAGATCCAGAAGCTGAAGGCGTTGAGGAACGGGAACGCCATGTCGCGAGCGCCGATCTGCAACGGCACGATGATGTTCATCAGGCCGACCACGAACGGGGTGGCCACGAAGAAGATCATGATCACGCCGTGCGCGGTGAAGATCTGGTCGTAGTGCTCCGGTGGCAGGAAGCCATCACTGCCCGGCCCGGCCGCCGCCAGCTGCGCGCGCATCATCAGCGCATCGGCGAAGCCACGCACCAGCATGACCAGCGCCACCACCACGTACATGATGCCGATCTTCTTGTGGTCCACGGTGGTGAACCAGTCACGCCACAACGGGCCCCACAGCTTGAAGTACGTCACCGCGCCAAGCAGCGCGAGGCCACCCAGCACCATGGCCACCAATGTGACCACGACGATCGGCTCGTGCAGCGGCACGGCCTCCCACGTCAATTTACCCAACATGTTCGTTACTCCTGGGAAACCTGGGCACCGCCGGCAGCGCCCGCCGGGGTAGCCGCAGCGGTGTTCTCACCGACGCCGATGAACTGGTCGATGACCTTCTTGAACAGCAGCGGTTCAACACTGGAGAAGTGCTGCACCGGTGCGTTCTTCGACGGCGCGGCCAGCGCCTTGAACTGCGCGAAGCTGAGCGCGTCCGGCGCGCTGCGCACCTCGGCCACCCAGCGCTCGAAGTCTTCGTTGCTGCTGGCGGTGGCAATGAACTTCATGTTCGAGAAGCCATGCCCGCTGTAGTTGCCGGACATGCCACGGAACTGGCCAGGCTCGTTGGCGATCAGGTGCAGCTGCGTGCGCATGCCCGCCATCGCGTAGATCTGCCCACCGAGCTGCGGGATGAAGAAGGTATTCATCGTCGAGTTGGAGGTGATGTTGAACGCCAGCGGGCGGTTGGCCGGGAAGTTGAGCTGGTTGACCGTGGCGATGCCCAGGTCCGGGTACACGAACACCCACTTCCAGTCGGTGGCGATCACGTCCACGTGCAGCGGTTCACCGGCCACGTCCAGCGGCTTGTACGGGTCCAGCTCGTGGGTCGACTTCCACACGATCACTGCCAGGCCGGCAATGATCAGCAGCGGCACGCCCCAGACCACGATTTCCACCTTGGTGGAGTGCGACCAGTCCGGCGTGTATTTCGCTTGGGTGTTGCCGGCGCGGAAGCGCCAGGCGAAAACGAAGGTCAGCACAATGGCCGGTATCACCACGATCAGCATCAGGCCGATGCAGATCAGGATCAGGTCGCGCTGGGCGAGCCCGACCATGCCCTTCGAATCCAGCAGCACCCAGTCACAGCCCGACAGGCCGACGCAGGCCAGGGCGACCAGCGCCAGGCGGATGCGGTTCCAGCAGATATTCATTGGAGGTCAACCCTGTTGAAGAAGCGCGCTTGACCGGCTCGCCTGCGCGCAGCGCCCGGGCGTGGAGCGGCTACACTGTGGGTACGAGGTCGCCTACAAGAGGGCGAACCACTCCAATCAAGCCCATACAAGATACATCATTGTATGGACTTGTGCACCTGCACGTATGGAAAAACCTGACCGATGACGCCACCTGCCGCCGGCCGCCGCCTGAAACACCCCAATCGCACCTGGGTTCGCCCCTTCCGCGAGGGCGCCGGCCCGCTGTACCTGCAGATTGCCCAGCAGGTGCGCGAGGCGGTGGATGACGGCGTGCTGCGCCCGGGCGACCGGCTGCCGCCGCAGCGCGACCTGGCCCAGCAGGTGGGCGTGGACCTGACCACGGTCACCCGCGCCTTCGCCGAGCTGCGCCAGGCCGGCCTGCTGGATGCGCAGGGCGCCGGCGGTACCTTCATCGCACTGTCGGCCGGAAACCGCAGCACCTCGGTGGACCTGAGCATGAACATCCCGCCGCTGCTGGGCAGCGCGCCGTTCGCGCAGGGCATGGAGGCCGGTTTCCAGCACGTGGGCCAGCAGCTGGGCCAGGGCGAACTGATGAGCTACCACGTCGGCGCCGGCACCCGCGAGGACCGCGCCGCCGCCGTGCAGTGGCTGTCACCGATGCTGGGGACGGTCGGTGCCGACCAGGTGGTGATCTGCCCCGGTGCGCAGACCGCACTGTGCGCGCTGATCCTGGCCCGCACCCAGCCGGGCGAGCTGATCGCCGCCGAGCAGCTGACCTACCCGGGCCTGCTGGCCGCCGCGCGCGTGCTGCAGCGGGGCGTGGTGCCGGTAGCGATGGACGCCGAAGGCATGCTGCCCGATGCGCTGGAAGAAGCCTGCCAGCTGCGCCGCCCGCGCCTGCTGTACCTGGTACCGACCATCCAGAACCCGACCACGGCAACGATGTCGGCACAACGCCGGCAGGCCCTGTTGGCGGTCGCCAAGCGCCACGATCTGACCGTGATCGAAGACGATCCCTACTGGTTGCTGGCCGGGGACGCCGCACCGCCGCTGGCCGCCCACCGCGACGCCGGCTGCCCGGTGTATTACATCTCCACCCTGTCCAAGTGCCTGGCACCGGGCCTGCGCACCGCCTACCTGGTGGTGCCGGCCGGCGAACCGATGGAACCGGTGCTGGACGCCCTGCGTGCGATCGCGCTGATGCCGACCCAGTCAATGGTGGCGGTGGCCTCGCAGTGGATCCGCAGCGGCAAGGCCCAGGACATGGTGCAGCGCTTCCAGCAGGAGCTGCGCGAGCGCCAGGCGATTGCTGCGCAGTACTTGCCGTCCCGTGCCCAGGCCCATCCGGCCGGCCTGCATGTGTGGCTGCCGCTGCCGCCACGGCTGGACCAGTACCGGCTGATCCAAGCCGCGCAGGAACAGGGGCTGGGCATCGCCAGTTCCGACGCCTTCAGCGTGGAAGAACCGCCTCCGGGCAACGCGATCCGCGTGTCACTGGGCGGCGCGGTTGACCAGGGTGCGCTCGCCGGGGCGCTGGCCAAGCTGAACGAGATCCTGTCGGAGGCCCCCGAGGCCCGGCATAACGCCATCGTCTGAACCGGGTGCATGGCACCTCATCCATACAAGATGATATTTTGTATGCAATGTATGGATGAAGGGACGTGCCTCGATGCGCGCGGAGAAACTGAAGTTCCACCTGGTGATGGCCGGCTGCGGTGGCTTTGTGGTGCTGATGCTGGCCGCGCTGGCCTGGGTCTGCCTGCAGCCGCAGACCGTGGATGTGCAGGCCGCCGAACGCCACGCCATCGAGCAATGCGTGCAGCGCAGCGAGGATCCGTCGCGTAGCGAGATCCAGCGCCGCGCGCAGGCCGATTCCTGCCGCGAGATGCGCAAGCAGTACGTACACAAGTTCGGCGGGGACGCGTCCTGATGGGCGCAGCCGCGCCGCGTCGCCGCTGGTTGCTGCCGACGATGATCGCCCTCGCCTGCCTGTTCATGGCCGGCGTGGCGGCGGCGCTGTGGCAGTACTTCGGCTACAGCGCGCAGTCCACGTTCACCGAACAGGCCATCGTCTTCGACGACTCGCAGCTGCGCCTGCCGGCCGATCTGGCCGGTAATAAGGGCCGCATCCGCGTGGTGCATTTCTGGGACCCGGCCTGCGGCGTGTGCAACCGCGAGACTGGTGCGCACCTGAGCTACCTGATCAGCATGTACCGCCGCGCCGGCATCGACTTCTACGCGATCCGTCGCCCTGGCACGCAGGGCGAACTGCCCGAGCCGCTGCGCAACAAGGTGATCAACCTGCCGACCATCGATGGCATCGAGCACATTCCGGCCAGCCCTGCCGTGGCGATCTGGGACCGGCAGGGTCATCTGGCCTACGCTGGGCCGTACAGCATCGGCATGGTCTGCAACTCGGCCAACAGTTTCGTCGAACCGCTGCTGGACAGACTGGTGCGCGGCGAATCCGTGCGCCCGAAAGGACTGCTTGCCGTGGGCTGTTACTGCCCGTGGCGGGCCAAGCGCTGAGGACGCGCAATGACATCACTGGCTCTGGGTGGCGTGGCCGCCGCAAACAACAACGGCGGTCACCTGTCCGAACCGACCGATGGTTATGGACAGGCTCCCGCCGTTGGAAGCAACGATACGCCCCGACATGCTCCGTACATGCCGCGACCAGATGTCGCAGCGCGCGAATGGGTGCAGGACGTGCTCGCGCACAACGGGCCGATCTATCTGCGCATCGTCAATTCGCTGGAGCGCACGGTGCGTCGCGGTGGTCTTGCACCGGGGCAGCGCCTTCCCTCGCAGCGCGCGTTGGCGCAGCAGCTCGGCGTCGACCTGACCACGGTAACGCGGGCATTCGATGAAGCGCGCAAGCGCGGCCTGATCGAAGCGCGTGGGCCACAAGGCAGTTTCATCGCACCGCCCAAGGCTGGCTTCGACCAAGTGGTGGACCTGAGCATGAACGTGCCACCGGTACCCGATGCCGACGCGCTGGCCGAGACCCTGCGCCGCGGTGCCGCCGCCGTGCTTGCGCGCAGCAATGCACCGAACCTGATGACTTACCACCTGGGCGGCGGCAACCCGACCGACCGCCATGCGGCAGCGCGCTGGCTGCAACCGATGCTGGGCACGGTGGACGATGCCTGCCTGCTACTGACCGAAGGCGCCCAGGTGGCGCTGGCCGCGATCCTGCTCAGCCAGGGCCGCGATGGCGACGCGATCCTGTGCGATGCGCTGGTCTATCCGGGCCTGCTGCAGGCCGCAGCGGCGCTTGGCCGGCGGCTGCTGCCGGTGGACTGCGACGAACACGGCATGTGCCCTGAAGCGCTGCTGCGGCAGGCACGCGGGAGTGGCGCGCGGCTGCTCTATCTCAACCCCACCTGCCAGAACCCGACCGCGCTGACGTTGCCGTTGCAGCGGCGCGAAGCGCTGGCGCGTGTGCTGGAGAGTGAAGGCCTGCTGGCGATCGAGGATGATCCGTACTGGCACCTTGCCGAAGAGGCGCCGATACCCCTGGCGATGCTGGCACCGCGCCATGTGTTCCATGTGGCGACGCTGTCGAAGGTGATCAGCCCGGGCCTGCGCACCGCCTTCGTGCGCTGCCCGAGTGCCGCGCATGCCGAGGCGATGACCGCCGCGCTGCGGGCGACGCGGCTGATGGGCCATCCATTGGTGTCGGCGCTGGCCAGCCAACTGTTGCTGGATGGTTCGGCACAATCGCTGCTGGCGCAGGTGCGTGCCGAGGCGCGCGAGCGCATGCGCATGGCCCGCTACCTGCTTGCGCCTTCGCTGCTGCTGCGCGCCGAAGGCCTGCATGCCTGGTGCCGGGTACCAGCGCCATGGACCGACGCCACGCTGGTGCGTACCGCGCAGCTGCAGGGGCTGGCCATCGCTCCTTCATCGGCGTTCTGTCCGCCCGGGGTGCAGCATCAGCACGGCGTGCGGCTGTCGTTGGGGCTGGCGGCGGACCGACGGCAGCTGGAGAGCGCGTTGCGGCGGATTGACCGGTTGTTGTTGTCGGACGCGCTGCCGGCGATTGACCGGTAGCGCCGGGCCATGCCCGGCGAATCGTAGATCCACGCCATGCGTGGACAGGATGTGCCGACCAACGGTCGGCGCCCACCAGACCGAGTGCCGGCCGCCGGCCGGCGAAAGATTCCCCGGCACGGTTGGAATGTGCCAACCAAGGTTGGCACCCACCAAAGCAGGGTGATGTGCCGACCAACGGTCGGCACCCACCAGGCTGGAGGAGGATCGGTAGTGCCGGCCGCTGCCCGGCGGAAGATTCCCCGGCACGGTGGGAATGTGCCAACCAAGGTTGGCACCCACCAAAGCGGGGTCAGGACAGGGCCGCGAGGGCCTGTACCAGCGCATCCATCTGCGCCGGCCGGGTGAACACCGACGGCGTCACCCGCACGCAGGCGCCGGAGTCCAACCCGTCACGATGCGTGGTGAACACGCGATGCTCGTCCAGCAGGCGCTTCTGAAGCGCGATGTTGTCAGCCACGCTGGTGCGCCCGCGCAGGCGGAAGCTGGCCAATGCGCTGGCCAGCGCCGGATCAGGCGACGACAGCACTTCGATATGCGCCATCTGCCGCGCCGGGACGGTCCAGCGCTCGCGCAGGTAGCGCAGGCGCGCCTGCTTGTTGGCCGCGCCGATGCGCTGGTGCAGCGCGATCGCTTCCGGCAGCGCCAGGTAAGCGGCGAAGTTGACCGTGCCGGTGTGCACACGGCTGCCCACGCGGCCATCGTCGGTCTCGCCCATGTACGGGTCCAGGTCCGCAACGCGGCCCTTGCGCACATACATCGCGCCGACGCCGACCGGCGCACCGATCCACTTGTGCAGGTTGATGCCAACGAAATCGGCCTTGAGCTGCGGCACTGCGTAGTCGATCTGGCCAAACCCGTGTGCAGCATCAACGATCACGTCGATGCCGCGTGCGCGCGCACGTTCGGCGATTTCGGCCACCGGCAGCACCAGTCCATGGCGATGGCTGACCTGGGTCAGCAGCACCAGTTTCAGGCGAGGCAGCCGCGCGAACGTGGCCTCGTAGGCCTGCAGGATCTGCGCATGGTCGGGCACTGCCGGCAGCGCGATGCGCTCGGCCTGCACGCCGCGACGCTGCTGCAGCCAGCGCATCGCGCCGATCATGCTGTCGTAGTCGATATCGGCGTACAGCACCTGGTCGCCGGGCTGCAGGCGGTTGTAGCCGCCGATCAGCGCCAGCATCGCCTCGGTGGCACCGCGGGTCAGTGCGATCTCGTCGGCGCCCACGCCCAGCAGTTCGGCCACCTGCCGCTGCACCGCCATGTACTGCGCCGGGAACTCACGGCGGCCATACCAGGCATTGCCTCGGTTCACTTCCGCGGTGTGGCGCTGGTAGCTGGCCAGCGTCTCGCGGCCCATCGCGCCCCAGTAGCCGTTCTCCAGATGGTTCACTTCGTCGGTGACATCGAAGTGGCTGGCCACGGCGGCCCAGTAGTTTTCATCGCGGGCCAGCACGTCCGGCGCCACGGTCGTTGCGGGAATCTGCATGGACGCAGCGTAACGCGTGGCAGCCATGGCCGGCAGTGAAGAAAGTGCGGCTGCGGCCGGCAGCAAGGTGCCGGCACGCAACAGGGAGCGGCGGGCCGGGTCCATCAGAAGCTCAGCCGGTACTGTGCGTACAGGTTGGCGCCGTCGGTGTCGTACGGCGCGTTGCGCGAGTAGACCAGGCCGCGACTGGCCTGGAAGGTGGCTTCGTCCGGATAGCGGTCGAATACGTTGTCGGCCCCCACACGCAGGCTGTGATGTTCGTTGATGCGATAGCCGACGGCCAGGTCGAGGAAGCTCATCGCGCCGAAGCGCTGGTAGATATCGCCCACTGCATTGCCGCTGGAATCGGTCCAGGCGCCGTAGTAGCGCATGCGTGCCATCAGCGACCAGGCGCCGATGTCCCAGCTTCCGGTCAGGCTGCCCTTGTGCTCGGGCAGGCGATCCTCGAACAGCACGCGCTGGGTCTCGTTGGTGGCCACCGAGGTGCTGCCGTTGTCCACGCGGATGCGGTTGTAGTTGTAGGCCAGGGTCAGCGTCATGCGGCCGGCGCCGAGATCGCGCAGGTAGTTGCCGACCACGTCCACGCCGGTAGTGGTGGTATCGAAGTCGTTGGTGAAATAGTTCACCGAGGTATAGCCCAGCGGATTGGGCGTACCGGCCGGAATGGCGAAACTGGCCGACTGGCTGAAGCGGTCGCTGAGCTTGATCTGGTAGACATCCACCGAGCCGGACAGGCCCAGGTCGGTGCGCCAGGCCAGGCCCAGCGACGCGGTACGCGATTGTTCCGGCTTCAGCGGCCTGGCGCCGAGCAGCTGCGCCAGCGGATCGTTCGGCGACAGACGGCCACTGGTGAAGATCTGCAGCGTGCGCGTATCCAACCCCTGGGTGGTGCTGGTGGTATTGAGCTGCGCCGGCGTCGGCGCACGGAAGCCGCTGGACACGGTACCGCGCAGGGCTACGTCCGGGGTGATCGCGAAGCGCGCCGAGAGCTTGCCGTCCAGCGTGCTGCCGAAGCTGGAGAAGTCCTCGTAGCGGCCGGCTGCACCGATGCTCCAGCGCTCGCCCAGCGGTACTTCCATGTCCACGTAGGCGGCCTTGCTGCGCTGGCTCCACTGCCCGGCCTGGCTGGCCGAGAAGCCGGGCGCGCCATTGGAATTGGCCTCCAGGCCTGCAGCCGCGCCCGGACCCACCGCGTACGAGGCCGGGTCGCCGGCACGCACCTGGTAGGTCTCCTGGCGGAACTCGCCACCGAAGGCGACGTTGACCGGCTGGGACAGCGCGGCCACGTCCCACTCGTAGTTGAAGTCTGCGTTGGCGTTCTTCTCGGTCTGGGTCAGTCGGCCAAGATCGAACGCGGTCGGGCTGGCCGGGCCGAGCGAGGCATTGATCGAGGTCTTCAAGCTGTAGTCGATGGCGTTGCGGCCATACGAGGCGCTGACATCCCAGCGCAGCTTGGGCGTGATCTCGCCGCGCAGGCCACCGACCAGCTGCAGGTCGTTCTGGACGTTGCCGTACTGCGGGCTGAAGCCGACCGGATACAGCGAGCGCAGGTTCCAGCCCGGGAAGATGGCGGTGGTGCGGTACGCACCGGTGGTAGTGTCCGGATTGCGCCAGTTGAAATCACTGACGCCATCGCTGTGGCTGTACAAGCCGAAGGCATAGAACTCCAGCGTCTCGCTGGCATTGGCCTTCACGTTGAAGCCGACGCGGCGGCTTTCCAGTTCCGGCTGGCCCCAGCGCTGCACCGGATTGGGCACGTCCAGTTCCGGATGTGCAGCCTGGAAGGCGATCGCGTCCGGGCGCTGGCGCGTGCGCGAGGTAGCGTCGGAGTTGGACGATTCGGCGAACAGCACCAGGCTGCCATAGTCGCCCAGCGACCAGCCGGTGCGCGCACTGAAATCGCCCGAGGCACCGTCACCCTGCGCGTACTGCGAATAGCCGGCGGTGATCTCGCTACCCGGGCCATCCTCGAGGATGATGTTGATGACACCGGCGATGGCGTCCGAGCCGTACTGCGCCGACGCGCCATCACGCAGCACCTCGATGCGCTTGATCGCACTGGTGGGAATCTGTGCCAGATCTGCCGCCTGCGCACCGCGGTTGCCGAGCAGCGCGCTGCGATGGAAGCGGCGCCCGTTGACCAGCACCAGGGTCTGGTCCGGCGACAGGCCACGCAGGGTGGCCGGACGCACGAACACCTGGCCGTCCGCCATCGGCAGGCGCTGCACCACGAATGATGGCACCAGCTGCGCCAGCACGTCCTTCAGGTCGGTGGATTCGACGGACCTGATGTCTTCCTTGCTGAACACATCCACCGGCGCCAGCGTTTCGAACTGGGTGCGGTTGGACGCGCGGGTACCGGTGACCAGCATCGCGTCGAGCTGGGTGGGCACGGCGCGGCTGCCGCCGGCGGCATCGACCGCATCGGCCTCCGCTGCAATCGCGCCTCCTGCGCTGGCCATGCAAAGGGCAAGGAGGATGGAACGCGAAAGCTTCGAACGATGCACGGCAGGGCTCCGGGAGGACGCGACAGGGCCAGCACCTGTGCACACACAACAGGCCTGGACAAGGCGCGCAGTCTCGGCGCGATGTGTGAAGGAGGCATGACGTCAGTGCGACAGCTTGAGTCCGCACAGGCGCAAGAACTGCTAAACGCCGCGCCTGCCGATCCGCTACTGTGCCCAGCATTGGATTCGAGGAACGGCAGGATGAGCGCGACAGGCAAGGCGTTGTGGTACATCGAAACCCACGCGGACCAGCCACTGGCGCTGGCCGACATTGCCGCTGCGGCGGGCCTGTCGCCATTCCATCTGTCGCGCCTGTTCCAGGCCCGCACCGGCACCTCGGTGGTGCGCTACCTGCGCGGGCGCCGCCTGACCGCTGCCGCGCAGCAGTTGGCCAACGGCGCCGGCGACATCCTGCAGGTGGCGCTGGGTGCCGGCTATACCACCCATGCCGCCTTCACGCGTGCCTTCAGCGAACAGTTCGGACAGACGCCGGAGCGCGTACGCGAACAGGGCACCGATGGGCTGGCGCTGGTGCAGGCGATCCGCATGGACGAGGCCCCGTCCGCCTGCATTGAAGCCCCCCGCCTGCTCGAGACGCCCGCGTTCCAGGTGGCCGGCATCGGCGTGCGGCATACCCGCGGCAGTGGCGGCGCGATTCCCTGCCAGTGGGCGCAGCTCAACCGCGAATGGCCGATGCCGGCGCCGATCAGCTTCGGCGTGTGCTGCAACAGTGATGACAAGGGTGGCTTCGATTACATCGCGGCACTGCCGGCAAGCACGGTGCCGAGCGTGCCTGCGCACTGGCAACGCGTGGACATCCCGGCGCGCCGCTACCTGGTGGCCTGGCACAGCGGGCACATCTCGGCCATCCGCTCGACCTGGTTCTGGTTGCTGGATCATTATCTTCCTGCTTCCAACCTGAGCCTCGCCGATGCGCCGGATCTGGAGCGCTACGACGCCCGGTTCGACGAGCACACCGGCCAGGGCGGCGTGGAAATCTGGCTGCCCGTCGACGACCGTCCCCACTGACAAGGAGTTGAAGATGCGCATGACCGCTGCTGTGCTGGGAGCGATGCTGATGGCGTTCACAAGCACCGGCGCCGCTCGCGAAAGCGGGGTGGCCGGCGAGCGCCACGGCACAACGACGCTGGCCAGCGCGGCCGTGCGCGACGCAGAGCGCCGCGACGCCTTGCGCTACACGGTCTGGTATCCGGCACCTGCAGGCAGCCGGGAGACCGTGCTGACCATCGGTCCACCCGACGCGCCGCTGTTCGAGGTCGGCCGGTCGTCCAAGGATGCGCCGGTCGCGGGTGATCGCCTGCCGACCTTGCTGCTCTCCCATGGCAACGGCGGCAGCGCGCGCATGATGGGCTGGCTGGGCACCGCGTTGGCGCGGGCAGGCTATCTGGTGATCGCAGTTGATCATCCGGGCAACAACGGCGTTGACAGCATGACCCTGCCCGGCAGCGTGCTGACTTGGCTGCGCGCCGATGACCTGCGTGCCGCACTGGCGGCTGTGCAGGCCGATCCGGTGCTGGGCCCCCATGTCGATCCCGAGCGCCTGGGGGTCGCCGGATTCTCGGCCGGCGGCTACACCGCACTGGTGGCGGCCGGTGCGCGACCGGACCTGCAGCGACTGCTGGCCTTCTGCACGGCGCATCCGGATGACGGCGTCTGCCGGCCCCAGCAGGAAGCGGCCACGCACACGATGGAGGCGCGTGTTGCCGCTGCGGCGTCGCCCGAGCTGTCGCCGTGGATGTCCCACGCCAACGACGCGCGCGCCATTCCCGGCGTGCGCGCGGTGTTCCTGCTGGCACCGGCAATCGTGCAGGCCTTTGCGCCCGAGCAGCTCTCCTCGCTGGAACAGCCCGTGTCGATCGTACTGGGCGAGGCTGACACGGTTGCGCCACCGCAGACCAATGGCGAGGCTGCGCGTGCGGTGATTGCGGGCGCTGCACTGCAGGCGCTGCCCGGTGTCGGCCATTACGATTTCCTCGCCGCATGCACCCCGACCGGACAGCGGCGGCTGCAGGACCTGTGCAGGACGTCGGTGCCGAAGGCGCAGACCCACGCCCAGGCAGTGGACGCAGCAATACGATTCTTCAACCATTCACTGCGCTAGTGGCCGCCGGGCAGGCCCCAGCGTTACAGTGAGCGCGTCCATGGAGAATCGGTCATGCGCCTGCTTCACCTCACCCTGCCGGTGTCCGACGTCGCCACCGTCGCCGCGTATTTCCACGATGTGCTGCAGCAGCGCGTGGTCGGCAACCATGTGCACATCGGCTGGAGCACGATCGAACTGCAGGCGGCGGGTGATCACCCCGTCGGTGGCGTGCACCTGGCCTTCAACGTACCGGACAACCGCTTCAGCGAGGCGATGGCCTGGTTGCGCGAACGTACCCCGCTGCAACGTAATCCTGAGGGCCTGGATTACTTTGCGCTGGAGAGCAGCTGGCAGTCGCAGTCGGTGTACTTCACCGGTCCCGATGGCCTGATCCTCGAGTTGATCGGCCGGCGCCGTCTGCCAGTCAGCACGCGCGCAGGCGCTTTCCATGGCAGCGAGCTGACCTGCCTGAGCGAGGTTGGCCTGCCCAGCCACGATGTCGATGCGGTGCGCGAACAGTCCAGCCAGCGCTTCGGCCTGCAGCCGATCAGCCCGCCTTCGCCGCAGTTCGCACCGGTGGGCGACGACGAGGGCCTGCTGATCATCGTCGCCGCCGACCGTCGTTGGTTCCCCGAGCAGAAAGACCTGCCCAATGCGCAGGGCGTGCAGCTGCAGGTGGGTGATGTGAGCGGCAGCGGCGAACTGCGCGATGCGGCGCTGGGCTGGCGGGTGTGGGCGGCCTGAGCTACCAGCTGCCCGAAGCGCCGCCACCGCCGCTGCGACCACCGCCACCGGACCAGCCGCCGGAACTGCTCGAGGACGAACTCGACGACGAGGTGCTGGACGAGGAACGGTAGCGTTGGGACGACCTTTGTCCGCTGCGTGCTTTTTCGCCGGGCAACAGGGTGAACACCCAGATGAAGTACAGGAACAGCGTGCTTGCGCAGGACACGATCGTCGCCAACACGCGTGCGTTCTCGTCGCTGGCCTGGTCGATGGCCAGCAGCGCGCCCAGCGCATAGCCGCCGGTCAACAGCACCAGCACCACCAGGCGCACGGCGAAGCTGTTGCGGTTCTTCCGCCAGCGCGCGCGGCCGGCCTGCACCAGGAAGAACACCAGCATGGCGGCAATGGCGACCGCCAGGTTCAGCAACGTGTGCAGGGCAAGGCTGGGCGGCAACTGACCACGAACCAGCATCACCATGAAGAAACCGATACTGACGGCCAACATGCCGGACAGCACGATGCGCAGACCACGGCTGCGACGCCAGCACCACCCCAGCAGCGCCGCCACCGGTACGGCCGGTAACAGCACGAAGAACAGCGCAGGCAGCACATGCCGCGGCAGCAGCAGCGTCGCCGAAACCAACCCAGCGGCCATCACTGCCGTTACCAGCAACGGTCTGCCCCAGGCAGGCAATGTCGGCCAATTCGGCCTGGGCATTGCCGCATTGGCTGCCAGTGCCTTGCGCCGCCGCTCACGGCGCTTACCGCTGAACTCGGCCTCGGTCCTGGTGGCCAGCAGGCGCGGCGGTGATCGCCACAGACCGGCCAGGAACCCCACCAGCAAGGTCAGGGCAACGACCGAATCCCCTGTACGCCAATCCGCTGGCAACAGGTTGCGTGCGGATGAATCCTGCTCGGGCGGCAGCGGCTCGCCATCGATCAGCGCCACCAGCACCCTGCTGCCGTCCAGCATGCCCTGGTCCAGGTCTCCTTCGCGCAGGCGCGGCACGATCGCCTTGTCGATGATGCGCGCGGCATAGGCATCGGGAATGGTGCCTTCCAGGCCATAGCCTGTCTGGATGCGTACGCGCCTGTCCTGCACCGCCACCAGCAGCAACACCCCGTCATCGACACCGGCGCGGCCCAGCTGCCACTGGTCGAAGACACGCTGTGCATAGGCTTCGATGCCGTCATCGCCAACACTGGGCACCACCAGCACCTGCAGTTGCGCGCCTTTGCGTGCCTGCAGCTGCAATGCCTGCTCGCGCAGCGTGGCGCGGGTGCTGGCGGACAGCGCGTTGGCGGTGTCCACCACCGGGTCGTCCAGTGCCGGAATCGGGGCCGCCGCCAGCACTGGCAGCGGCAGCAGGCAGAGCAGCAGTGCCAGCCCTACCCACTGCCATGCGTTGCGCCACGGCAGCACCCGGCTCATGTGGACGCCGTGCCTTGCAATGGCGGTGCTGCGCATCATGCGAAACGGCATCCGTGTATGTCCTTGCCCCATGAACGGAAAAGCCGGCCGGATTACCCCGGCCGGCCTCCTTTACCACACACTTCTTCACACGCAGCGGTCAACGGCCCATGGCCACCCGCTGCTGCTCGTCCTGCACGTGTTGCTGCGAAGGCTCATGCTTGGCCAGCATTGCAGCGCTGGTCTCCTGCAGGCTCGGTGCCGCCTGGGTCATGTCCACCGCAGTACGGAAGCCGGGAACGGTGCCCACGACGAAGGCCTTGCCATCCTGCACGGTGACGCCCTGCAGCTTTTCCGGCGAATCGATGCCGGCGGCCTTGGCCTGGGCGGTCACATGCGCGCTCATCTCGTTGGAGATCATGCCCGGCATGTGGCCACGGATCGCATTGTGCAGCGGCGTATCCGGATGCGCCTTGTCGCCCAGCTGCGGCCCCTTCGGCGCCGCCTCGGCATGGCTGCGGCCTTCGGCCAGCTTGCCCAGCGTCGCCGGACCCGCCACGCCGTCGGCGGAGAGCCCGTGCTGCTTCTGGTAGGCGATCAGTGCGTCCCTGGTATTGGCACCGAACTTGCCGTCCTCGCTCAGCGGATTGCCTTGGCCGTCGCGCACGCCCAGGCGGTTGAGTTCCTTCTGCAGCGCAGTCACTTCCTCGCCCTTGGCCCCCTGGCGCAGCACACCGTTGTGGTCGGCATCATGCGAATGGCCACCCTTGCCGGTTTCCTTCAGCTTGCCGTGGTCCCAGAAGTCCTGCGGGCTGAGCAGCTTGCCGTGCGGATCCTTCAACTGGTAATGCACGTGCTGGGCATACTGACCCGCACCGCCCGGGCCACGCCCGCCCATGGTGCCGATCGGCTCGCCCGCCTTGATCGGCTGGCCTTCCTTCACCTGGGTCGACTGCAGGTGCAGGATCTCGTGCGAGTTGCCCTGTGCATCCCTGATCTTCACCGTACCGTAGTCGCCACCGACGAACGTCACCGTTCCGGAGATCGGCGCGTTGACGGTCGGGTGCTGCAGATTACGGCCGTGCTGGCCGCCGACATAGTTGAAGTCGGTGCCACCGTGCGGCTTGTGCGCGCGGTGTTCGCCGAACTCACCGGTAATGTGCGGCTTGACCCCGTTCTGCGGGGGCAGCATCACCTGCATCGTCTGCTCGAAGTTGCGGGTCTGGGCTTCGGCATGCGCCGCTGCCGGCTTGGCCTGCGCGTGCGTGGCCGCAGCTACGGCGGGGGCCGCGTGGCTGCCCTGGGGCTGGCCGTGGGTCAGTCCCAGGCGCTGCTCCACGAACCGCTCGTACTTGTCCACGTACGGCATCACCTTCTTTTCAGACAGGGTGAGGCCGCCGTAATCGCGGGTCGGGCCGTCGTGATGGTACTTGTAGATGTACTCCTCACCCTGGCCGCGCTTGTGCGCCAGCGTGCGGTTATCGATGTAATGGTCAACCAGTGCATCGGACTGTGCGCCGACGTCGAAGCGGTTGCGGTTGTTGAGGTGGTAGTGGTTGCCGGTCTTGTCGATGAACTGGCCCAGGCCCGAGGCCGAGGTGGTGCCAGCGGCGGCATCGGGGTTGAAACCCGATTCAACGCGGGCGATGGCCAGTACGTGCGCCGTTTCGCGTGGGGTCAGGCCCTTCTCGCGCGCCGACTCGATGATCGTGTCGATCACCCGTGACTGTACTTCCGGGGTCGCATCGCCCCACCGACGGGAGTTGCCATGCAGGCGGCCGTCGCTCTGGTCGATCGGCTCGCGGTAGTGGCTCCACGATTTGATGCGGTCACTGCTGTAGGCCGCCCCGCGGGGCTGGACCATGTCCTGGTAGATGTCTGCCATGTCTGTGCTATCCATTCTATGAAAAAGGGAATTTCCTTAAGGGGTACTGCTCCTGGTACTTCTGGTACTTCTGGTACTGCGGTACTGCAGTGCTGCGTTCACAGCGCGCGTGCGACGTCCTGCCGCTGCGCTCAGTCTTCGATGTAGTTCACCTCCGGGTGCTTGATGCCGAGCGAGTCGATCAACTTCTCGTACTCGTCGTTGTTGGGCTCCTGCTCCTCGCCTTCCGCGCCGCGCAGCGGCGGTGTGCTGTGGGTCAACTGGCGGCCACTGGCGTCGTACAGGTAGTACCACTCGCAGAAGCTGCAGCCGAACGGCAGTTCACCGTACTGCACGACGAAGTACGGCGTACCGCTGCGGTCCTGCACGCAGGCCAGGCCAACGGCGGTATAGCCGTCCATCTCCTTGGGCGCAGCAATGGCCTGGCGTGCGCCGTCCTTTTCAATTTCCAGCGTGGTCAGCCGGGAAGCGTCCGTGTCTTGGGTGGGCTGGGCCGCCAGGTGCAGGCGGGTGCCTTGGCAATCGATATGCATGCCGGTCTCGTCGCGCGTAAGAGAGGTGGAATGGTCCGCAACGGCAGCCGCAGGTGCGGCCGGCGTCGCTGCCGGGTCAGTGGAAGCAGGGGCCGCCGGTGCAGCCGCCTCAGGGCCGCTGCAGGCAGCAAGCATCAGGGCCAGTACGGGGGCAACGGGAGACAGACGCATGCGGGGCTCCTTGGGTGAATCACACGACCGCTCGCAGGCGGTCGCTCAGGGGTCAGATCGATTCGTCCTCACGCTTGACCAGTTGCCAGCACGGCTTCTGGGCAAAGGTGTAGATCTGCTGGTCGCTGGTATCGGGAGTGCGCATCTGCACCTGTACCTGGCCATCGGGCAGGCGGGTGACCTGCATCTCGCGGCCCTGGCGCTGCAGCGTGGCCGGGTCCGGCATCACCGGCCATTCGACCTTGGCAAGCGGCACCTTCTCCTCCACCTTGCGTGGCTCCGGCTCGGCTTCGCTGTCGATGTGGCTGTCCAGCAGCGGATCGGCAGTGGACGTTTCCTGCAGCGCGATCTCGTTGCCGAAATGCTTGAGGAAGTCGTCGAAGACCGGATGGGGGCAGCTGGCAGAAGCGTCTGCCGGGGCCGCGGCAACCGGCGTGGCCGGCATCGTGGCAGTGGCCGTGCTGGTTGGAGCCGGTGCGGCGGCGTCAGCGGGGGCTGCCTGGGGCGCAGGCTTGCAGCCGGACAGCGCAAGCCCCAGGGCAAGCGCAAGCAGGGCAACGGGGCGGAGCTGGTTCACGGGATCCTCCTGATTCCGGGCGGTCGCGCGCGGTTCCGGCGCGGTAGGGAGGCAAGGATAGCCATGCCTCGGTCAATTCAGTTTCAACATCCGCTGTCAGGAATATCCCGACATGCTGAATTGTGACTAATATCACACTAATACTGAAATCAACGTCATCGCAGCAGCCGTTAGACTACGCCGCACACGCTTCGACCCTGGCCCCATGCGCGCATTCCTGCTTGCCCTCTCCCTGCTGCTGCCAACGCTGTGGCCTGGTGGTGCGGCCGCGCTGGAGGTCCGGGAAGGCGATCTGCTGTTCGTCACCGCCGGCCATGCCGGCCTGAGCTCGGCCATCGACGATGCCACCGGCAAGCAGGGCGCACCCAGCTTCGATCACGTGGCCCTGGTCGCTGCGGCGCCAGACGGCTGGGAGGTACTGCATGCGGATGAGAAAGGCTCGCGCCGGCAGACGCTGGATCAGTTCCGCGAGGACGCCCGAGGCAAGCAGCGGCAGGTCGTGGTCTATCGGCTGCGCGCATCGCAGCAGGCTGCCATCAAGGATGCGATCGCGACCGCACGCATGATGCTGGGCAAGCCCTACAACACGTCGTATGTGTTGAATGAGGACAGCTACTACTGTTCGGATTTCATCGAACGTGCGTTCCGTGCGCACCATGTGTTCGCACTGCAGCCGATGAACTTCCGCAACCCGAAGACCGGGCAGATCGCACAGCACTGGGTCGATCTCTACCGCGCCATGGGCATGGAGGTGCCGCAGGATCAGCCGGGCACCAACCCGAACGACATGTCAGCAGCGCCGGTGCTGCAACGCATTGGCGTGCTGGAATAAGCGAAGCCCCGCACGGGGCGGGGCTTCGCGCATCACAGGAAGTGGGTACCGAAGTCACTCCTCCTCGTCCTGCCCACCCTGTTGCTGGTTGCGCTGGTTGCGCTGCTGCTGTTCCTGCTGCTGTTGCTGCTGCTGGTCGCGGCCACGCCCCTGCTGCTGATCCTGCTGGTTCTGCTGGCCCTGCTGCTTCTGGTTCGGGTTCTGGTTCTGCTGTGCCATGTCCGATCTCCAAAGCCACACGCGGAATGCGGTGGACGGGGCCATCGTCTGCAGCGAAGAGTTAATCGCGCGTTGGTGGGCGGCTACATTGGTGTGTACGCGCGTGAATGAACGGGCAAAGCCCCTTGCGGCACAAGCCGATGAAGGATTCATATGGGTTCGGCATGTGCTCATGCCGTCAGCGCGACTGCGCGCATTCATGGCGTGCTCTGCTGGAAACACGCGCTGAACGGAGCTGGCGTCCTGCTCGCGCACGGACGCCAGCCCTGCACTCACGGCATCACCGGCGGCACATACGCCAGGGTCATGCCCAGCAGCCACAACAGGCCCAGCACCAGCGGGATGTGCACCAGCAACTGGATGAAGGTGAAGCCCACGATGTCGCGTGCCTTCAGCCCCAGCACGCCCAGCAATGGCAGCATCCAGAACGGGTTGATCAGGTTCGGCAGCGCTTCGGCCGCGTTGTAGACCTGCACTGCCCAGCCCAGGTGCGCCTTCAGCTCGTTGGCGGCCTGCATCACGTACGGCGCCTCGATGATCCACTTGCCGCCACCGGACGGCACGAAGAAGCCCAGCACCGCCGAGTAGATGCCCATCACCAGCGCGAACGAATCGGTGCTGGCCACGTGCACGAACAGGCTCGACAGCCGGTGCGCCAGGGTCTGCCCGTCACCACCGGCGGCGTGGGTGAGGATCATCGCGATACCGCCGTACAGCGGGAACTGGATCAGCACGCCGGTGGTGCTCGGCACCGCCTTGGCCACCGCGTTGAGGAAGCTGCGCGGGCGCCAGTGCAGCAGCAGGCCCAGCGAAATGAAAAGGAAGTTGTAGGTGTTGAGGTTGGCGATGGCAGTGACCACCGGCTTGTTGGCGAACTCGTTGAACAGCCAGCCGAACGCCAGCAGCGAGAGCAGCACGGTCAGCAGCGGGCTGTATTCCAGCCATTCGCCCGGGCGCGTGCGTCGCTGCAGCGGCTCCGGCTCGGCCTGCGCAGCGCCGGGAAATTCCTCGGCGGTACGCGCACTGCCGGCTGCAGGCGCGGTCAGCCAGGCGATCAGCAGCGAGACAAGGATCAGCACTGCGGTCAGGGCGATCGACTGCCACAGAAAGATGGTTTCGGTGAACGGCAATACGCCGGTGATCTCCACCAGCCCCGGCGGCATGCTGGCCGGGTTGGCCTGCAACTGTGCGGCCGACGAGCTCAGCCCCATCGCCCACACTGCGCCCAGGCCGAGATAGGCCGACGCACCGGCGGCGCGGTAGTCCATGCGCAGTTCGGTGCGACGGGCCAGCGCGCGGACCAGCAGGCCACCGAACACCAGCGAGAAGCCCCAGCTGAGCAGCGAGGCGAGCATGCTGACCAGGCCCACGTACACCACCGCACCGCGACCGGTGCGCGGCACCCGGGCCAGGAAGTCGATGAAGCGTGCGACCACCGGCGCGGTCGCCACGGCGTAGCCGCCGATGACCACGAAGGCCATCTGCATGGTGAAGGGGATCAGGCTCCAGAAGCCGTCACCAAAGGCGCTGGCGGTGGCCTGAGGGGTCGAACCGAAGCCCATCGCGGCCAGTGCGACGATGACCACGCCCAGCACCGCGAACACGTACGCATCGGGGAACCACTTTTCCGCCCAGGCGGCCGAGCGCAGCGCTGCGCGCGCCATCCAGCCGTCCTGTACTGCTGCCGTCGAGGCCATCGCCTACCCTCCCAGGTTCGATGGACCGATTCTGGGCGGTGGGGTGTGGGCTGTCTGCCACCTATTGGTCGTAGGTGGCGGTAGTGCCGGCCGCTGGCCGGCAAACTCGGGATCGCGCACGGGTGCAGCCGGCCAGCGGCCGGCTCTACCCCGCCGTAGGTTCAACGCAGCGCCAGGTCCACGGCGATACCGGCAAACAGCGCGGCGCCGACCCAGTTGTTGTGCAGGAACGCCTTGAAACACGGGCCGCGCTCGCGGTTGCGGCAGATCCAGAATTCGTACACCACCAGCGCGGTGGCCACGGCCACGCCGGCCAGGTAGTAGCCACCCAGCCCGCCGCGCACGCCAACCAGCGCCATGGTGGCCAGGAACAGCGCGTACAGCACGCCCTGGATGACCAGATCGAGATCACCGAACAGGATCGCGGTGGAGTGCGAGCCCATCTTCAGGTCGTCCTCGCGGTCGACCATGGCATACCAGGTGTCGTAGGCGGTGGACCACAGGATGTTGCCGGCATACAGCAGCCAGCCCAGCATCGGCACCTCGCCCTGCACGGCGGCGAACGCCATCGGGATGCCCCAGCCGAACGACATGCCCAGGTAGACCTGCGGCAGATGGGTGTAGCGCTTCAGGTACGGATAGCTGGCGGCCAGGAACACGCCGATGAAGCTCAGGCCGATGGTCAGCCCGTTCAGGGTCAGCACCAGGCCGAAGGCCACCAGCATCAGTACGGCGAACAGCGCCAGCGCTGCGCGGCCGCTGATCGCGCCGGTGGCCAGCGGCCGCGCCTTGGTGCGCTCCACATGCGGGTCGAGCCAGCGGTCAGCGTAGTCGTTGATGACGCAACCGGCCGAGCGGGTCAGCCACACGCCGGCGGTGAACACGAACAGCGTCCACAGCGGCGGCAGGCCGCCGGCAGCCAGCCATAACGCCCACCACGTGGGCCACAGCAGCAGCAACGTGCCGATCGGGCGATCAGCGCGCATCAGACTCCAGTAATGCCGCCAACGCGGCGTCGCCGGCGACTGCGGCGAAGTAAGGGGGGTATCAGCCATGGCGATAGGATACTCCTGCCCCTCTGGCAGGGCTTTGCCGGTGGGGGGAGATTTGTTCGACGAAACTGGATAGAATGCCGGTCCCGCACCGCCTCATGGCGCTGCGATGCCCGCCCCGGCACTGGCCGACGGCGCGGCGGTTCTACAACGCGCCCGTAGCTCAGCCGGATAGAGTAGTGGCTTCCGAAGCCATTGGTCGGGGGTTCGAATCCCTCCGGGCGCGCCATTTTTCCTTCGTTGCCTGGCCGGCGCGCCGCCAGAAATGTCAGGGAATGAACGTTGCCGAGCGATGCTCGCAACCGGCAGCGTCCTGTACCACGATGGAGTAATTCGCGCCCGCGCTGGATGCGCCGGGCAGGAACAGGCCATCACCATCGAACAGAACGCTCTGCTGTTCATCCTGCCCGATCGACAGCCCGATCGCTCCCGGTGTGATTTCCTCAAGGATCACGTTGTAAGGCCGCCAGGCATCCTCGCCTGTGCGCCTCATCTCTGCGCGAGCGGTCCTTGGGTTCAACCTGCGCCTCTCATCCACCCACAGCTGAAGCGGCTGATCAGCATTGTGGGTGACCTGGAAGCGCCCGTAGGTCAGTCCGTCGACGCTCTCGGTGCCGACGTAGGTGAAATGGGCCGGCGGACACTTCGTGGTGCGGTTCGGATGCGCCGCACAGGATGTCAGTGCAACCACGAGGCAAAAGGCGTTCAGGTGCTTCATGGCTTCGAGGCCTGACGTGGGTGGTTGTCGCGGCGGTGTTCGGCAGTGAGGGCAACCAGCACTACGCCCCAGAGCGGCGTGAGCAGCACGACGCTCATCACCGTCAGCGAAACCGGTACCTGCCAGAGCAGCGATGGGCTGAATCCGCTGAATCTATAGGCTTCCAGTACAAGCACCACGACCTGGGCCAGAAGGCCCGCGAGCAGCCCCAAGCCAGCCCCCTTGGCAAGCCGCCTGATCGTCAGGCGGCCCGCGGCGGGAACCCGTGCGCAGATTCCCAGCAACAAAAGGCTGACGGCATACAGCCAGAAGAAAACTCGATGTGAGTCGAAGGCGTAAAGCGCCCTGCCCACAAAGTGCAGGAACAGCCAGAGTGCTCCACACGACACCGCGTAGGCCAGCCCGTACCGAAGAATCTGCCTGGCTTTCATCTTGTACCTCTCCGAGGGCGTGCAGCCCGATCGCGTTCTTTTGTGGAGGAGTGCGGGAGCTCATGCACCTTGCCTCCCGCTTGGCGCCCAACTCGCGCAAGGCATCGCGCAGCGCTCGAAAGTACCTGCCTGCCTCCAGCGTTCGCAGCTGGGCCAGTGGAATCCGATACCTCCTGAACAATGCGGCCAGTTCCCAGACGTCCTCCTCCAGAACCGCATCTGGATCCAGGGATAGATAGATGACATCCCCTCTGCCGACCACATTACCGATGCAGCCGATTCGACCAATCCACTCGAAGAAGAACGTTCATCCTATTGAGAAAAGAAAACTACCCTTTTCGCTTCAAGCTCCATGGTAAATCACCGTCCATTCAACCAAGTCATTTGAATGACCCGCCCCATTCCAGCCTTTGCGCTGATTACTCTGGAGCGGCGACAACGAACAGAGCTGTCAGCGCGCTGCGGAACATCCTGAGAAGACACGGGTGGGCTTCTCCTTCAGGCTCACAGCGGTCTGGCGTCTGGACCGGCTGCACCCTCGCACATCCCACCGTAGTACGCACTACTCAGCTCAGCGTAGATGGGTTTCAGCTGCAGCTCCCCTAACCGGTCATTCTCGCATCCGCTCAGAGCGAGCACGCAGACGGACGCGAAAGACAAAGCGCGTAGGAAGAAGCCTTTGGCATCGAGAGAACTCCTGAGCAACCCCGATTTCATTTGACTGCTTTCCATTAGCTCCTCAGAACAATCTGCTCGAACGCATTGGTCGCGCTGCGCAATTCCCCCTTGCGGTTGCCGAACACGCCATTGGTCGCACACCTGGCGTCATCCGCCAAGTAGTAGGCGGAGCTCGACTATAGCGCCGCTGAGCATCGACCGAAAACGTTGGCGGGCTTCTCCCGAAGGCTCACGGCAACCACCCGTTGCTTCTGCTCACCGCAGCCCCCCATCACCCCATACATGATGAGAAGGCCCTTGTCGTTGACGTAGCCGATGAACTTGCCCCTACTTTCATCCGAAGCGGCCCTGACGAGATAGACGGTCTGCCCGGGCGCTGGCTTCAGGTCACTCAACGGCATTGGACCGATCTTCCCTTCAACCTCTGATGCCGATACCACGACCAGCGAATGCTCCAACATCCACTTCGCAATGGCTGCCTCACTATCAGGATCAAGCGTGGAAATGCGGTCAAGCGGCAGAGTCGTTGAATTGCCAGGGAAGATCGCACCGGACGAAACATCGACCCAGTCCGACCTCCATTTCGTATGTTGAAACTGCTGAATGCTGCAGCCCCCCAGCATTGGCAAGAGCAGCATCGCTACACGCAAGATGCCAGCCTTCGGCATGGACATGAGAGCCCCAGAAAGGGCCGGCCAAATGTTAATTACCATCTGCAACCCGTTCTGCAAAACGATTCAGGGACTGCACCTCGCGCCCAAGATGGTATGACATTTCTTGACTTCCCTATCATGGGCTGGCGGACAGATGAAGGTCATCACGCGCATCGGTAGAACCTCTTTTCAGAAATTTCCATCACCAGGCTCCATCTGCGGCGTCGACCATACGCACCACATCATCAAACCTGGGGTCCTGGCACATCATTTCCAGTGGTGTCCGATCAAGCTCATTCCATGCGTGTGAGTCTGCACCACACCATAGGAGATAGGCCGCAGCCACGACGCTGCCATGTGCCACCGCGCTTGTCAGCGGCGTCAGATCAAGATCACCACGCACATCGATGTTGGTCACGAAGGGCATCAATGCGCTGAGGAGAGCCACATCGTTGTAATAGGCCACCACATGCAGGGGCGTGTCCTCATAGGCTCCTCGGGTCTCCGGACAAGTCAGCGCCGCATCGCCGAAGTCAGTGCCGACACCGAGCCGGGAAAGCAGTTCGCTGAGTACAGGATCCATGATGTTCATCGGGCTGCACGCACGGTAGAGCCGTTTGCGTTGGCCCGATGATGGTCCGTCCCACAATCCATCTCTCCGTCAGATACCTGTCGACCTACAAGCCAAGCGGTGCGTGCGTCTTGGAGCGATGCGCTCGACAGATCAGGAATCATGACTTGACAGGAATCAACCGGCTATCCCAAGTGCCCTCTACTAGAAGTGCAATCTCTGCGCCGGCGGAAGCCTCAATGAAGACCAAGGTGTCACCGTCGACAATTTCCCTGGCAGCCACTGGATCTAGGCCAAGGAGGAAGCAACACCGCTTGAATTCAAAGGAATCATCCTTTCGATTGAAGACCTTGAGATCGAGCACGACATTCTGGCTAGAGAAACCATCAATGCTTGCTCTCCTGACTTGGCCAAAGACCAAATCATAGGATGCCCGCGAAGATTCATCGAACAGAGAAACAGTCACACCTGACACCGGATCAAGACGAATTCCAACCAGCTGGAAATCGTGAATAGTGATACCCATGCAATCACCTGTCGGAACCATACGTCGCGCGTGATGCTCCAGGCGCAGCCTACTGATTGGATTTCATTCCTTTAATCACAATTGCCATGAACATGCCGCAAATCAGGAGTGACCCCAGCGCCACAGGCAACATTACAAAATAATCACCCCTCTCAAGATGACCAATAGCATACACCTTCAATACAAGATAGGACGAGGACCTCAAAAAAACTAGCGCAAATAACAACAAACCAAGCCAATTCAGCATTTTCTTGCGCATATGCATATCACCTCCATTATATGCAACTGCACCCAGACCCACCCGAAACATCCTTCACCGCCTTCATGGCATCCAGCGCATCCTTGTCAGGGGCTACGCAGTGCAACAGTTCCGTGTGGCCTTAAGGTGACCGTTGAACGTCAAGCCGAATGACGACAGCTCTCCCGTCTTCGCGCCAACTGCCCCCCCGCCACCTCGGTATAGATGGACTCTCTTTCCTTTGCATCCTGAGCGGTTTGTATCACTGACACTCCATCGTACGCCGTTGCTCGACCATTCACCATTACCAGGAATCCGGGGATTGCAACTTCGGGCTGCGGAGACAAAACACCGGCAATGGTGACTCCTTTGCCATTCACAGCTTCCAAGCCTCCAAAGGCGAGGTCTGCCACACCGAACGTCACGCCCAAGTAGTCGACGCACTCACTCGGGGACAGACCAGGTGGATCTACCAAATACAACGGGACGCCACCTGCGTACGGCCGGCACTACCCCGGCAGTTGTTCAGAGCATCCCCGGAAAGATCTATGGTGCCCTCCTTTGCCGAAGACGGAGCAGGCCGACAGACCCGATTTTCCACATGGCAAACGCTGTGCAAAGAGAGAGCGCGACAAACGCCAAACCCGCAAATCCGTAGTCTCGTCCACCATCAGAAATATCAACCAGCACAAAGGCAAGGAGCACTGAATTTACGGCAACTCCAAGGCAAGCAACCAGCCTGAGCGCCCAGAAGAACATGATGTAGTAAGCCAAAAAAAACGATTGTATTTTCTCATCTCAAGGACACCCGCATCCTTTTCCAGTCGGCGCAGCTATCTGACCAGGAACTGTGTAGCCAGATCCCGACATGACGCCAAACCCAACTCCAAGCAGTGGAGGGACCGAAAGGGATCCACCACCGACCTTATCTCGCCTCATATCTTCAAGTGAGAAAAGGCGGCGAAGCCACCCAATCTGCTCCACTCCAATCCACCCAGTGCCAACTATTCCTCCCTCAAGAATTTCCTCGGCCGAGCTCCAAGCCTGATGATTTTTCGCGCAGCACCAAGATAGATATCACCGAATACAAATGAGAATGCGACAGCTGTATAGAAAACAAGTAGTGCACCAGGAATGGGAATCGCGCGAACGAAGCTAGCGCATTCGAGATTGCGGGCGACAAGCAACCCAATCATCAGCATCTCGACCAGGAGCGCCATTGCGAACGCGAAACGCACCCGCCCAACCTCAATCGACAGAATTCCCCTTCTCGCCAGTTCGAACTTGGAATATACGAGCAACATCAGCAACGCGAAGAAAAGAGCAAACATAAATTCCGGTGAGTACCTGGCGACTGGACAGCGCATACTCAACATGGACGCGATCAGCGCGCAACAGATCCCCAGCGCTCCCGCCGCAGCTGCACCCTTCATGAACCTTATGAAAATCACTTCGCCGGACATTGGCATTTATTGTAGTTTGACCTGTAATTCACGATTGCTCCAAGGGGCCCCAGGATCTTCGACCCACCCCGCAAGAGATTGGCGTTCCCCGGATGCGCTGCAGCTCGATTAAGTCGACCATTGGCAACCGAGATGCGGTTGGCATCGTCGTAGGTGAACGTCTTGCTGCCGATGCTGGTGGTGTTGCCCGCTGCGTCATGGCTGCGCGCCTCGACATCCACCGCAGTCAGCTGATGGCTGGTTGCGGGATAGGGTGTAGCGGGGGCGCCGAGCCCCCGTGCATCCCTCAGCAGACGTCACCGCACCAAGGTGCCCTGCCATCACTGTGTCTTCCCAACCTCGCTGGGTACGCTCTGGCCCATATCCAACTAGGTAATTCACGCAGTGGCAGGTCCTGTTTCGCCACAGTCTCCAGCTTGGTGATCTCAGTTTCGCCTCGCTTAGTTAACTCTAGTCCGCGCTTCTCGCGGTTTCCGGGCAGGATGAGCTCCGGCCCACTGTTGGTCTTAGCTCTCGTATTCCATCCCGCACATATCCTATGTGACCCAGATAGCAGACCTTCAGCACGTAACGAGTCTTATCCGGATAAACATATCCAACAACCGGAATCGGAGTAGTACTCGTACCAATTACACCCCCGCCCTCTGCCGAATCATAAACTTCGATCACGCCCTCCGGCACAACTTCTTTACCCTTGTGTTCGCAAGAGGTGATAGTTAAGACTGAGCAGATAAGAAAAATTCCAGGAATAAATTTCATCACCTTTTCCCGCGTTGAATGGTTGAGTCATCAGACATCCACCAAAGCAGGTGGTTTATCGATTCCGGAAGAATCATGTTCACAGGCTGAAGCTCCTTGCCAATCTCCCGCATGCAATTCTGCAACGGCGTCCCGCAGTTATTATTTATTGCACTGTACTCCCCCTGCGGCCTCGCGAGACATGCCGATAGTTTTGACTCCTGCTGCGGTGTAAGTTCTATTGTGTGCTTAATGCCAGTGCGTAAATTAAGCTGAGATGAAACGTAGTTTGTACTTATCGAGTTGCCCGCAGGGCCAAATGAGTAATCGACACCATTTGAAGTTGTCGATATGTGCCCGAAAGAGGAATGCAGCTTTCCATAGCTCGGCAGCCCTCCCTCATAGGGGAGCGGCATCCATACCCAGACGTCGACCAGCCCCTTTTCATCGATCTTCGAAAGAGGCTTGCCGGAGGCATACAGGTACGTACCAATCCCTCCCATCAACCCAATCGGATCACTCTGCGAATACCGCCCCGCCGCCGGTTCGTACTCGCGCTGATAGTTGTAGAACAACCCACTCGCATCCGTGGCCTGCTGGCCCGGGAAGCGCAGCGCCAGTTCAAACGCCACACCATCGCCATCTGGATCGGCACTTGGGATCTGGTTGCCGAACACTTCGCTCTTGTTGCTCCACTCCCAGATCGCCACATCACGCACCGGATCAATCACCACGCGCGGCGTACCCAGATGATCCGGCTGCACGTAGGTCAGTTCCGGCACGCCGGCGCTCGGCACGTTGATCAGCGCTACCGGATAGTTGTCCAGCCAGATGGCCTGCTGCTGCGCCTGGCCCGTAGCCGAGTAGTTGCCCAGCCACTGCCCTGCTTCGTCGTACAGGGTGATCTGCGCTGCGCCACTACCCGGGGTACGCAGTACGCGTTCACCGCGATGGTTGTAACCGTAGCTTTCCAGCACGGCATTGCCCTGCTTCACCGCGTTCATGCGGTTGGCATCGTTGTAGGTGAACGCCTTGCTGCCGATGCTGGTGGTGTTGCCCACCGCGTCATGGTTGCGCGCTTCGCCGTCCACGGCGGTCAGCCGGTGGCTGGTTGCGGGATAGGTGTAGCTGGCGGTGCCTGCCGAGGTGGTCAGCGCGGTGCGATTGCCGGTGGCGTCGTAGGCATAGGTTTCAATCGGCGTGCCTGTCGTCCCGTCCTGGGTCTGGGTCAGGCGACCCAGCGCGTCGTAGGCGTACTTGGCCAGCACCGACGAGCCTGCGCCGTTCTTCAGCTCGGTGATCGAACCGACGGGATCGTAGCCATAGCCCAGCGACAGGCCGCCTGCCGCGGGGTCATGCACCGCCTGCGGGCGGTAATCCAGATCCAGCGGACGCTGCAGCTGGCGGCCGTTGCCGTAGGTCCAGCCGGTCGCCGGGCCGAAGGCCGCATAGGTCACGTTGTTCACCACGATCTGGCGTGCCTGGCCGGGCCGGGTCAGGCCGATCTGGCTGATGCGGCCCTGGGTATCGCGCACGTAGTCGGCCACGCTGCCGTCGGGGTAGGTCAACGCAGTCAGGCGCCCCGACTTGCTGTAGGCATAGCGCAGCGTGCTGGCGACACCGTTGACGGTCTGCACCTTGCGGGTGACCTGGCCGAAGCGGTCGTGGCAGTACTGGGTGCTGCCATTGGCATGCAGCACCTGCCCCAGACGTCCCTTGGCAAAGCGTTCGTCGGCGGCACAGGCGGCCGGCGCCACGTCATAGCTATAGCCGACATCCAGATTGGGATCCGGATAGGCAATGCCAATCAGGCGGTTGAGCGCATCGTAGTGATAGGTGGCGGTGACGCCGCGCGCATCGGTGGCCGTCTTGCGGTTGCCCGCCGCATCCACAGTGAAGCTGCTGGCGCCACTGTCCGGGCTGACCTGCCCGGTCAGCTCACCGAACCCGTTATAGGCATAGGTCGTATGCAGGCCCTTCGGGTCGGTGACCTGGGTGACCTGGTCCAGCGCGTTGTACTGGCTGCGGATCTCCGCCGCGACGCCGCCGACGTCCTGCAGGGTCTGCGCCAAGCGGTTCAGCGGGTCGTACTGCTGGCTGGTCACGCGCTGCAGTGCGTCGGTGATCGTCTGCGGGTTGCCGTTGGCATCGTAGGCAAAGCCGGTGGCGTGGTTGCCCGCATCCTTCAGCGCGGTCAGCTGGCCAAGCGTGTTGAACGTCCGCGCCAGGGTACGGCGCAGGGTGCCGCCTGCATCCAGCGTGTCTTCCTTGAGGCGGTTGCCGGCGTTGTCCAGCGCATAGTGAATGGTGTTGCCCGCACTGTCCGCGATGTCCGTCAGCCGCTGGGCGGCGTCATAGACATAGGTAACGCTGCTGCCGTCAGGCTCGGTGATCTGTTGCACCTGGCCGGTCGGCCAGTAGCTGATCTGGGTCACCCGGTCCTCGGCTGTGGTGGCACCGCGCACGGTGACCGAGGTCGGCCAGCCGCGCGCATGGTAGGTGTAATCGGTGACCACGCCGTTGGCATCCTTGACCGACAACGGCCGCCCGAACGCGTCGTAGGCCAAGGTCTCGACCGTCTGGCCCAGCGCATTGGTCACGCTGCGCAGGTCGCCCTTGCGATAACTGCAGGCTCCACTGGTCGCGCATCCCGCGTCGTCCGCTGTGTAGTAGGCATAGGTGGAGACATCCGCCACATCGCTTCGCGGGCCGTCCACACTGCGCAGCAGTCCCACCAGCGGGCACTCCGGCCCTTCGGCCTCACAGTAGGTCTGCGTGGTAATGCGGGTGTCATCGGTCACCCTGTCGCGCACGGTGATGGTGGTCGGCTGGAGGCGGGCATTGCGTGCGATGCGGACCTCACGGTTACCGACGGTCTGCTGGACCATCCGATTGCTGTCCACGGCCACGCGCGTTTCGCTGATGCGCTGGTCCGGAGTACCGGCCGCTTCGGTGGTGGTGATCACACTGACAGCACCTGCGACAGCGTCGCTGGCCTCCGCATAGGCGTAGTTGGTAACAACGCCACGGCGATCGGTCACCGACTGAAGCCGACGCCGGAAATCGGTGCCCTCAGGCAGATAGCTGCGACTGATGCTGCCGTTGCTTTCGGTGATGCCGTTGACCTTGCGCGGAAGGCCGCTGGTACCGCTGGCGGTCAAGGCGTAGGTGCTCTGCTTGCCCAGTGCGTCGGTGACGATGGTGGTGCCTGCCGGGGTGTACTCCAGGCGCACGCCATCAATGCCCACGTCGGCTTGGCTGCAATCGCCGGAATGGCGGCTGCAGGTGACTCGCCCTTGCGTGTCATAGCCGTACCAGCTGTAGCGCTGGTTGTCTTCGGCGGTCACGCCGGTCAGGTAGCCCGGGAAGCGGGCGTCCTCATAGTGATAGGTACGGCTGGCACCGTCGGCATAGGTCGCGGTGATCAGTTCCCCGGCCGGAGAATAGGCGTAGCTCACCACAGGCTGGCCGGCGATCACCAGGGCCGAGATCAGTGAATCGTCGCCCGGCGCGAGGTACTGGAGATCCACGCGCCGACCGGTTGAATGGGTGATGCTGAGCAGGCGGCCGCGGCTGTCGTGTGCATAGGTCAGCGACGTACCGTCTTCGAAATCACGGCGCTGCATCAAGCCATCAGCATCAAAATAAATGCGCTCTCCGGCACGTGAAAGTTGCCAGTTGGTGCCCTGCTGGACCGCGCGATCACCGCTTCCGTCCATGGCTTCGTAGCTTGCCCCCACTTTCTGGAATGCGATCTGCCCGCCATCGGCGCCGATCAGCCCAACTTTCAGTTCGGAGCTGGGAGGGAAGGTGGAATCGTCTACGCCTGCGGTAAGCCGCAGATTGTGGGAATGGGTCCAGCCCGTACCCAACGCGCCGCCCGCCGTGCTCGTCAGGGAGTGATAGTGGCGTTGGAAGCTCACCCATCCAAGGTTAAAATCCGGCTCAGGCTGGGATTTATCGCCAGTGGTCGGATCACACGGGTTACCAACAGGACACTGCTGCGGCGGCAGCGGCCCGCTTGTGTAGGAGAGCATGGGCGACATGTGCGGCTCGTCCTGCTGGACCAGAGAGCACATCTGCAGGGCCTCATTCCACGTCAGGGACGGTCGATTCGGACAAAGCGCCGTTCTGGCCCGGCGCACATGCTCCCACCCCACTATCGACGAGCATTCTTGAGTGCTCTGATGATAGAAGTTCAAGGTGTAATGGAAATTCTTCTCCTCGTTGGTGACGCTACCGTCGTCGCCCCTGCCAAGTCCAAGGATCTCCACCCAAGGATCCTCCGTGAGTGAAGTCGCCGGGCACTGCGGGTCGCTGACGCGGGTAGCGAGGATCACGCTACGAATCTGATCTTCGGATGAGTACTCCTGCCCTGAGTGGATGTAGACCCAGTCGGTAGTAACGATCTTCTCGGGTCTCACCCGGTAATCGTAGATGACCTTCTTTCCAAGGACGCGTTGGCGTTTGACATGCCAATTGAACGGTTTGTCCTTTTCGTACTGGGAAAAGAGCGACTTGATGTCCTTCTGCACCGCCGCTTCGGTAGCTCGCGGCTGGCCCATCGACAGGTAGCCCTCCCATTTCTTCTGCACCTCCTGCGCCTGCGCAGCCCAAGGAGCCAAGCTCCCCAGCGCGATCATCGCCAGTGCGGCACACGAAATGGTCTTCAGTCGTTCCAACATCCCTGTTCTCCTTCCTGGACGAACGCAGCACCGGCAGGAACGAGAACGTGGGGCGGTTGCCTCACCACGTCATGCTTCGGATCGTCCCTGGTCCGGAGTGCGGGCTGACCGCATGGGGGACGTTATCTCCGATGTCGTTTACACATTCAAGTCAGAAACTGTGGAGTGGGTCGGATTTCAGAGCTTTCTGATAAAGCGAGCGGCCGACCGAACAAGCAGCCGAGCGTGGGCTCGGCTCTACAAGGCGAATGCCTCCAGAAACAGAAACACCGGGCAGTGCCCGGCGTCTCCGTCACAGCGTGGAAGGGTGTAAACCTCAATACTTACCGTCGAACGCGAAGATCGGCTTGCGCGTCTTCCACGCACCAGCAGTAAAGTCCGGGAACTCCAGCGTCTGGAAACCGTTGGCGATCGACTGCTCGCTCAACGGGGTGATCGCACTCCAGGTCACCGCGTCGTAGATGTCGATCGGCATCGGTGCCTTGGCTTTGAGCGCTTCAACAAATGCATGGATGACGAACCAGTCCATGCCGCCGTGGCCGGCGCTGGCGGCGGTGTCGGCATTCTGCTTCCACAGCGGGTGCTCGTACTCGTCCTGGTACTTCTTGAACTCTTCCCACTGGTGCGGCGGGCTGCGGCCTTCGATGTGGATCGAATGGTTCACATCCATCCACAGGCCCTTGGTGCCCTGCACGCGGAAGCCCATCGAGTACGGGCGCGGCAGCGAGGTGTCGTGCTGCAGCAGAATGGTCTCGCCGTTCTCGCACGCCAGCGTGGTGGTGACGATATCGCCGAGCTTGAACTTCACCTGGGTGCTGGGGTGGGTGGTGCCGCCACTCTTGGCCACGGTGTATTCGTGCAGGCCGCGTGCCTTGGTCGCGAAGGCGTTGATGTGGGTGAAGCGGTTGCCACGGTTGATGCCGGTGTACATCGCACAGGGGCCGATGCCGTGGCTGGGGTACAGCTCACCATTGCGTTCCACCGAATGCTCGGTGCGCCAGCGAGCTTCGCTCCAGCCCTTCGGACCGAACTCCACGCCGCTGTCGTAAGGCTGGTTGGGGTCGCCGGAATTGAACTTCACGCCGCGCAGGTCGTGCTGGTAGCCGGCCTGCAGGTGCACCAGTTCGCCGAACAGGCCCTGGCGCACCATCTGCAGCGCGGCCATCACGTCGCGGCGGTAGCAGACGTTCTCCAGCAGCATGTACGGGGTGCCGGTGCTGAGCTGGGTCTTCAGCACGTCCCAGTGGTCCTGCAGGGTGATGCCGGCCACCACTTCACAGCCGACGGCCACGCCGGCCTGCATGGCGGCAATCGCCATTGGTGCGTGGTACTCCCACGGCGTGGCGATGATCACGCCATCGATGCCCTTCTGTTCCAGCAGGCGCTTCCAGGCGTTGGTATCGCGGTCCTGGCCGTAGGTCTTCGGGGCCGGCTTGCCGGCCTTGGCCACCATGTCCATGGCACGGCCGAGCATGATCGGTTCGATGTCGCACAGCGCGACCACCTCGACATCGTCGCGGCGCACCAGCTCCTTCAGCAGCACAAGGCCACGCATGCCGGTACCGATCATGGCCAGGCGCACTTTGCGCCCGCGTGCCCATGCCGGGGTCTGCGGCAGCAGGCTGCTGGCGGCGACAGCGGCACTGGCCGCGATGAATTCCCTACGCTTCATGGCAAAGATCTCTCCTCTTGGCAGCGTGCCGGCCGCAGCCGGCACGCCAGGTCACGCAAACGGAATTACTTGAACCGGTAGCCGATGGTCACACTGTAACCACGGCCGAAGATGGTGGCGTAGTCACTGGAGTCACCCAGGAAGCTGTTCGGATCGTAGAACGGCAGGCGGTTGAACAGGTTCTTGACGGTGAAGCTCAGGTTCCACGCATCGTCCGGGCGCCAGGTGACGCTCATGTTGGCGGTCCACCACGACGGTGCACCATCGCACTTGCTCTTCTGCAGGGCCAGGTAACCGCCGGTGCAGGTTTCCTTGTTGTTGCTCTCTTCGTCGATCTGGTCGGTGGCCCACTTGGTGCCACCCACGTAGTTGACGAACATGCTGGTGGTCACCTGCTTGTAGGTCCAGTCTGCATTGAGCGTGGCGCGCAGGCGCGGGTTGTTGTAGTAGCCCACCACGTCGCCGTAGTACCAGCCGTTCTCCGCATCCATGTAGAAGCGGTTGCGGTTGGCGATGGTGGCGGCCAGGCCGATGTTCAGGTTGCCCCAGTCGCCCAGCGAGAAGCGGCTGCGCGCGTCGATGTCGAAGCCGTCGATCAGCGTCTTGCCGCGGTTCTTGTACTGGCCGACCACGCTGGCCACGTTGCCGGCGGAGTAGCCCGGCAGGGTGGCCGGGCAGCTCACGCCGCTGGCCGGATCGGCGCACATTGCCGCCAGCTGCGCCAGGTTGGCGCGGTCGCTGTCGGTGATCGGCGAGCGCGACATCGAGATGATGTCTTCCATGCGGCGATAATCCGGCGCGACGATTTCATTGTTGCGGTAGATGAACCAGTAGTCGGCCGAAACCGACAGCCAGGTTGCCGGCTCGTAGACGAAGCCGAGGGTGGCGATCTTGGCCTTTTCCGGCTTCAGGTCCTTGTTCGGCTGGGTCATGCGCGCCACGGTGCGGCTGCAGTCGACGTTCAGCAGGGTCTTGCCGAGGTCGACGTCACCCGGCCGCTGCGACTTCAGCAGCAGGTTGGCGATGGCGTTGGTCTCGCCGCAGCGCAGTTCGTCACGGAAGCCACCGAGCTGGGCGAACACGCCGCCGTTGCCGGACTCGGCCAGGCTCGGTGCGCGGAAGCCGGTGGAATAGGTGCCGCGCAGCATCAGCTGATCGAACGCCTGGTACTTGAAGCCGATCTTCGGCGCGATGTTGGCGCTGAAGTTCGGGTACTTGTCCACGCGCACCGCCGCATCCAGTTCCAGCTTGTCGGTGATCGGTGCCACGGTCTCGGCGAACAGCGCGTAGGTGTTGCGCTTGCCGTCGAACCACGAGCCGCCCTGCTGGGTGATCAGGCCATTGGCCGCATCGGCATTGCCCGGGGTGTAGAAGGTCTCACGGCTGGCGTTGAAGCCGAACGCGGCGCGCATCTCGCCCGCCGGCAGCTGGAACAGCGGTCCTTCGATCTTGCCGTCCAGGGTATGCAGGCGGGTCCACGACTGGATGTCGAAGGTCGGGAACGCTTCACGGATCAACGCGGCGTTGGCCTCGCTGATCTCGCCGAACTTGTACGCCGGGTGGTCGGAGATGATCACCCGACCGGTACCAGGATCGATCGTGTACGGCCCGAACGCCTTCTCGAAGCCCTTGGTGTTGACGTTGATCGTCTGGTAGGTGGTGGAGTGGGTACCCGCGCTGGCGAATGCGGTTTCCCAGTTCCAGTCACCCACGTTGCCACGTGCGCCCGCCAGCACACGATAGCTCTTGTCGGTATTGCGCTGGCCGAAGTAATTCGGGCCGGCATCCTGCAGCAGGTAGTTCAGGCCGACCACGCCGCCCATCATCGCCTTCAACTGCGGGCTGGCGTGGTTGTACTCGTTGTTCGGGCCCAGGAACGGGTACAGGAACTGGTTGACGGTGTTGCCGGTGTTGCGCGAGAACCAGCTGGTCGGGTTGCCGGTCGTGGTGCCGTAGGTGCGCGGCGTGCCGCCGTTGGCGCGCAGGTCGATGTCGGTGTAGGTCGCCTCGGCGAAGATCTCGGTGCTGTCGCCGACCAGGAAGGTGCCGTTGAGGTAGGCGGTGTTGCGCTCGGACTTGGCGCCGGCATCGATCTCGTTGTTCATCCAGGTTTCCCAGACGCAACGCGGGCCGGCCGCTTCACTGGTCAACACGTTCTTGCAGCCCGGCGCAGCTTCCTGCACGCGGCGGCCGGTGACCGGATCGAAGGCGAAGTAGGTGCCCGGGTTGAACTCGCCCGGCCTGCTGCCCACGCCCAGGCGCAGGTTATTGAGGTAGTTCGGGTTGTTGACGTAGTACTGGTCCGGACGCTTGTCGTAGAAATCGCTCAGCGGAATCGCGTCGCGACGGTACATGTTGACCGCGCCGTAGATGTTGAAGCGGTTCTCGGCCAGGTCACCGAAGCCGGCGGTGATGCTGGCCTGGCGCTCACCGTAGGAATCGATGCGCGAGGAGGTGTCGTTGGTGAAGCTGATCTCGGCACCCTGGAAGTTGCGCTTGGTGATCACGTTGATCACGCCGGCCACCGCGTCGGTACCGTACACGGCCGACGCGCCGTCGGTCAGTACTTCCATGCGCTCGATGGCCGCCGCCGGGATCGCATCGATGTTGACGAACTGGGTCTGGAACCCGGCCGGTGCGCCGTAGTACGACAGGCGGCGACCGTTCAGCAGCACCAGTGTGCCCTGTGCGCCCAACCCGCGCAGGTTGGCCTGTGAGGCACCATCGGAACCGGTGAACAGCGAGCGCGCATCCTGCTGCGCGGGGCGAGCGGCCGGCAGGTTGTCGAGCACCTGCAGCAGCGTGCTGCGCACCCATGTTCTGGATGTCCTGCTTGCTGATCACCTGCACCGGCGAGGCGGTTTCAACGTCGGTGCGACGAATGTTGGAGCCGGTGACCTCGATACGGGCGAGGTCGGTGGCGTTGTCCTTGCTCTCCTGGGCGAAGGCAGGAGCAGCAAGCGAGAACAGCGCGCCGGCAATGGCCAGCGTCAGCGGAGCGATCGAGCGGCAGGGGGGGCGGTGGTGGCGGGCGGGCAACATCGGGGTTCTCTCCTGGCAGGGGTGCGGCGCAACTGAGTGAGCGCGTGGGCGTTCGGCGGGCAAAACGCTCCCGGGCCACGGCCATGAGGGCCGTAGTCGGGATGGGGCGGGGGAGGAGCGGTGTTACGTGGGGGTCATGGGGCGACGATGCTGGCGGAGTCGCCCTCCTGGCCGATCAGTACGGCGTTGGCCCAGTTGGCACAGACCTGGGCGGGTTGGCTGCCCTGCGAACCCAGCGTGCGCAGGCTCAGGGTGGAAAGGCCACGGATGTCCAGCTCCGGCTTGACCACGCCGGGCGCCTTCACCAGGCCGCTGTCGTACAGCAGGCGGTTGTCGCCCCATACCTGGAACTGCAGGCCGCCGGCGTTGCGGCAGGCGTCGTCGATGCCGAGGTCGGCACGCAGCAGGTGCCAGCCGCCCAGCAGGCGCAGGTCGATGCGGCTGTTGGCGCCGACCCCCAGGCCACGGCGGAACTGCAGGCCGTTCATGCGCATGCCGGCGTCGCCACGGAAGGACTGGTCGGTACGCAGCTGGCTGGCCAGCGCGGCCGGCACCGGCAGCTCGGAGAGATAGCGCTGCCGGGCCGGTCGCTCCGGTTCCTGGTGTTCGAGGATGTGGAAGGTGGACAGTGCGATCGGGCCGACGTCGCGCGGCTGCAGTGCATCGAACGCGCGGGCGCTGCCCTGGGCGGCGGTCACCATCGGGTCGGTGCTGCTGGCGCCGTCGCCTTCGGGGTTCTGCACGCTCAGTACGCGGAAGCGCAGCAGGCGGCCGGCATGGGCCGGGAAGTCGATGCGTTGCACGCCTTCCTTCAGCTGCAGGCGGCCACGGGCGATCGGCTCGCCCCACTCGCCATTGCTGTCGCCCAGGTACACCTCGTAATCGCGCACCTGGCCGTGCTTCCAGTTCTTGTCGTTGCGCGGTGCGATGTCGATGCCATCGATCATCCTGCGCTCGCCGAAGCCGATCACCCACTCGTGCGCGCCAGTGCGCACGGCCTGGTTGCGCACGCTGCGGAACCAGGTGTTGGGATCGTCATCGAAGGCGTTCTCCAGCGCATGGCCGGGCTCCTCGGCCGGGCGGTTGACCACCAGCAGGCTGTCTGCGGGCAGTTCGCGGCCGAGTACCGGCGCGGCCGGATAGGCATCGTCGGCGGCCGCAGCGGCCGCCGCGAAGTCCAGCTGCAGCTGCAGCGGCTGGCGGATGTCCTGGACAGCGGTACGCACGTGCAGCGTGCCACGGCGCTCCTTGGCATCGAAGTACCAGCCTTCAGCCGCACCGTTGAACGCCGCCGCATCGGCCAGCGCTGGCAACGCGCGGCCACCGGCCTGCACTGCACGTGGCGCCTGCCGGCTGAGCACGCGCAGGCCATAACGACGCTGCGCCAGCTGGCCGTTGTACTGGCCCTGCACCGCATCGATCTGCACCTGCACCGGGCCACTGCCCAGTGCAGGCGCCTGCACGCGGATTACCTGCGTGCTCGACTCACCCTGCTGGTAGCGGCGCGTGTTGCCATCGTCTTCGTACAACGTGTACTGCGAGTCGCCCTGCGGGTACAGGTCGAAGGTCACTTCATCGAGCGGCTTTTCGCCGTCGAACAGCATCGACGGGTACATCGGCAGGATCGCACCGGCGCGCACGAACACCGGCAGCGTGGCCAGGTCCACCTGGCGGTCCAGCTGGCGGCCGTCGGCACCGGCCTGCACGCGGCGGCCGTCCCAGTAGTCGATCCAGCCGCCGGCCGGCAGGTGGATGTCGCGGCGCCAGCCACGGCTGGCGGCCTGGCTGCGGTACACCGGCGCCACCAGCAGATCGCGGCCGAGCAGGAACTGGTACTTGTAGGTCTCATCCTGTGCATGCGGGTCGCGCGGGTAGTCCCACATCAGCCCCCGCACCGGCGGTGCGCCGGTCTGCGCGGCCTCGTGCACCAGCCCGTACATGTACGGGGTCAGGCGCATCTTCAACTTCAGGTAATCGCGGTTGATGCTGCGGTACGGCTCGTCGTACCACCACGGGTGCTTGCGCGCGTTCGACGACCAACCGCTCATGCCCATCAGCACCGGGGTGAACGCCTTCCACTGCAGGTCGCGGGTGAAGGTCTCGGCGCTGCCGCCGAAGATTGCATCGACGTCGCCACTGGCGTAGGCCATGCCGGACAGGCCCGAACCGACCAGGGTCGGCACGTGCCAGCGGATGTAATCCCAGCTGCTGCTCTGATCGCCGGTCCACGCTACGGCGTAGCGCTGGATACCGGCCCAGCCCATCACCGTCCACAGGAACGGGCGCGAATCGGAGTTGTCGAGGATGCCGTTGAACGCCTGGCGGTTGGCATCCATCGCGAACTGGTAGCCCTTGCCGGTCCAGGCCACGTCCAGCTTCTGCACGCGGCTGCCGGCCTTGCCGACTTCCCAGGCGATCTTGTCGACGCCGTTCTCGGTCCACAGGCCGGTGCGGAAGCCGTAGCCGGCGAGCCCCTTCACCGTTTCCGGCAACTGCTTGTAGCCGCAGCCGTAGCCATCATTGGGCAGGATCCAGCCACCGGGCATGTCGTGGGCGCGGTACTGCTTGGCCACGCTGTCGATCACATCCGGCGTGGTGCCGGTCGGGCCGTCGCTCCAGCCTTCGGGCACGGTGCCGGGCTTCTTGCTGTTGTCGCCGTCGTTGTAGCAGTCGGCATCGCCATAGGACAGCGCCCAGCGCGCCACCATGTTCGGGCGGCCGGTCAGCTGGGTGTAGCGCTCGATCAGTTTCGGCAGGTCGGCGCCGACGAAGTAATAGGCATCGAAGCGGTCTTCGCGATGCAGCAGCGTGGCCTGGTCGGCCTCGCGCAGATCGTAGCTGCCATCGCTCCACGTATTGCGCAGCATGCCCCAGCCACGGCTGCTCAGCAGCATGGGTGCCGGGCTGGGGCGGTCGCCCTCTTCCCAGCCGCCGGAATAGGACACCTCCAGCTCGCGGCCCTTGAACTGATAGCGGCCGTTCTGCTGGCCGCCACCGAAGTAGCCCTCATCGGCCTGCGAGGACAGCACCTGCACGCTCTGCGTGGCCTCCAGGTCCAGCGGCTGCAGTTCCTGCCACAGCGCGGTGGGCTGGCCGTTGTCCAGGCGTTCCAGGCGCAGGCGCAGCGGTTCCCGCTGCACATGCAGGACCAGTGCGTCGGTACGCACGCGGATTTCCTGCGCATCTTCTTCCAGCTGCGCCTGCACGTTCGCCTTGGGCTGCGGCAGCACGATCGGTGCGGCTTTGTCGCCGGCGCCGGTCAACGTGCCGTTGCGGCCGGCCTGCACGCGGATGATGTCGGTCGCCGGCAGTTCAATGCGGATGCGCGCGCCCTTGTCGGTCTGCAGGTCCCAGCCCTGCACGCCATCGCGGCTGGCGCTGGCGCTGACCGATCGCAGGTTTCCGACCGGCTCGGCCCTGGCCGTCATGGACGCCAGCATCAAGGCCGGCAACAGGGCCAGCATCAGCGGCGAGCGACGAACGCAGTTTTCCACGCGGACTCCCAACCCGTTCACCGGGCGTTTCGAAAGCGATTGGGCCGACTCTAGGGCAGCGATTCGAAAGATGTCAACAAATTGAAAGGAAAAAGGAAGATATATTCCATTGAAACGAAAGTTGTTGCGTCGCAATACTTTGTGTAAGCGCTTGCAGTCGCCTGTTAAGCATTGTGCGATACGGCATTTGAGCCGTCCTTTCGTTTTCCTGGTCATGCCGCGACTGGGAAAGCCACTCGGCCATTTTCTTTCTTTTTACTTTCGATGTTTGACATTTCGAAAGAAAACACAGATGGTGCGCTGGCCCAACTGGAACCTCCGAATGGACGTCACCCTGCTTTCCGATGTGTCCGCCTGGCAGCGCCTTGGCGGAGCCGATACCGCAACCGAAATCGCCCAGCAGCCTGCGCTGTGGGAAGCACTCGCACAGGACCTGTCGCGTGCCCGCGACCGCCTGCAGGCCTTCCTCGGCGACAGCCTCAACGATCCCAACCAGCGCGTGCTGTTCACCGGCGCCGGCAGTTCCGGCTTCATCGCCGAGATGGTGGCCGACGCGATCAACGCACAGTGGGCGGCCGAGGTGCGCGTGGTGCACACCACCAGCCTGCTGACCCACCCGGCGCTGTACCTGCAGCGTGACCGCCCGACCCTGCTGGTGTCGTTCGGCCGCAGTGGCTCCAGCCCGGAAAGCGTGGCAGCGGTGGATCGCGTGCGCAGCGACGTGGACGACGCGCGCTTCCTCGACATCACCTGCAACGCCGATGGCGAACTGGCCCGCCGTGGCGCCGGCCGTGGCGATACGTGCACCCTGCTGATGCCGTCGGCCAGCTGCGACCGTGCCTTCGCCATGACCAGCAGCCTGACCTGCATGCTGCTGGCGGCACTGACGGTGTTTGATCGCTCGCCGTGGGATGCGCGCGTGGCGCGCCTGAAGCAGATCGCCGCGCTGGCCCGCGAAGGGCAGGCGCAGTGGGACGCACCAGTGGCAACGCTTGCGCAGCGCCCGTTCAACCGCGTGATCTACCTTGGCAGCGGCCCGCTGGAAGCGCTGGCCCGCGAGTGTGCACTGAAGGTGCTGGAGCTGACCGCTGGCCGCGTTCTGGCGCTGGCCAACACGCCGCTGGGCTTCCGTCACGGCCCCAAGTCGACGCTGGATGGCAACACCCTGGTGGTGGTGCTGCGCAGCGTGCAGCCGCTCGCGCGCCGCTACGAGCAGGACCTGCTGGACGAACTGCGCCGCGATGGCGTAGCCGGGCAGGTGCTGGCGATCGGTCCACATTCGGACATCGGCGCCGATGACGATTACACCCTCACCGTACCGGCGCTGGACGATCCGTGGCTGGCACCGGTGTGGCTGGGCTTCGCGCAGCTGTTCGCGCTGCAGCGCTCGGCCGCGCTGGGACTGACCCCGGACAACCCGTTCCCGGACGGCACCGTCAACCGCGTCGTCAAGGGCGTCACCATCCACCATGGCTGAGCTGATCGCCCACGCCTGCTATGGCATCGACATCGGCGGCACCAAGATCGAGCTGGTGGCGTGCGATGCGGCGATGCAGGTCACCTGGCGCCGCCGCGTGGCCACGCCGCAGGGCGACTACGATGGTTTCCTGCAGGCCGTGGTGACGCTGGTGGCCGAGGCCGACGCCGCGCTGGGCCGGAATGATGCGGCCATCGGCATTGCCCTGCCCGGCGTGCGTGACCGCCGCAGCGGCCGCCAGCTCAGCGCGAACGTGCCCGCACTGACCGGCCAATGCGTGGCGCAGGATCTGCAGGCGCGGCTTCAACGCTCGCTGCATTTCGGCAATGACCTGCAGTGCTTTGCCCTGTCGGAAGCGCACGGCGGCGCCGCCGATGGCTACCCCAGCATGTTCGGCGCCATCCTCGGCACCGGTGCCGGCGGTGGCTTCTGCCTGCAGGGCCGGCTGCTGTCCGGCTTCAACGGCCTGGCCGGCGAATGGGGCCACTGGAGCGTGCCCGGCCATCTGCTGCAGCGCCATGGCCTGCCGCTGCTGGACTGCGGCTGCGGCCTGCAGGGCTGCGTGGAGCGCTATGTGTCCGGCAGCGGATTGGCCATGATCGAACGCCACCTCGGAGGCAGCGCCGTCGACGCCAGTGCGGTGATCACGCTGGCCGAAACCGGCGATGCCCGCGCGCGCAAGGCGCTGGACATCCATCGTGACCTGCTCGGCCACAGTCTGGCCGCGCTGGTGCTGGCACTGGACCCGCACGTGATCGTGCTCGGCGGCGGACTCTCGCAGTACGCGCCGCTGTACCAGCAGCTGCCGGCCGCCATCGCCACCCATCTGTTCAATGGCGTGCAGGTCCCGCCGATCGTGCCGCCACGGTTCGGCGACGCCGGTGGCGCACGTGGTGCCGCCCTGCTCGCCTGCCAACCCTCGTTTTCCTGATCTCCGGAGCCTGACCATGTCCCCGTTGCAGACCCTGCTTGCTTCCCACCGCGCCGGCGCCAACGTCGGCCTGTACAGCGTCTGTTGCAGCAACGAGCAGGTGCTGCGCGCGGCCATGCACGTCGCCCTGGCGCATGGCACCGTGCTGCTGATCGAGGCCACCTCCAACCAGGTCGACCAGTTCGGCGGCTACACCGGCATGACCCCGCCGCAGTACCGCGACTACGTGGGCACGCTGGCCGATGAAGAAGGCTTCCCGCGCGAGCGGCTGATGCTGGGCGGCGACCACCTCGGCCCGAATGCCTGGCAGAAGCGCCCGGCGGCCGAAGCGATGACCCACGCGCGCGTGCTGATCGAAGCCTACGTCGCCGCCGGTTTCCACAAGATCCATCTGGATTGCAGCATGTCCTGCGCCGATGATCCGGTGCCGCTGCCCGATGCCATCGTCGCTGCGCGCTCGGCCGAGCTGGCCGAAATCGCCGAACGCACCGCCGCCGAACATGGCCTGCCGCCGCCGGTCTACGTGATCGGTACCGAAGTGCCGATTCCCGGAGGCGAAGCCTCGCTGGCCGAAGGCCTGCAGGTGACCACGCCGGCCGCCGCCGCGCAGACCCTGGCCATCCACCGGCAGGCCTTCGATACCCCGCAGCTGCGCGATGCGTGGCAGCGTGTGATCGCGATGGTGGTGCAGCCGGGCGTGGACTTCGACCACAGCAGCGTGCACGAGTACGACGCCGCCGCTGCCAGTACGCTGGCCGATTTCCTCGAACAGCAGCCACGCATCGTGTTCGAAGCGCACTCCACCGACTACCAGCGCGAGAGCGGCCTGCACGCGCTGGTGCGCGACCACTTCGCCATCCTCAAGGTCGGGCCCGCGGCCACCTTCGCCTACCGCGAAGCGCTGTTCGCGCTGGCCGCGATCGAGGCCGAACTGCTGCCGGCGGCACAGTGCTCGCGCCTGCCGCAGGTGCTGGACGAGGTGATGGTGGCGCAGCCGAAGTACTGGCAGTCCTACTACCAGGGCGATGACACGGCGCTGCGCCTGCTGCGCAGCTACTCCTTCAGTGACCGCTGCCGTTACTACTGGGGCGAGCCCGCGCTGGTGCAGGCGGTGCAGACCCTGTTCGCCAACCTGGAACAGCACGCGCCGCCACTGGTGCTGCTCAGCCAGTACCTGCCGGAGCAGTACCGCGCCGTGCGTGAGGGCACGCTGGCCAACACCCCCACCGCGCTGGTGCAGCACCGCATCGGCCTGTGCCTGGGCGAGTACGCGCGCGCCTGCAGCGCCAACCAGGCCGGAACCCGCACGCAGAACGCACGTTCGGCTGCCGCAGTTGCTGCGAACGGCTAATCTCTACCTTTCCCCGCGAAACCGAGAATGGCCATGCGCAACACCCGCTCCCGCCGGCAACAGATCCTGCAGCTGCTGATCGAGCACGGCTCGGTGCAGGTGGCCGATCTGGTCGAGCGTTTCGGCGTGTCGGCGGTGACCATCCGTGCCGACCTGACCCACTTCGAGTCGCAGGGCCTGGCCAACCGCACCCACGGCGGCGCCACCCTGGTGCGCACGCCGCCGCAGGAACAGGACATCCATGAGAAGGACGCGCTGAACCTGCCGTTGAAGGAATCGATCGGTGCGCGCGCTGCGCGCCTGGTGCAGCCGGGCGACAACATCATCATCGATTCCGGCTCGACCACGATGACGCTGGCTCGCCACCTGCGCGCGCATCGCGACGTGACGGTGATGACCAATGGCCTGAACATCGCCTGGGAACTGGCCAATGCCGCGGGCATCACCGTGCTGCTGACCGGTGGCCTGCTGCGCCAGCAGTCGCTGTCGCTGCAGGGCAGCCAGGCCGAGGCCAGCCTCAACTCGTACAGCTTCGACACCCTGTTCCTTGGCGTGGATGGCCTGGACCTGCAGTTCGGCCTGACCACCCACGACGAGGCCGAAGCCCGCCTCAACCACCGCATGGTCGAGCGCGCGCGCCGCATCGTGGTGCTGACCGACGCCTCCAAGTTCGGCCGTGTCAGCCTGCACCGCATCGCCCGCCTCGACCAGATCCACGCCATCATCACCGACGCCGGCATCGACGAGGCAACCCGCGAAGGGCTGCAGCGGCTGGGTATCGAAGTGATCATTGCCGAGCCTCCCGCATGACCGACATCCGTTCCCTGCATGGCCGCATCCTCACCCCGCTGGGCTGGCGGCGTGGCCAGGTACACTTCGATTCACATGTGCGCCAGCTGCAGGTGGATGACCACAGTGGTGCTGACGACCTGCAGCTGCCGGTCATCCTGCCCGGCTTCATCGACCTGCATGTGCACGGCGCGGCCGGGGTGGACCTGATGCAGGGCGGCGACGTGGCGCGCACCATCGCGCGCACCCATCTGCGCTTCGGTACCACCACGCTGCTGGCAACCACCATGACCGCCGGCCTGGATGAGATCGAGCACGCGCTGCAGGGCGTGGCTGCGACGATGGCGGCGCCCGATGCCGACGCCGCCAGCATCGTCGGCGTGCATCTGGAAGGACCGTTCATCAGCCCGCAGCGGCTCGGTGCACAGCCCAACCGTACGATCGAGGCGACGCTGGCGCTGGTGCAGCAACTGCACGCACTGGCGGCGATCCGGGTGATGACGCTGGCACCGGAAATCGGCGATCACACCGCACTGATTCCCGCGCTTTCGGCGATGGGCATCCGCGTGCAGCTCGGCCACAGCGCCGGCACCTACGAGGAAGGCGTAGCCGCGCTGCAGGCCGGCGCCTCCGGCTTCACCCATCTGTTCAATGGCATGACCGGTGTCGACCATTACCGACCCGGCATCGCCGCAGCGGCGCTGGCGCATGCACAGTACGCCGAGATCATTCCCGACCTGCAGCACATCCATCCCGGCGTGATCCGCCTGGCCGCGCGCGCGATCCCGCGCCTGTATGCGGTGACCGACGCGACGGCCGCCACCGGCATGCCCGACGGCGAGTACGCGCTGGGCGAGCAGCGCGTGCACAAGTGCGGCGGCTGCGTGCGCCTGGCGACCGGTTCACTGGCCGGCAGCGCGCTGACCATGGACCAGGGGCTGCGCAACCTGGTGCGCGTGGGCCTGGAGCTGGCCGATGCCTCGCAGCGCGTTTCCACCTTCCCGGCCGACTATCTGGGCCTGGGCGATCGCGGCCGCATTGCGCCCGACGCCCGCGCCGACCTGGTGGTACTGGACACCGAACTGCGCCTGCGGCAGGTGGTGGTTGGTGGCCGGGTGATCGACCTGCACTAGGCGACGCGCGTCTGTAGAGCCGAAGGCAATGGCAGGAGCCATTGCCAACGTCGCTTGCGACGGCCCGGAGGGTGCCGATCAGGACGATCGGCATAGCCGTGCTCGGCTGCTTTTCGCATCAGCATCGACGAAGTCCGCGCCGAGCATGGCTCGGCTCTACATGAAGCGCGCAAGCGCAATGCCCCAGCCCCGCACCATCCCCGCTATTCCAGGAATACGCCGATGACCGCAGCCACCGCACCCGCCGTACCCGCTTCCACCGCTCCGCGCTGGCCCGTACGTTACCTGCTCTTCATCGGCGGCCTCGGTGGCCTGCTGTACGGCATCGACATCGGCATCATCGCCGGCGCCCTGCCCTATCTTGAAGCCACCGCCAGCCACGCCTGGCAGCTCAGCAGCCAGCAGCTTGGCTTCGTGGTGGCCGCGGTACTGCTGGGCAGCGTGCTGTCCTCGCTGTTCGCCGGCATGATCGCCGACCTGATCGGCCGCCGCGGCGCGATGCTGCTGGCCGGCCTGCTGTTCACCGCCTCGATTCCGATCATGGCGTTGGCCTCGGGCTATACACCCCTGCTGCTGGGCCGCCTGCTGCAGGGCGTCAGCGGTGGCCTGATCGGCGTGGTGGTACCGCTGTACCTGGCCGAAGTCCTCAGCCCCGAGCGACGTGGCCGGGGTGCGGCGATGTTCCAGCTGCTGCTGACCATTGGCCTGGTGTTGGCCGCGCTGATCGGGCTGTACCACGCACATGCGGTGGATGCCGCCGCCGAGGCCGTGCGCTCGCTGCCGCTGGCACAGCAGGCGCAGGAGCTGTTCACGGTGAAGGACCACGCCTGGCGCACCATCTTCTGGAGCTGCCTGGCGCCGGGCCTGCTGTTCTGCGCCGGCATCTTCTGGCTGTCCGAATCGCCGCGCTGGCTGGTGCGCCGGGGCCGTGTCAACGATGCCCGCCGCAGCCTGCAGCGCGTTCTGCCTGCTGCCGATGTGGAGCCCACCCTTGCGCAGATCCAGGCGCCGGAATCGAGCAGCAGCGACAGCAAGCGCGACCCGCTGCTCAGCCGCCGCTACGTGGTGCCGTTCCTGCTCGCCTGCGTCGTGCTGGCCTGCACCCAGGCCACCGGCATCAACTCGGTACTGGCCTACGCGGTGAACATCCTCAACCAGGCCGGCCTGTCCGGTTCAGTGGCCAACGGCGCCGACGTGGCGATCAAGCTGCTCAATGCGGTGATGACCGTGGTCGCGTTGCTGCTGGTCGACCGCAAGGGCCGCAAGTTCCTGCTGATGCTCGGCAGCGGTGGTATCTGCGTGGCCCTGCTGGCAGCGGCCACGCTGTTCTTCCAGGCCGAGCGCGGTCGCGCTGATGTGCAGCCGCAGTTGCAGGCGGCGGTCAACGGCGATGGCCTGCAGCTGGTGCTGGATGAAGCCCAGTGGGAGCGCCTCGGTGCTGGCATCGACAGCGAGGGCCGGCCGCTGCAGCTGACCGTGTCGTACGCCTACGGCGACTTCACCAATGTGCGCGCCGTGCGCAGCGACAACCTGATTGATCGCGAACTGCGTATCGACCGCACCGGCACCGTACAGCCAGACAGCGTGATCGGCGCATTCTTCCGCAAGTTGCATCTGAACCCGTTCGCCGACCCCGCCAGTGCCGCGCAGGCGCCGCTGCGCGTCGAACAGGCCCGCATCGGCCCGGTGCCGCCGCCTGCACATGGCTGGGCGGTGGCCGCCTGCATCCTGGTATTCGTCGCGTTCTTCGCGGTCGGTCCCGGCGTGTGCGTGTGGCTGGCACTGTCGGAACTGATGCCGAACCGCATCCGCTCCAACGGCATGAGCATCGCACTGCTGATCAACCAGTTCGTGTCGACCACCATCGCCGCCATCTTCCTGCCCACGGTGGGCCACTACGGCTACGCCAGCATGTTCGTGTTCTGGGCGGCCTGCACCTTCGTATTTTTCCTGGTAGCCGCATTCTGGCTGCCGGAGACCAAGGGCAAGTCACTGGAGGAGATCGAGGCACGGTTCGCCCGGTAGCGGTCGACCTTGGTCGACCTCCGCGTAGCGCGGGGATGTTGGCGCGCCCGTCACTGACCGGTGATGTGCTTCGCCAACGCCTGCGCCTCGGCGATGCTCGGCAGCCCGCTCAGCATCATCGACTCCCCGAACGGGCCCTGCACCGTCGCCACCATCAACACGCGGCCATCCACGCTGATTGCCGCTCGCTGGCCCACCAGTGCTTCCGTGCCATCGTGGATGCGCTGGTGCGCTTCGTGTCGAAAGCGGATCTGCAGGCCAGGTTGCTTGTCCTGATCCAGCACGTAGCGCACATCGGCAATGTCGGCGCTGCCGGCGATCGGTGGCTCGTGCAGGGCCAGGGTTTCGCCCTGCCACTGCACCTGCCTGCCCTTGCCGTCCGCATCGACCGCGCTCAGGCGTACATCCACACCCGCGCGCGGTACATGTCCCTCGACCGCCTGCACCGCGGGCGTGGCACCTGGCGTGCATCCGGCCATGGCCAGTGCCGCGCCCAGCAACAACGCAAGCGCCGTTCTCACTTCAGCTTCCGCAGCTTGAACGCCACCAGCACCTGCAGCAGGCCGTACAGCAGGCTGCCAATGCCGATCCACAGCGTGGTCACCGCCACGCCCGCGTACGGGTTGGCCGCGAACAGCAGGCCCAGCACCACCGCCAGCACGCCGCTGAGGATCAGCAGCCACTCACCCTGGATCTGCTTGCGCACGCGGATCGCGAATACGATGCGATAGATGCCTGCCACCAGCAGCCACGCCGCCAGGAACAGCACCAGCACGCTGGCGGTGGCCAGCGGATTGATGACCGCCAGGATGCCGAAACCCAGCGAGGCGATGGCATACAGTGCCAGCCAGCCACGCGACGCGCCGCTGCCGCCGCTGACCAGTGCGAACAGGCTGATGACGCCTTCAACGATGGCCATCACGCCCAGCGTCCACGCCAATGCCATGGCGGCGGACAGCGGCCAGCCGATGGCGATGATGCCGAAGCCAAGAGCGACCAGGCCATACAGCAGGAGTATCCACCAGCTACGGCCGATTGCCGACAACAGGGGAGACAAGGGGGAATTCATGGCCACTCCTTCGATCCGGAACCGGGTTCATCCTAGCCCCCGGCGATGAAGACAGCGATCACGGCACCCGCGCGCACACCCATACCCGCACCTCTTCAGCACCCACGCAGCGCAGCGTTTCGGCAATCTCCATCACCGTACTGCCGGTGGTCATCACATCGTCAACCACGGTCAATCGGGGTGGCACCGGACCGCGTACATCGAACGCATCGAACAGGTTTTCCCTGCGCTGCTCGGCCGTGCGTTCGGACTGTGGCGCCGTATGCCGCCGCCGGTACAGCCCATGCCAGACCGGCATCGGCAGCAGCCGGCACAGTTCAGCAGCCTGGTTGTAGCCGCGTTGGCGCAGGCGGCGGCGGTGCAGGGGTACCGGCGCCAGTGGTGGGCATGACCAGGCGGGCGGTGCCCGCTGCATCAACTGCGCCAGCAGGCGGCCAGCCGCCAGGTCCTGATGGAACTTGTAGCGCACCAGCAGCTGGTCCACTGGCGGCAGGTACAACAGGCTGGCATGGGTGGCCGTCTGCGGTGGCGCTTCCTCGCGGCAGCTGCCGCAGACGATCAGGGCGGTGTCCGGCAACGGCAGCGCGCAACGCAGGCAGGCGCGGCCGGCCCAGGGTAGTTCGGCGAGGCAGGCGCGGCATAGGTCAAGGCCATCATGGCCTGGGTCGTCACAGACCAGGCAGCGCAATGGCAGCAGCAGGCGAAGCACGGCCTGCAGGCTCCAGGCGGCGGGGGTAAAGGCAGGCATACGTTGCAGCGTGAGCACCTCGATGGCGCGATGCCATCGGCGGTGTTCCCAGTGGGCCGTAGGAACTTTCACCGCTCTACCGGCTCACTTCATCTCGTGGGCGCCGGCGCGGCATCCACCCGCGTGCGGTACACCATGTACGGCGCCTGCCGCCGATCAACGCCGCCATTGAATCCGGCTTGGCGGTGCAGCTGGTTGGCGGTGAAGTACAGATAGCCGTCCGGCCCCATCGACAACGTATCCGGCCACAGGATGCGCGGGTCGTGAACCACGGTCGTCCATCGCCCCTGCGCGTCGCGGGCATGGATCGCGTTGTGCTCGTAGTCGCTGGCATACAACCGCCCGTTGGCGTCCATCTCCATGCCATCGGAGGCGCCCTTGTCGCCGTGGTCGACCACCGCGGCCGCCAGTTCCGCTTCACTCACCTTCGGATCGCGCAGCAGCGCGGTCGGCACGCTGTACAGATGACGGCTGGACAAGGGCGTGTAGAACAGCGTGGCGCCATCGGGCGACAGGGCGATGCCATCGGCGGCCACGGTGAACGGCTGCGTCGAACCATCCGCGTTGCGCAGCCGCATCTGCTGCCCTTCCACGATCGGCACGAAGGCGGGATCGGCCGAGGTTGATACGTGGCCGACCAGTCGCTTGGACGCGACGCCAGTAGCGAGGTCGATCACGATGATGCCGCCGATACCGCTCAGCGACGAGTCGGTCACGTAGGCCACGCCCTCGCGGCCGACCCGGAAGTCGAAGCGCACATCGTTGACGTAGGTGCGCGCGTCGATGACGTTGGCCGGGAACACCAGTGTCCTGGCCACGGTATTGGTAGCCAGATCGATCGCCACCAGCTTGGCGCCACCGGCCTGCGGTGCGGAGAATCCGGGCGCTGCAGTGTCCAACACCCAAAGCCGGCCTTGGCGATCGGCCACCACGCTCTGCACGCTGATGAAGTGTGCAGCCGGGTCGGCTCCGTCCGCGCTGTTGATGCGCGCATCCGGATAGGGAACGGCGCGGCCGTCGCGCCATTCGGCCACGCTGTAGCTCACGTCATCGCCCCAGCGCGGGAAGTTGACGAAGATGCGCCCGGTTTCTGATACCGCCACGCTGGTGGGCATGGCACCTTCGAAACGCGCCACCGGTTCGAGGGTACCGATGCTGCGCTCGCTGGGCAGCATGGGCGCGCCGGACATCGCCAGCGCGGGGGAACTGGCCAGGGCCAGGACGGCAGCCGCCAGGCTGCGGATACGGCAGTTGATCATGGTGCTCTCGATGCGGGTCCGGGTGCAGCCCCGGTGTCGATGCATCTTCAGCGCCGCGCCGCGCATGGGGTAGACGGTGCAGCGCGGAATCAGCTTCACTGCTGGAGTGAAGATTCGAGATGATTGGTCCTGTTGATCAAGGTAATCAGTGAGGTCTATCAGCTGGCTCTGCTTTCGGCACCATCAACAGCTCCGCCAACCCACGGTAGATCGGCACGCGGCACACCAGCCCGGACACGCCGCGTGCGATCAGCACCGTGGCCAGGATCGGCAGCAGCAGATCACCACTGTCGGTCAGCTCCAGCGAGATCACCGCCGAGGTCAGCGGGGCCTGGGTGACGCCGGTCAGGTAGGCGCACATGCCCAGCAGCACGAACGCACGCGGGTCCACGCCCGGCATCAGTACGGCCAGGTTGTGGCCAAGGCCGGCACCGACCGCCAGCGCCGGCGAGAACAGGCCGCCGGGGATGCCCGCCACGTAGGACGCCAGATTCGCCAGCAGCTTCATCAGACCGAACTCGTGGCCCACCATCGCCTGCCCCTGCACCAGGCTGCGCGCCTGTTCGTAGCCGGTGCCGAATGCGCCTTCTCCGAACGCCAGGGCCAGCAGCACCACCACAAGCCCGCAGCCTGCGGCCAGCAACACGGGATGCCGCTGCCGTAGTTGCCCGAGCCAACGGGGGCGGCCCGCCGCACTGGCCAGCACCGCGCGCGCGAACAATCCGCCCAGCAATCCGGCCACTACGCCGCACAGCAGGATCGCCAGCCAGCCCTGGCCGAGCGGCAGGCGCGCGCTCACATGGCCGAAGTAGGTGTAGTTGCCCAACAGACCGAGCGATACCACGCCGCCGACGATCACTGCGGTCAACAGGGTGCCGGAGAAGCGATGTTCGAAACGGCCACTGAGCTCCTCGATGGCGAACACGATGCCGGCCAGCGGTGTATTGAATGCCGCGGCGATGCCCGCTGCACCACCCGCCAGCAGGAAGTGCGAGAGTTCGCGCGGATCCTTGAAGCCGAACCAGCGGCCGAACAGGTACATCAGGCTGGCACCCACATGCACGGTCGGGCCCTCGCGACCAACGGACGCGCCACCGAGCAGGGACAGCGAGGTCAGCAACAGCTTGCCCGCCGAGACCGCGGGCGACAGGTTGGTTTTCCGGAACGGCTCATCGGGCTTGTCCAACGCAGCGATGACCTGCGGAATGCCGCTGCCCCGCGTGGGTTTCAGCACGCCACTGGTCAGCCAGGCCAGCAACGCGAAGATGCCGGGCGTGAGCAGCAGGGCCCACCACGGCGAGTGCGCGGTGATGCGCTGGAACAGATGGAAGGCCGCGTCGCTGGCCTTGGCAAACAGGATGGCCACCAGCGCTACGGCCACAGCCCCGCCCCAGAGCGCGGCACGGCGGCGCCAGGCCTCGCTTGGGACCAGCGCGGTGATGCGGCCGCGAAGGCGATGGAGATCGGTCATGCGAGGCAGTGTGGACGCAGCGGGAGCAGGTGGACAGCGGTCACTGTGGCCGAAGGCCTTGCAGGATGCGGTGAAATGCCCCGATACGGGTCGTCCCGACTGCCTGCCCCGTGCGTACATCGCTGGACGCGCAGGCGCTCCCGCCACCGGCGCTTTTTCACCCCGCGCTTCCAGTACACCGCGCGCAACCCGTTCGCGCACACGCTGGGCGTAGAAGACATCGGCAATGCCGGGGTGGCGCTGCGGGTCCAGCGACATCGCGTTCCCCACGATGCAGGCGATGTTCGGAACTGTCCATCGCAGTGGAAACGCAGTTGCGCATCGATCCGGGCGATGCCTCCATCGGTCAGCGCGGCGGTGCTTTGCCGCTACTGGTCGGTGAGAGGGACATCGCTGTCAGGACCTTCCTCCGTATCACGCAGGCAACCGTTTATCGCCAACAAGCGAACCAAGACATAGTGACCGAATGCTTCAAGTTCCTCCTTCGGCAGCATCGCCGGATCGAGCTCCCCCGCCGCGTAGTCCTTGAAGGTCACGAAGGTGTGATTCTTCCACTGCCCCGGCGCTTCGGCCTGGCGCAGATCATCCATCACCACGCGCAGGCCGCCGTCAGGCAGTTCGGCCAGGCTGCACAGCACCGCATGGCGGCGGATCGGGTAGGGCTGGTAGCTGTCCATGGCACGTGCTCGCGCGTCCGTATGCGGCAATGAACTTACACCGTAGCGCGCATTTCTGGCAGTCGATTTCTGTAAACCGAATTAATTACTAGTTAGTTGACAGCCTTCACCAACCCACCCACACTGCCGCCCTCGCTCCACTCGTACCCAAGGTCCGCCATGGCTGCTGCCATCCGCCACGACTGGCAACACGACGAACTGCAGGCCCTGTTCGACCTGCCGTTGCCCGAGCTGCTGTTCCGCGCCGCGGCGGTCCACCGTGAGCACTTCGACCCGGCGCAGGTGCAGGTCTCCACGCTGCTGTCGGTGAAGACCGGAGGCTGCCCGGAAGACTGCGCGTACTGCCCTCAGGCGCAGCGCTACAGCACCGGGGTGAACGCGCAGAAGCTGATGGACACCGATGCGGTGCTGGCCAAGGCCCGCCAGGCCAAGGCCGCCGGTGCGTCGCGTTTCTGCATGGGTGCCGCGTGGCGATCACCGAAGGACCGCGACATCCCGAAGGTAGCGGCGATGATCGCCGGGGTGAAGGCGCTGGGCCTGGAGACCTGCGCCACGCTGGGCATGCTCAGTGGCGAACAGGCACGCGCGCTGAAGGACGCCGGCCTGGACTACTACAACCACAACCTCGACACCGCACCGGACTACTACGATTCGATCATCCACACGCGCCAGTACCAGGACCGCCTGGACACGCTGGAGCACGTGCGCGAGGCCGGCCTGAAGACCTGCTGCGGCGGCATTGTCGGCATGGGCGAGACGCGCGCGCAGCGCGTTGGCCTGCTGCTGGCGCTGGCCACGCTGCCGGCGCATCCCGATTCGGTGCCGATCAACAGGCTGGTGCAGGTGGCGGGCACCCCGCTGCATGGCAGCGCGGAGCTGGACCCGTTCGAATTCGTGCGCATGATCGCGGTGGCACGCATCGCCATGCCGCGCTCGATGGTGCGGCTGTCGGCCGGGCGCGAAGCCATGAGTGACGAACTGCAGGCGCTGTGCTTCCTGGCCGGTGCCAATTCGATCTTCTACGGCGACAAGCTGCTGACCACCGGCAACCCGGAGAGTGAGCGCGACCTGGCCCTGTTCGCCCGGCTGGGACTGCAACCGATGGCGGTGCAGGTGGATGCCGAGGGCCACGATCACGGCGGTACAGTGCACGCCGACATCAGCGCCGATGCGCCCGGCTGCGGCTGCGCTCACGCGGCCTGAGACGGGGTACAAGCAGGTGTCGCGGCAACGCGCTACCCTAGCCGCCCCGTCGCCGCATTCAGCCGCCATGGCCCGCCCCGACCTGACCGCCCGCCTCCATGCCCAGCGCGCCCTGCGCGATGCCCAAGGCCGTCGCCGCACGCGGCGCACGGTCAACCGTCGTGATGGCGTCCGCCTGGAAGTGGACGGCCAGTGGCTGACCGGCTTCTGCAGCAATGATTATCTGGGCCTGGCCCAGCAGTTCAGCGTGGTCAACGCGCTGCAGGATGCCGCCGCACGCGAAGGCACCGGCGCCGGTGCATCGCATCTGGTCTGCGGCCACCACGCCCTGCATGACGCGCTGGAGCGCGAAGTGGCGGAGTGGCTGGGCTACCCGCGCGCGCTGCTGTTCGGTAGTGGCTTCGCCGCCAACCTGGCCGTGCAGCAGGCACTGCTGAGCGAAGAGCGTGATGTCTGCGTGCAGGACAAGCTCAACCACGCCAGCCTCTTGGATGCGACGCGGCTGGCCGGTGCGCGCCTGCGCCGTTATCCGCACCTTGATGCCGAAGGCGCGATGCGCCAGCTCAAGCACGCGCCCGACGGCGCGGCGATGCTGGCCACCGATGGTGTCTTCAGCATGGATGGCGACATCGCACCGCTGCGTGCATTGTCGCTTGTGGCACGCCTGCAGCAGGCGCTGTTCTATGTGGACGATGCGCACGGCGTAGGTGTGGTCGGTGACGGCCGTGGTGCCGTGGCCGCCGCCGGGCTGGGCGTGGACGATGTGCCGCTGCAGCTGGTCACGCTGGGCAAGGCACTGGGCGGTTCCGGCGCGCTGGTGCTGGGCCGCGACGATCTGGTCGAGCACCTGGCTGAAACCGCACGCCCCTACATCTACACCACGGCGATGCCGCCACCGCTGGCCGCCGCTGCACTGGAAGCGGTGCGCCTGGCACGCCGTGACAACTGGCGCCGCTCGAAACTGACCGACCTGATCGCGCTGTTCCGCAGCGAGGCACGCCGCCATGGCCTGGACCTGATGGCTTCGGAAACGCCGATCCAGCCGCTGCTGTGTGGTGACGATCACCGCGCCGTGGCGATGTCCAAGGCACTGGAGCAGGCTGGTTGGCTGGTCGGCGCGATCCGTCCGCCCACGGTGCCCGAAGGCAAGGCGCGCCTGCGTGTGACCCTGTCCGCCCTGCACACGCCGGAACAGGTGCGTGGCCTGGTGGACGCGATCGCCAGCGCGCGCGATCGCGTGGATCTGGCGGTGCGTGACGCCGCGCCACCGCCATTGCCTGTCTTTGCCTGAGCCTGCTGTCGTTTTCCCATGCATATCGACGTCACCGGCCAGGGGCCGGACCTGGTACTGATCCATGGCTGGGCCCTGCAGGGCGGTGTGTTCGCACCCTTGGTGCAGCGCCTGGCCGACCGGTTCACCCTGCATCTGGTTGATCTGCCGGGCCATGGCCACAGCCGCGAAGACACCACGCCGTTGCGCCTGCCGTTCGTGGTCAACGCCATTGCCGCGGCCACGCCGCCGGCGGTGTGGTGCGGCTGGTCACTGGGCGGCCTGTTCGCACTGCACGCCGCCGCAACGCTTCCGAAAGTGCGCGGGCTGGCGATGATCGCGGCCACGCCGCGCTTCGTGCGCGGCGACGACTGGCCGCATGCGGTGGAGCCGGCGGTGTTCGAGCAGTTCGGGCGCGAGCTGGCGACCGATTTCGGTGGCACCCTGGAACGCTTCCTGGCGCTGGATGTGATGGGCTCGGCGCACGCCCGCGAGGAGCTGCGCACGCTGCGCCAACGCCTGGTTGAGCGCGGCGCGCCCACCGAACGGGCCCTGCTGGAAGGCCTGCGCCTGCTGGAAAGCACCGACCTGCGCGGCGCATTGCCAACACTGGGCAAACCCAGCCTGTGGATCGCCGGCCAGCGCGACCGGCTGGTGTCTCCGGCGGCGATGCAGGCCGCTGCGGCATTGGCCCCGGGTGCGCAGGCGCTGACCATCGCCCATGGCGGCCACGCACCCTTCCTCGGCCATGCCGACGAGGTGGCCAGCGCCCTGCAACACTTCGTTGCCGGCCTGTCACCGGCCGATGGCGGACAATGAGCGCCTTCCTCATTCCACGGGATTGACGCATGGATCTGGGTATCAACGGCCGCTGGGCACTGGTCTGCGGCGCAAGCAAGGGCTTGGGCCTGGGCTGCGCGCGTGCGCTGGTGCGCGAGGGCGTCAACGTGGTGATCGTGGCCCGTGGCGAGGCTGCACTGCAGGTCGCTGCCGAAGAGCTGCGTGCACTGCCCGGTGCCGCTGAGGTGCGCGCGGTCGCCGCCGACGTCACCACCGACGCCGGTCGTGCCGCGGCGCTGGCCGCGTGCCCGCAGGTGGACATCCTGGTCACCAATGCCGGTGGCCCGCCGCCAGGCGACTTCCGCACTTTCGAGCGCGACGACTGGATCGCCGCGCTCGACGCCAACATGCTGGCGCCGATCGCGCTGATCCGCGCCACCGTGGACGCGATGATTGCGCGTGGCTTCGGCCGCATCGTCAACATCACCTCGTCGGCGGTGAAAGCGCCGATCGACATCCTGGCACTGTCCAACGGTGCACGCAGCGGCCTGACCGGTTTCGTCGCCGGCCTGTCGCGCCGCACCGTCGCGCACAACGTCACGATCAACAACCTGCTGCCCGGCCAGTTCGACACCGACCGCCTGCGCGCCAACTTCGCCCACACTGCGGGCAAGGACGGCGATGCCGGCGAAGTGGCCGAACGCCGCCGCCAGCAGATTCCCGCCGGCCGCTTCGGCACGGCGGACGAGTTCGGCGCCGCCTGCGCCTTCCTGTGCAGCGCACACACCGGTTACCTCACCGGGCAGAACCTGCTGATCGACGGCGGCGCCTACCCCGGTACGTTCTAAGAGACTTTCGCAATGCCGTCCCACTTCGATGCCCGCCATGTCCGCCGCGCATTCGCGCGTGCCGCCACCAGTTACGACGCTGCCGCCGCCCTGCAGCGCGAGGTGCAGTCGCGGCTGATCGAATCGTTGGACTACCTGGAGGCACGCAAGCCCGAGGTGGTGCTGGACATCGGCGCAGGTACCGGCCACGCCAGCGCGTTGATGAAGAAGCGTTGGCCGAAGGCGCAGGTGATCGCGCTGGATGTGGCACTGCCGATGCTGGACCAGGCCAAGCGCCAGGCCGGCTGGTGGAAGCCGTTCCAGCGCCTGTGCGGCGACGCCGCCGCGCTGCCGCTGGCCGACAACAGCGTGGACGTGATCTTCAGCAACCTGTGCCTGCAGTGGGTGGACGATCTGCCGGCGGTGTTCGCAGGCTTCCGTCGCGTGCTCAAGCCCGGTGGCCTGCTGCTGTGTTCCACCTTCGGCCCGGAAACCCTGATCGAACTCAACGAGGCCTTCGCGGCCGCCGATGACCGCCCGCACGTGAGCCGCTTCGCGCAGATCGCCCAGTTCGGCGATGCGCTGATGATGGCCGGCTTCCGCGACCCGGTGCTGGACCGCGATCTGTTCACCCTGACCTACGACGACCTGCCCTCGTTGATGCGCGAGCTGCGCGCGATGGGCGCGACCAATGCGCGGGTGGATCGCCGCCACACGCTGACCGGGCGTGGCCGTTTCGCTGCGGCGGCAGCGGCGTATGAACCGATGCGGCGCGCCGACGGCAAGCTGCCCAGCAGCTGGGAAGTGATCTATGCCCATGCCTGGGCACCGGACCCGGGCGCACCGATCCGCGAAGGCGGGCATGACGTGGCCTCAGTGCCGGTTTCGGCGATTCCGATCCGGCGCAAGCAGACCTGATCGAGAGCCGCCGGGCATGGCCCGGCGCTACCGGGCGCGCGATAGGGGCCGCGCCGGACGCGCGATATGGGTAGCGCCGGGCCATGCCCGGCGGGCACAGAGGCAACCGCTCAGGTATTGGCCGGCGAACTCAGCGGCGGCCGCACCAGGTCGCGGTGGAAGAAATAGATTTCCTGCACCAGGAAGCGCCAACTGGTGTGGAAGCTGCGGAAGCGCGTGCTGGGCGTGGACGAGGCCAGTGCATCGATGCCCAGCGCCTTGCTCAGGCGCAGCGCGCGCGCCATGTGCAGCGGATCGCTGACGATGATCACCCGGTGCAGGTTGCGCTGGTCCATCAGCCGCTTGGCTTCCACCAGGTTCTGCACGGTGTTGCGCGAGGCAGTCTCGATCAGGATCGCATCGTCCGGCACGCCGTGCTTGAGCGCATAGCGCCGCGCCACCTGTGACTCGGAAAAGCGCGCGCCGGTACCACCATAGCCGCCGGTGAAGATCAGCAGTGGCGCGAACTGGGCCTCATAGAGATCCAGCCCGTGACGGATGCGTTCTTCGAATACCGGCGACGGCTTGGCGTCATAGGCCGCCGCACCGAGCACGATGATGGCATCGGCCTTGGCCGCCTGGTCACGCTCGCCGACCCAGACGATCCAGGCAGTCACGCCCAGCAGCCAGATCACCAGCAGGACAAACAACCGCCACAGCCAGCCCAGCAGGCCAGTGCGATGCCGGTGCCGGTCGCGGCTCACGGCGCCCCCCAGCGCAGTGCCTGCAGGTCGACGTTGCCGCCGGACAGCACCAGGCCCACGCGCAGGCCGGCAAAACGCTGCGGCTGCGCCAGCACCGCGGCGAGCACGGTTGCCGATGACGGCTCGACCACCTGCTTGAGAACCTCCCACAGCAAGCGCATTGCCGCCATCGTCGCCGCGTCATCGACCACGATCACCTCGGCGTTGGCCGCGCGCAGCAACTCGAAGTTGGACGCGCCGATCAGGGTGCGCAGGCCATCGCAGATCGTGTCCGGGGTGAATGCCGCCTGGCGCTCGCCAGCGGCCAACGAGCGCGCGGTGTCGTCAGCGCCGGCCGGCTCGGCCAGCACCAGCCGGGTCTGCGGGCTGGCGAGCTGCAGGGCCCGCGCGGTGCCGCTGGCCAGGCCACCGCCGCCCACCGGCACCACCAGCACGTCGAACGGGCCGTCGCTGTGCAGCAGCTCCAGTGCCGCGGTGCCCTGCCCGGCCATCACCGCCGGGTCCGCATAGGGATGGACCAAGGTCGCGCCGGTATCAGCCTGCACTTTGGCGCAGGTGGCCTCGCGGTCGGCGATGGTTGGTGGGCAGCGCCAGAGCGTGGCGCCATGGCGGGCGATGTTGGCCAGCTTGGCCGCCACTGCACCTTCGGGCACCACCACGTGGCAGGGAATGCCACGGGTGCGCGCGGCCAGAGCCAGGGCGGCGCCGTGGTTGCCGGAGGAATGGGTAACCACGCCGGCGCTGGCGCGATCGGCATCCAGCGACCACACCGCATTGCAGGCGCCGCGGAACTTGAATGCGCCGCCGCGCTGCAGATGCTCGGCCTTGAACGCCAGCTGCGCGCCGGCCAGCGCATCGAGCGTGCGCGAACGCAGCACCGGGGTCACGCTGGCGTGCGGCGCGATCCGCGCAGCGGCAGCCAGGACATCATCGGCACGGGGCAACAGTGAATCGCTCATGACGCAAGATTAACGTATGGCTCCCTGCTGGCGACCCCGGCACAGGTCATGCCAGCATGGCAGCCTTCACCTCCATTCATCCTGGACAGTGAAGTTAAGGGCCGATTCAACGCCTGCGCACGAAGCTCACTGTACAACCCGTCCTCTGGGGGGACCCACCATGAAAACGCGCCTGATGCTTGCCGGTGGCCTGATGCTGGCCCTGGCCGGCTGCACCACCTACGACTATGTCGGCGGTGGCCGCAGCGGCAGCTACTACCACGGTGCGCCGTCGGTGGAGTACCGCTACCCCGCCGGCTATCCCTACAACTACGGCTACCCGTACTACGGCGGCTATGGCGGCTACTACGGCGGCTATGGCAATCCGTACTACTCGCGCCCGATCTACCGCCCGCCGCACAACCACCGCCCGCCACCGCGCCCACCCGGCAACGGCGGCGAGAACCGCCCGCCACCGCCGTCGCGGCCGTCGTACAACGGCGGTTCGCCGTGGCGGAACATGGACTCGATGCGCCGGCCGCCGCAATCGAACATCCAGCCCTCTGCGCCTCCGCCGCCGGCCCGTCCGGCTCCGGCGCCGAGTGCGCCAAGAATGAACGGTTCCCCCTGGCGCAACATGGATCGTGGGACGCAGCGCACAGTTGAGCGCTGAACCGTCTTGCATTTCACACGGTCCAAGCCGCACTCTACGGGGCCAGTGACGGCCCGCGTCACAAAGTGACAAAAACGACACGGGCCGCCGCAAAAAGCTCTACGTCGATATCCGACAGGAACATCTGGATCCCCCCTGTTCCGGCCCTGTCGGATGTCGGCACCTCTGAAGGCAGACGGCCCCGCAGTGCGGGGCCGTTTGTTTTTGGGGCACGTTGTTCTGGTGCCGCCGCCACGGCATCCACGCATGGCGTGGATCTACCCAAGGCCCGTCATCAGTAGATCCACGCCATGCGTGGATGGAGCTCTCCCGATAGCCTCCAGAAAAAAACAGGGCCGGACAGTCCCCCGACTGCCGGCCCCCTGCTCCCCCACCGTGCGCCTGTACCGGCCCCTGTTCCAATCCCGGTCACGGGCGCCTGCGGCGCCAGCCACGGTGGGTGCTATTGGGTTATCTGCAAAAATCCTGCCAACTTTAGGGCTGAATTCGACGGGAGCCGGCTGGCGCCGACGTCCCAGCCCCGAATGGCGCTAAAATCGCCACCCCGGCGCCGCCCCGGCCGCGCCCGCCCCCAGCTGAACAGCCCCCATGAACCCGTCCTTCCATCGTTACGACGTCATCGTCATCGGCGGTGGCCACGCCGGCACCGAAGCCGCGCTGGCCGCGGCCCGTACCGGCGTGCGCACCCTGCTGCTGACCCACAACATCGAAACAGTGGGCGCGATGAGCTGCAACCCGGCCATCGGCGGCATCGGCAAGGGCCATCTGGTCAAGGAAATCGACGCCCTGGGCGGTGCGATGGCGCATGCCGCCGACCGCGCCGGCATCCAGTGGCGCACGCTCAACGCCTCCAAGGGCCCGGCCGTGCGCGCGACCCGCTGCCAGGCCGACCGCAACCTGTATCGCATGGCGATCCGCGCCATCGTCGAAGGCCAGGCCAACCTGACCGTGTTCCAGGCCGCCGTCGATGACCTGGTCATTGAAGGCGACGCCGTGCGCGGGGTCATGACCCAGACCGGCCTGCGCTTCGACGCCGGGGCCGTGGTGCTGACCGCCGGCACCTTCCTGGCCGGCAAGATCCATGTCGGCCCGACCCAGTACGCCGCCGGCCGCATGGGCGACCCGCCGGCCACCACGCTGGCGGCGCGCCTGCGCGAGCGTCCTTTCCAGGTGGACCGCCTGAAGACCGGCACGCCGCCGCGCATCGATGGCCGCTCACTGGACTACAGCGTGATGGACGAGCAGCCGGGCGATTCGCCGCGGCCGGTGATGTCCTTCCTCGGCTCGGTGGACGAGCATCCGCAGCAGGTCAGCTGCTGGATCACCCACACCACCGAGCAGACCCACCAGATCATCCGCGACGCGCTGCACCGCTCGCCGCTGTACAGCGGCCAGATCGAGGGCATCGGCCCGCGCTACTGCCCGTCCATCGAGGACAAGGTGGTGCGCTTCGCCGAAAAGGCCAGCCACCAGATCTTCGTCGAACCCGAAGGCCTGGGCATCGTCGAGATCTACCCCAACGGCATTTCCACCTCGCTGCCGTTCGACGTGCAGCTGGAGATGGTGCGCAGCATCCGTGGCTTCGAGAACGCGCACATCACCCGCCCGGGCTACGCCATCGAGTACGACTTCTTCGATCCGCGCGGGCTGAAGGCGTCGCTGGAGACCAAGCTGGTCAACGGCCTGTTCTTCGCCGGCCAGATCAACGGCACCACCGGCTATGAGGAGGCCGCCGCGCAGGGCCTGCTGGCCGGCCTCAACGCCGCGCGCCAGGTGCGTGGGCTGGACGGTTGGTGCCCACGCCGCGACGAGGCGTACCTGGGCGTGCTGGTGGATGACCTGATCACCCACGGCACCAACGAGCCGTACCGCATGTTCACCAGCCGCGCCGAGTACCGGCTGCAGCTGCGCGAGGACAATGCGGACCAGCGCCTGACCCCGACCGGCCGCGAGATGGGCCTGGTGGATGATCGTCGCTGGGGTGCGTTCGAGACCAAGCAGGCCGCTGTTGCTGCCGAGCGCGCACGCCTGGGCGCGCTGTGGGCAACCCCGGCCAATGCGCTGGGCCGCGAAGTGCAGGACACGCTGGGCGTGGCGGTCAGCCGCGAGACCAACGTGCTGGACCTGATCAAGCGCCCCGAACTGGATTACGCGCAGCTGATGCAGGTGCCGTCGCTGGGCCCGGCCGTGGCCGACGCCAAGGTGGCCGAGCAGGTGGAGATCGGCGTGAAGTACGCCGGCTACCTGGACCGCCAGCGCGAGGAGATCGAGCGCCAGCAGCGGCATGAGGCCACGCCGATCGCCGAGGCGTTCGACTATGCGACCGTGCGCGGGCTGTCGGCCGAAGCACTGCAGAAACTGGAGCGGGTGCGCCCGCAGACCATCGGCCAGGCGCAGCGTATTCCGGGCATGACCCCGGCAGCGATCTCACTGCTGCTGGTGCACCTGGAGCGCGCGCGCCGCGGCCGCGTGGCGTAAGCGGTCGCACCTGCGTCTGGTGGGTGCCGACCTTGGTCGGCACATGAATCTGCCTTGGTGGGTGCCGACCTTGGTCGGCACGAATCATCAGACCGCGACATTCCATGCCTTCGTGCGACCAAGGTCGGCAGCTAGCGTGCGTCGGCCCCGCCGCCCAGCACCTTGAACAACGTCACCCGGTTGCCCGCCTCCTGCTGCTGCAGCGCGATCAGGTCCTGCTGCGCGGCAAACAGGCTGCGCTGCGCATCCAGTGCCTGCAGATAGCCGTCCAGCCCGGTGCGGTAACGCGCATCGGCCAGCGTGTAGCTGCGCTGGTTGGCGGCCACCAGCGCGCGCTGTGCGTCCATCTGCACGGTCAAGTGATCGCGCGTGGCCAGCGCATCGGCTACTTCACTGAAGGCCTGCTGGATCGCCTTCTCGTACTGCCCGATGCCGATGTCCCTGCCGATCTTCGAGGCATCCAGCGATGCCTTCAGCGCGCCGGCGTGGAAGATCGGCGCGGTGATGCTGGGCGCGAACGACCAGCCACGGGTGCCGGCCGAGAACAGCGTCGACAACGCGGTGGAACTGTGGCCGTAATTGGCGGTCAATGTCAGCGTCGGGAAAAATGCAGCACGCGCGGCACCGATATCGGCATTGGCCGCCTGTAGTACGTGTTCGGCGGACAACACGTCCGGGCGCTGCAGCAGCACGCTGGACGGCAGGTTGGCCGGCAGCGGCGCCAGTGCCACGCTGCCATCCAGCGCCTGCGCGGTTGGCAGCAAGGCCGGATCCAGCGGCGCCCCTACCAGCAACTGCAATGCATCGCGATCCTGCGCCTGCTGCGTCTGCAGCTTGGCCAGCGCACCGCGCGCGGCTTCGACGCTGGTCTGTACCTGCGACAGGTCCAGGCCCGAGGCCAGGCCTTGGGCGTGGCGGGCCTCGGTGCGCTGCAGGGTCTGCTGCTGGCTGTCCAGGGTCTGCCGGGTGAACGCCAGTGACTGCTCGTCCGCTGCCAACGCCAGCCACGCCGTGGCCACTTCGGCCACCAGGCTGGTGCGCGCGGCGCGCTGGTTCTCGGCGCTGGCCAGCCAGTTCTGCAGGGCCTCGTTCTTCAGGCTGCGGATGCGTCCGAACAGATCCAGTTCCCAACTGCTGATACCCACCTGCACGGCATCGGATTCGGTTACCTGGGTGGCACCGGTCTCGCTGTTGGCATCACTTACCCGCGAGCGGGTGACACTGCCGCTGGCATCCACCGACGGCAGCAGCGCCGCGCGCTGGATGCGGTACTGCGCGCGTTCCTTCTCCACCTGCAGCATGGCCACGCGCAGGTCGCGGTTGTTCTGCAGCGCCAGCGCGATCACCTGCTGCAGGCGCGGCTCGAGGAAGACTTCGCGCCAGGCTGGCACCGCCAGTGCTGGCTCGGCCTCGGCCGTGGCGGCATTGCCGAATTGTGCCGGCACCGGCGCCTCGGGCCTCTGGTAATGCGGCGCCATGCTCACGCAGCCGCCCAGCACGGTGGTCATCGTTGCGGCCGCAATGGCGCGCAGCAGCATCGGCTTCATGGGCTTGCCTCCGGGGCAGTGGCTTCGGCAGGCGCGCGGCCCGGGAACAGGCGGCGCACGAGCAGGTAGAACAACGGCACGAAGAACATGCCCAGCACCATCGAGGCGACCGTGCCGCCGGCCACGCCGGTACCCAGCGAGCGGCGCGCGGCCGAGCCAGCGCCGGTGGCGAACACCAGCGGCAGCACACCCATCAGGAACGCCAGCGAGGTCATCACGATCGGCCGCAGGCGCAGATAGACGGCCTGCAGGATCGCCTCGCGGGTGCTCCTGCCCTGCTGTTCAAGGATGCGGGCGAACTCGACGATCAGGATGCCGTTCTTGGCCGCCAGGCCAATCGTGGTCAGCAGGCCGACCTGGAAGTACACGTCGTTGTTGAGGCCACGCAGGTTCATCATCAGCACCGCACCAAACACGCCCACCGGCACCGCCAGCATCACCGCGAACGGCACCGCCCAGCTTTCATACAGCGCGGCCAGGCACAGGAACACGAACAGCAGCGAGATGGCGTACAGCATCGGCGCCTGATTGCCCGACAGCTGTTCCTGGTAGGCCATGTCCGACCAGGCATGGCTGAAGCCTTCCGGCAGCGCGTCGGCCAGGCGCGCGATCTCGGCCATCGACTCACCGGAACTGACGCCCGGCGCGGGCTGGCCGGTGATCTCCATCGCCGACACGCCGTTGTAGCGCTGCAGCGCGGCCGGCGCGCTGGTCCAGTGCGCGCTGACCAGCGACGACAGCGGCACCATCTGGCCGACCTGGTTGCGCACGCTCCAGCGCTCGATGTCCTGCGGCTGCATGCGCGCTTCGGCGGTGCCCTGGATGAACACCTTCTTGATGCGGCCCTTGTAGATGAAGTTGTTGACGAAGTCGCCCCCCAAGGCCGCATTCAAGGTGTCATTGATGTCCTGCGGATTCACGCCCATGGCCTGCGCCTTGGCGTCGTCCACCTTCACCGCATACACCGGCGCGTCTTCCAGGCTGGCGTAGCGCACGTTGACCAGCTTCGGATCCCTGGCGGCCTCCTTCAGCAGCGTGTTGCGTGCGGCCACGGCGGCGGCATGGCCGGCGCCGCCTTCGTCCTGCAGTTCCAGGGTGAAACCGCCCGCATCGCCCAGGCCAAGGATGGCCGGTGGCGAGGTGATGAACACCTGCGCATCGGGCACGCTGGCCATGGCCGCGGTCAACCGTGCTGCAATGGTGTCGGCGTCATCCTTGCGGTCATCCCAGTCCTTCAGGCGGATGAAGGCCTGGCCGACGTTCTGGCCGCTGCCGGTGACACTGAAACCGGCGGTGGCCTGGATCGACAGCACGCCGTCGTCCTTCACCGCGGCGGCACTCAGGCGATCCATCACCGCGCGGGTCTGCTCCAGGGTGGCACCGGCCGGCAGCTTCACCAGCGCGTTGAGCATGCCCTGGTCCTCATCGGGCAGGAACGCGCCCGGCAGGTGCCACAGCAGCAGGCCGGTGGCCACGCTCAGCGCCAGGTAGAACACCACGCCCAGCGTGCGCCGGCCAAGGAAGCCATCCACCCGGCGACGCAGGCCGTTGGAGGTGCGCTCGAAACGATGATTGAACCAGATGAAGCACTTGCCCAGCAGGCTCGGCTCACCGCCGTGGTCGCCATGCGGATGGCCGCCCTTGGGAATCTGGTGCAGGATGCTGCCGCACAGGGCCGGGGTGATGGTCATCGCCACCAGCACCGACAGGATCATCGCAGCGGCAATCGTCACCGAGAACTGGCGATAGATCACGCCGGTGACACCGCTGAAGAACGCCATCGGCAGGAACACGGCGGTCAGCACCAGCACGATGCCCACCAGCGCGCCGGTGATCTGGCCCATCGCCTTCAGCGTGGCCGGCTTCGGCGCCAGCCCTTCGAAGGTCATCACCCGCTCCACGTTCTCCACCACCACGATGGCATCGTCCACCAGCAGGCCGATGGCCAGCACCAGTGCGAACATGGTCAGGGTATTGATCGAATAGCCAAATGCCGCCAGCACGCCGAAGGTGCCCAGCAGCACCACCGGCACCGCGATGGTCGGGATCAGGGTGGCGCGCCAGTTCTGCAGGAACAGGTACATCACCAGCACCACCAGGATGATCGCCTCGATCAGGGTGATCACCACTTCCTTCAGCGAGATGGTCACGAACGGCGTGGTGGTGAACGCCACGTGGTAGGTGTAGCCGTGCGGCCAGTACTTCTGCAACTGCTGCAGGCGGGTCTCGATGGCCTTGGACACGGCGATGGCATTGGCGCCGGCATTGAGCTCGATGCCCAGCGACGCTGACGGCTTGCCGTTGAAGGTGCTGATGCTGTCGTAGCTCTCCGGCCCCAGGCCGATCGTCGCCACGTCGCCCAGGTGCACTACGCTGCCGTTGGCATCGGCCTTCAGCACCACCCGCGCGAACTGTTCGGGCGTGTGCAGGCGGCTGCGCGCGGTGACCGTGGCGTCCAGCTGCTGGCCCTTCAGTGCCGGCTGGCCACCCAACTCACCGGCCGAGACGTCGGTGTTCTGCGCCTGCAGTGCGGTCTCGATGTCCGACGGCATCAGCGCGTACTGGCGCATCTTCTCCGGGTCCAGCCAGATGCGCATGGCGTATTCCTGGCCGATCGGCTGGATGTTGCCGACACCACTGACGCGGCTGATCTGGTCGTCGATGCGCGCTTCCATGAAGTTGGCGACATCGAAGTTGTCCATGCTGCCGTCTTCGCTGGTGAACGACAGCACCTCGAAGATCGAACCACTGGACTTGGTGATGGTCAGGCCGTTCTGCTGCACCGCCTGCGGCAGCGTCGCCATCGCCGCCTGCAGCTGGTTCTGCACCTGCACCTGCGCGGTGTCCGGATTGGTGCCGGTGGCAAACACCAGGTTGACCTGCGCCGAGCCATCGGAGGCGCTGGTGGAGGTCATGTACATCAGGTGGTCCAGGCTCTGCTGGGACTGCTCGATGACCTGGGTGACCGCGTTTTCCACGGTCTGCGACGAGGCGCCGGTGTAGGTGGCGCGGATGGTGATGGTGGGTGGGGCGATCTGCGGGTAGCGGTCCACCGGCAGGATCAGGATCGCGAGCAGGCCGAGCAGGCTGACCGCGATGGCGATCACCCAGGCGAAGATCGGCCGGTCGATGAAGAAACGAACCATGCGCGGCAGGCCTCAGTGCGACGTTTCGTCGGTGTTGCCGGTCGGGTCGATCGCCGGCATTGCGGCCAGCTGCGCGGTGGTGGCCGCCACCGCCTGCACCTGCTGGCCAAGCGCTACCGCGCTGCCGTTGCTGACGATCACCCGATCGCCAGCCTTCAGCCCCTGCGTGATCTGCCACTGGTTGCCCACTACCTGGCCGGTGCTGACCCGGCGCTCGACCACGCGGTCCTTTGCGTCGAGCAGGCGCAGCAGCGGCTCGCCACGTTCATTGCGCAGCACCGCCTTCTGCGGCACCAGCAGGGCGCGCGCATCGGTGGCCATCGGCAACACCGCCCTCAGGTACATGCCCGGCAGCAGCAGGCCCTCCGGGTTCGGAATGACCGCGCGCAGCACCACGTTGCCGGTGCCCGGGTCGACTGCGCTGCCGACAAACTCCAGGGTACCTTCATGCGCGTACGTGCTGCCGTCCTCCAGCAGCACCTTCACCTGTGCCTTGCCGTCGATGGCTTTCACCCGGCCGGCATCGAGCTGCTTGCGCAGCGCCAGCATCTGCGTGCTGGACTGGGTGACATCCAGATAGACCGGGTCCAACCGCTGGATGGTTGCCAGCGCCGCGTCCTGGCCGGCGGCGACCAGCGCGCCAGCGGTGACACTGGACGTGCCGATGCGGCCATCGATCGGTGCAGTAACCCGGGTGTAGTCGAGGTTGATGCGGGCCGCCTGCAGCGCAGCGCGCGCGGCGATCACATTGGCCTGGGCCTGCTTCAGTGCCGAGGTGGCATCGTCGGCGTCCTGCTTGCTGGCCGCATCCATGCCCAGCAGCGTGCGGGTGCGCTCGGCCTTCGGCTGCGCCGACAACACAGTGGCCTCGGCCTGCGCCAGCTGGCCACGCGCGGTATCGAAGGCGGCCTGGTACGGCGCCGGATCGATCTGGTAAAGCAGCTGGCCGGCCTTGACCTGCTGGCCTTCGGTGAACAACCGCTGGCGGATCAGCCCAGCGACCTGCGGGCGCACCTCGGACACCTCGAGCGGTACGGCGCGACCGGGCAGGGTCTGCTGCAGGGCCAGCGGCTGCACGCTGGCAGTGATGACGCCCACTTCAGGGGTGGCCGGGGCCTCGGGCCTGCCCGCCGAGCAGGCCGCCAGGGCCAGCAGCAGGGGCAGCAACAGCGGAAGGGGGGAGCGGGACAGCGGGCGCAGGAGTGACATGGGGGGCGTGGGGGCCTTGCGTTGACCCGTGCACGCTGCCGTGGAACTGTGCAGAGAATATGGAGATTGTGCGACCGGCTCAGCGGGCGCTTGCTTTCGGCGCCGCATGCGCCGCTAATGGCCCCGCGATGGCGAAGATTCGACTCAAATTCGGCCTGACCGCGAAGACCTTCCTCGCGATCTTCACCGCCTGCCTGCTGGTGCTGGCAGTGAACGGTATTGCCAGCCGCGTGGCGTTCCAGACCGGCTTCCTGGACTACCTCAATGACCAGGGCGACCTGCGCATGCAGCGCGTGATGCCGCACCTGCAGCGCGAGTACAGTGCGCACGGCGGCTGGGAGCACCTGCGCGGCGACAGTGACCGCTGGGCGCGGCTGCTGCGCCCGGATCTGGCCCATGGGCACGAGGGGCCCGTGCCACCGCTGTCCGACCAGACCGGCGTTCCCTCCCGCCTGGGCCTGTTCGATGCACAGCATCGGTTCGTAGCGGGCAACCCGGACGCCACCAGCGACGACGAGCCGCACGCCGTGCAGGTGGACGGGCACACGGTCGGCTGGCTGGGCATGGTGCCGTTCCAGACCGTCATCGCCACCAACGACCTGAACTTCTACAACACCCAGATGCGTGCGTGGTGGGTGATCGGCATCGCGCTGCTGCTGGTGACGGTGCTGCTGGCCTGGCTGGTATCGCGCGCGCTGCGCCAGCGCCTTGCCAAACTGGCGGCGGCCACCCACCGGCTCGCCGCTGGCGACTACGCCACCCGCATCGAGCGCACCAGCGACGACGAGCTGGATGCACTGGTCAACGACTTCAACCGGATGGCGCAGGCGCTGGACGACACCGAGCGCAACCGCCGTGCCTTCATCGCCGATATCTCGCACGAACTGCGCACGCCGCTGGCGGTGGTTCGTGCCGAACTGGAAGCCATCGAGGACGGCATCCGCCCGCTGGACCGCGCCAACCTCGGTGCCCTGCAGGGCGAGATCCGCCAACTGGGCAAGTTGATCGACGACCTGCACGACCTGTCGATGACCCAGTCCGGCGGCCTGGCCTACCGCTTCGCACCGCTGGACCTGGCGGCGCTGCTGCGCAGCGAGCTCAATGGCATGCGCGTGCGCTTCTCCACGGCGGGGCTGGCACTGGAGGAGAACCTGCCCGCCACACCGCTGCAGGTATCCGGTGACGAACGACGCCTGCAGCAGGTGCTGGCCAATCTGCTGGAAAACGCATTGCGCTACACCCACGCCGGGGGCCGCGTACGCGTGCAGGCAGCGCGCGTGCCTGCCGGCGTGCAGCTGATCGTGGAAGACACCGCGCCAGGCGTGCCGGCGGACAAGTGCGCGCTGCTGTTCGAGCGCTTCTACCGGGTGGAGAGCTCGCGCAACCGGGCCAGCGGCGGCAGCGGGCTGGGCCTGGCCATCAGCCACAACATCATCCTCGCCCACCACGGCCTCATCCACGCCGAGCCATCGCCGCTGGGCGGGCTGCGCGTGGTCATCACCCTGCCGGAGCCTGCATGAGCCTGTCCACCGCCGCGTCCTCGAAGATCCTGATCGTCGAGGATGAGCCACGCCTGGCCTCGGTGCTGCGCGACTACCTGGCCGCCGCCGGCATGACCAGCGAATGGGTGGACGATGGCGGCCAGGTGATCGACGCATTCGCGCGCTACCAGCCCGACCTGGTGCTGCTGGATCTGATGCTGCCGCAGCGCGATGGCGTGGACCTGTGCCGCGAACTGCGCGCCAGCAGCGATGTACCGGTGATCATGGTCACCGCACGGGTGGAGGAGATCGACCGCCTGCTGGGCCTGGACATCGGTGCCGACGACTACATCTGCAAGCCGTTCAGTCCGCGCGAAGTGGTCGCACGGGTGATGGCGGTGCTGCGCCGTTACCGCCCGGACCCCGCTGCGCGTGCCAACAGCGGGCTGCATATCGACGAGCCGGCAGCACGCGCCACCTGGAACGGCAAGGGCCTGGACCTGACGCCGGTGGAGTACCGCCTGCTGCGCACGCTGCTGGCCACGCCCGGCCGGATCTGGGCACGCGATGAACTGCTCGACCGCCTCTATCTGGACCACCGCGTGGTGGTCGACCGCACCGTCGACAGCCACGTGCGCAACCTGCGCCGCAAGCTGGCTGACGCCGGCATGGAAGGCGAACCGATCCGTTCGGTGTATGGCATGGGCTACAGCTACGAGCCGTGATCGCGTTCGCCGGGCTTGGCCCGGCGCTACCCCGTCATGCCTCGTCGACGAATGTCACCCTCTGGTAGCGCCGGGCCATGCCCGGCGAGCGCAGCGATGCAGACCTGCGCTACAGTCGGGAACGCTCGACATTAAGAACACAACTGCATGGACGACATCCACCCGATCGCGCCGGACAAGCGCGCCGCCATTCTTTCCAGCCTCGCCGACATCGAACAGCGCCACAATGTGCGTGTGCTGCTGGCCTGCGAATCCGGCAGCCGTGGCTGGGGCTTCTCTTCGCCGGACAGCGACTACGATGCACGCTTCATCTACGTGCATCGCCAGCCGTGGTATCTCAGCGTCAACGAGAGCACCGGCCCGGGCGATGCGCAGCGCGATGTGATCGAGCTGCCGATCGACGATGAGCTCGACGTCAGCGGCTGGGACCTGCGCAAGGCACTGCGGCTGGTCTCAAAATCCAATCCGACACTGATCGAATGGCTGCGCTCGCCGATCGTGTACCGGCAGGATGACGCTGCGGTGGCACTGCTGTGGGAAGCGGCCCAACGCTTCTACTCACCCTTGGGCAGCTGGTGGCACTACATGAGCATGGCCAGGACCACGCACAGCCGCCACCTGGGTGAGCCCACCATCAGCACCAAGAAGTACCTGTATGTGCTGCGCGCCCTGCTTGCCTGCCAGTGGATCGAGAGCGAGCCCACGCCGCCGCCGATGGCCTTCGAGGATCTGCTGGACCGGTTGCTGCCGGACGGCCCGGTGCGCCACGCCATCGACGCATTGCTGGTGGTCAAGCGCGCCAGCGCCGAGGTCAGCGCTCGTCCGCGCGTCGCGCCCATCAGCGAGTACATTGACCATGCGATGGCCGTTCGCGCGGCGCAGGCCCCGCAGCTGCCGGCCGGACAGGGCGACAGCGCCTGGCTGGACGTGCTGTTCCGGCGGATGCTGGCCGAGCACGCGCGGTCCTGAGCGGTTGCACCCGTTTCTGGTAGCTGCCGACCTTGGTCGGCACCGAGATCACCATCCACGCATGGCGTGGATCTACTGTGTATCCGCGCGGCCCAGGGCGGTACCTCCCCCAGCGGACGCACGCGTATCATCGTCGCGAACGCCCTGATTTCCGGAGATATCGATGAACCCGCTGCGCCCCTTCCGCGACAAGATGCCCATCCTCGGCGAGCGCGTGTACATCGACCCGGCCTGCACCGTCATCGGTGACGTGGAGCTGGCCGCGGACGTATCGGTGTGGCCGGGCACGATCATCCGCGGCGACGTAAACTACGTGCGCATCGGGGCGCGCACCAATGTGCAGGACGGCACGATCATCCACGTCAGCCACCACAGCCCCTACAACAAGGCCGGCTACCCGACCCTGATCGGCGAAGGCGTGACCGTCGGCCACGGCTGCATCATCCATGCCTGCACGATCGGCGACTACAGCCTGATCGGCATGGGCGCCTGCATCCTCGATGGTGCGCGCATCGAGCGCCATGGCTTCGTCGGCGCCGGTGCGGTGGTCGGCCCGGGCAAGGTGGTTGGCGAAGGCGAGCTGTGGGTGGGCAATCCGGCCCGCCCGGCGCGCACGCTGAGCGACAAGGAGATCGAGTCGCTGCACTACTCGGCCGACCACTACGTGCGGCTGAAGGACGAATACCTGGGCTGAGCAGCCAACGCCGCCATGCGGCTCTGCTAAAGTCTGGGCCCGACCAGGACCTGTCGAGACCCCCATGCCTGTGGCTGCCTGCCGGAGAGGACTCCGGCGCCCACAACGAAGGCCATCGCACTGATGGCCGCACCGATGCTCGATACCTACCGCGAGGTGGTGACGCCGGAGGGTGTGCCGCTGCAGCTGCCGGCAGCCGGCCCGGTGCCACGGGCGATGGCGTGGCTGGTGGATCTGGGCGTGCGCATCGCGGTACTGGTGGTGATGTCGATTCCACTGGCACTGCTGGATTCGTTCGGCTCCGGGCTCGGCCTGGTGCTGATGTTCCTGGTGTACTGGGCCTACCCGATCGTCTGCGAAGCGCTGTGGGGCCGTACCCTCGGCAAGCGCGCGCTGGGCCTGCGCGTGCTTGCGCGCGACGGCGCGCCGGTAGGCTGGATGCCTGCCATCACCCGCAACCTGCTGCGCACCGTGGACATGCTGCCGTTCGGCTATGCACTGGGCCTGATCAGCAGCCTGTTCGATCCCCATGGCCGTCGCCTGGGCGATCTGGTGGCCGGCACCGTGGTGGTGCATGCGCCCGTGCTGTACCTGCCGCCTCCGCCCACCATCGACAGCGTGCTGGCCCCGCCGCAGCCGCTGCGACCGGAAGAGCAGGCCGCGCTGATGGCCTTCGCCGAGCGCGCGCCACGGCTGTCGGCGGCCCGCCAGCAGGAACTGGCCGGCATCGCCGAACCGCTGACCGGCACCCACGGCCAGGTCGGCGTACTGCGCTTGTATGCCATGGCCAACTGGCTGTTGGGGCGGCGATGAAGCAGGAGCAGTTCGTCGCCCGCTACCAGCAGGAATGGCAGGACCTGGAACACTGGCTGCTGCTGCGTGCTGGTGCTGCGCGCCGCACGCGGCGCAAGGCCAGCGCGCTGGCAGTGGACGACGCCGCCTTCCCGCAGCGCTACCGGCGCCTGTGCCAGCAGCTGGCACTGGCCCGCGAGCGCGGCTACAGCCCGCAGCTGGTGCAGCGCCTGCAGCAGTTGATGCAGCAGGGCCACAGCGTGCTGTACCGCACGCCGCCGACGCGCTGGCGCGGTGCACTTGAATTCCTGGTGGCCGACTTCCCGCTGCTGGTGCGCAGCCAGGCGCGCAGCATGTGGGTGGCACTGGCGATGTTCGCGCTGCCGGCGGTGGCCTGCTTCGTGCTGGCGCAGCTCTACCCGGACCTGATCCACATGGTGATGGACAACCGCCAGATCGCCGAGATGGAGCGCATGTACGATCCAGCGGCCGAGCGCCTCGGGCGTGACAGCGGCACGGACTGGATGATGTTCGGCCACTACATCCTGAACAACATCAGCATCGCCCTGCGTACCTTCGCCAGTGGTCTGCTGGCCGGCCTGGGCACGCTGCTGGTGCTGCTGTTCAACGGCGTGATCATCGGTTCGGTGGCCGGCCACCTGCAGCGCATCGGCCATGGCGATCCGTTCTGGCGCTTCGTCGCGGGCCATGGTGCGTTCGAGCTGACCGCGATCGTGATCGCCGGCGGTGCCGGCCTGCAGCTGGGCATGAAACTGCTGGCCCCCGGCCGGCGCAGCCGCCTGGATGCCCTGGTCGAAGGCGGCCGCATCGGGGCCCGGCTGTGCCTGGGCGTGGCGTTCATGCTGCTGGTGGCCGCGTTCATCGAAGCGTTCTGGTCGTCGATTGCCGAAGTGCCAGCGTGGGGCAAGTTCAGCGTGGCCGGCGTGCTGTGGGCCGGCGTGCTGCTGTGGCTGTGGCGCGGCGGGCGCGGAGGCGGCAATGCGCATTGACCGCCTGGACGTGGCGCTGCGCGCGCGCAGTGGCTGGGAAGCAATGGAGCTGGGCAGCGCCCTGTCGCGCCGCCACGCGCGTGCGGTATGGGGCAGCTGGCTGCTGGCCAGTGCACCGCTGTTCGTGATCTTCAACGCGCTGGGCTGGTGGCTGGATGCGTTCGGCTGGGCCTGGCTGGCGATGTGGTGGTGCAAGCCACTGTTCGAGCGAGCGCCGCTGTACGTGCTGTCGCGCGGCATCTTCGGTGAGCCGGTGGGCGCGCTGGCAGCGCTGCGCGCGCAGCGCAGCTGGGGCAATGCAGGCTTCTGGGGCTACCTGGGCTGGCGCCGCTTCAGCGTGCTGCGCAGCCTGTGCCTGCCGGTGAACCTGCTGGAAGGCAACGCGCCGGCCCAGCGCGGTGCACGCCGCCGCGCCGTGGCGGCCGGTGCCGCGAGCGCCGCCGTCGTGCTGACCCTGGCCTGCATGGCCTTTGAAGGGGTGCTGGTGTCCGGTGCGATCGGCGCGGTGTTCATGTTCATGCCACTGGAGCTGATGTCCGAATCATGGCGTGCCGCATGGGACATGATCGGCCAGGACACGCCTGCCTGGGCGCAACTGGGCTTCAACCTGGCGTGCTGGCTGGCATCGGTGCTGATCGGACCGTTCTATGTCGGCGCCGGCTTCGGCCTGTACTTGAACCGGCGTACGCAGATGGAAGCGTGGGACGTGGAGATCGCCCTGCGCCGCCTGCGCGAGCGGCTGCTGCCGGCAGCATCGACGCTGGCGCTGCTGCTGTGCCTTGCCCTGCCGCTGGCCTCCGTGCCAGTGCATGCGCAGGACGCGCAGACGGTCGCTGGGCAGGCCGGCGATGCCGAAGAGGACGAGGACAGCGGGGAAGAACCCGCCACTGCGGCCAACGACCCGGCCAATACGCCGGCGATGATCTTCGGTGCGGCGCCGGTGGACACCGCCGGTTTCCGCCAGGCGGTGAACCGCGCCTATGAAGATCCGCTGCAGCGCCCGACCCGCCAGGTCACGCGCTGGAAGCCGATCGAACAGGCCGAGGAAAAAAAGAAGGAAGACAAGGCGCTGCAGAGCGACGGCAGCAGCAAGGGCGAGCGCAGCAACCGCAAGGCCGGCATTGCCTGGCTGGCGCGCCTGGCCGAGTGGGGCCTGTGGGCCCTGCTGGGCGTCCTGCTGCTGGTGCTGCTGCTGACCGCACGGCTGTGGCTGCCGTGGCTGCGCGGCAGTGGCCGGCGCAAGGCCGACGCTGTACCGCAGGTGGTGGAGGAACAGGTGGAGCTGCCGGTCGTGCTGCCGCCGGACGTGGCCACCCAGGCCGGCCTGCTGTGGGACCAGGGCCGGCCGCGTCAGGCGCTGGCCCTGCTGTACCGCGCCAGCGTGCGCACGGTGGGCGAGCGCAGCGGCATCGCGCTTCCGCCCGGTGCCACCGAAGCGCAATGCCTTCGCGCCTCGCGGCGCATGCCCGATGCCACCGACCGTGACCTGTTCGCGCGCATCGTGCGCATGTGGCAGTACGCCGCCTACGGTGGCCGCCTGCCCAGCCGCGCCGATTTCGATGCACTGGCCGACACGCTGCGCCAGCAGTACCGGTGGCTGGCATGAGCCCGCGCCTGTTCTGGTCGCTGTTGCTGGGCGGGCTGGTGCTGCTCGGCGTACCGCTGACGATCCTCTACCTGCGCACGCATGAGCGGGTGACCGAGACCGTGCAGCTGCCGCCGCAGGGCGAAGCCGGCTACAACCCGCTGTACGTGCTTGGGCAGGCCCTGCGTGCCGATGGCATCGACGTGCACTCGCGGCCGCGGCTGGACCTGCAGCAGATGGCGCTGGGTCCGCGCGACACGGTGGTGCTGCTGCAGGACAGCAGCGAACTGCCGGCACCGGCGGCCAGGGCCCTGCTGGCCTGGGTCGATGGTGGTGGCCATCTGCTGGTGCGCACGCCGCCACCCGCAGAGGACGACGCCAGCAGTACGCAGGGACCGCTGCTGGACCAGCTGGGCGTGGACAGCCTGTACCAGCAGAGCGACTGCCAGCCGTTCCACGTCATCGACGATCCCAGCCATGTGGAGTTCTGCGGTGGTCGTCGCTTCACGCTGGGCTTTGCCGCCCGTACACACGCCGAACGGCGTTGGGGCAACGAGCGCAACCTGGTGTTCGCGCGACTGCGCCACGGGCAGGGCAAGGTGAGCGTGCTGGCCGACATGGAGTTCATGCGCGGCGAGGTGGATTCGCCGGCAGCACGCCTGGCGTCGGCTGCGGGCAAGGCCAGCGACGGCCTGCACGATCTCTCGCACCGCGACCTGACCCGCTATCTGCTCGATCCGAACTACGGCAAGGGCACTTTCTGGCTGGTCTACGCCAGCCGCCCGCCATCGCTGTGGGCGCGCCTGTTCTACCAGGGCTGGCCGGTGTGGGCGCCGCTGCTGCTGGCCCTGCTGGGCTGGCTGTGGGGCCGTTCGCAACGCTTCGGCAGCCGCCTGCCGTCGCCGGTGCTGGAACGCCGCTCGCTGCTGGAACACGTGCGTGCCAGCGGCGAGCTGCTGCTGCGCTTCGGCCAAGGCGCGCGCCTGTATGACGCCGTGCTCGCCCTGTTCCTGCATCGCCTGCGCCTGCGCGCACCGGTGGCCGCCGCACTGGACGGCGCGCCGCGCGAACAGGCCATCGCCGAACTGCTGTCCTGGCCGCAAGGCCGCGTTGCCAGCGCGCTCACGCCCCCTCCGCCGCACGATTCCTCCGCCCTGCGCGAGCGCATCCGCTTGCTGCTCCAGATGAGATCCCTGCTATGACCGAAGTCCCCGAGCTGCCGGCGGCCGCCAACGCCCGCCTGATCGAACGCGTCGATGCCATCCGCGATGCCGTCGGCCACGCCTTCATTGGCCAGGCCGATGTACTGGACCAGATCCTGGTGGCGCTGCTGGCCGGTGGCCACGTGCTGATCGAGGGCGTGCCCGGGCTGGGCAAGACCCTGCTGGTGCGCGCACTGGCACAGGCCCTGGAACTGGATTACGGCCGCGTGCAGTTCACCCCCGACCTGATGCCCAGCGACGTCAGTGGCCATGCGGTGTACGACCCGAAGAGCGAGAGCTTCAAGATCCGCCGTGGCCCGGTGTTCACCAACCTGCTGTTGGCCGATGAGATCAACCGTGCGCCGGCCAAGACCCAGTCGGCACTGCTGGAAGTGATGCAGGAAGGCCAGGTGACCATCGAAGGCAAGGCGTTCACCCTGGCGCCGCCGTTCATGGCGCTGGCCACGCAGAACCCGCTGGAGCAGGAAGGCACCTACCCGCTGCCGGAGGCACAGCTGGACCGCTTCCTGCTGAAGGTGCTGATCGACTACCCGCAGCTGGAGGACGAGAAGCGCATGGTGACCGCGATCACCAGTGGCCGCGCCGCCAGCGATTTCGACCTGAGCCAGGTGCCACGCGTACTCGGTGCCGGCGAACTGCTGGAACTGCAGCGCGCCACCGCGGCGATCACCGTCGATGACGAAGTGATCGACTACGCAGTACGCATCGTCGCGGCGACCCGGCAGTGGCCGGGCATCGCGGTCGGCGCCGGCCCACGCGGCAGCATCGCGCTGGTGCGTGCCTCGCGTGCGCAGGCGGTGCTGGCCGGCCGCGACTTCGTCACGCCGGACGACGTGCGCGACATTGCTCGCCCGGCACTGCGCCACCGCATTGCACTGGCCCCCGAGCTGCAGATCGAAGGCCAGGACGCCGACGACGTGCTGGGCGCACTGCTGGCCAAGGTGGAAGCACCGCGCCGATGAGGCCTGCCCCGCTGCTGCTGGCGCTGCTGCTGGCCTGGGCCGCCCTGGGCGGCCTGGTGCTGGGCGGGTTGCTGCCGCGCTGGAGCTGGGCGCTGGCCGCCGTGGCCATCGCGCTGCCTGCGCTGTTCGACCTGTGGCGCCAGTCGCAGCGCCCGTCGCCGCAGGTACAGCGCGAACTGCCCGAAGCGCTGGCGCTGGGCGTGCGCCGCGAGGCGGCGCTGCGGTTGCAGGCCGAGCAATCGATGACGGTGCAGGTGTTCGACCTGGTCCCCGGCGGCTGGCCGCTGGAATCGCTGCCACAGCGCGTGCGCCTGCGGGCCAGTAGCGCCTCCACGCTGCACTACCACCTGCAGCCGCTGCAGCGTGGGCGCTTCCGCTTCGAAGGCGTGCACCTGCGCATGCGCTCGCCGTGGCGCCTGTGGTGGCAGCAACGCACGCTGCCGCCCGCACTGGACGTGCGGGTCTATCCGAATTTCGTGCCGCTCACGCGCTTTGCGTTGTTCAGTGCCGACCAGGCCTCGCGGCTGGTCGGTGCACACGTGAAGCGCCGCCGTGGTGAAGGCACCGACTTCCACCAGATGCGCGAGTACCGCGTCGGCGACAGCCTGCGCCAGCTGGACTGGAAGGCCACCGCGCGTGCGCGCAAGCTGATCTCGCGCGAGTACCAGGACGAGAAGAACCAGCAGTTGCTGCTGATGCTCGACAGTGGCCGGCGCATGCTGGCCAGCGAAGGCGGTCTCTCGCACTTCGACCATGCCTTGAATGCCTCGCTGGTGGTGGCCTACCTGGCGCTGCGCCAAGGCGATGCCGCCGGCCTGTTCGCTGCCGGTGGCGAACGCCGCTGGGTCGCGCCGCAGCGCGGCATGGGCACGGTCGAGCACCTGCTGCGCGCCAGCTACGACCTGCAGCCACGCGCGGTGGCCACCGATTACCTGGCCGCTGCCACCGAGGTGTCGCTGCGCCAGCGCCGGCGAGCACTGGTGATGCTGGTCAGCAACGTGCGCGACGAGGACATCGAAGACCTGCTGGCGGCGGTGCGCCTGCTGCAACGGCGCCACCTGGTGTGCGTGGCCAGCCTGCGCGAGCGCGAGCTGGACGGCGTACTGGAGGGGGACGTGCAGACGCTGGAGGACGCCACCCAGGCCGGTGCCGCGGCGCTGTACCTGCAGCAGCGCGCGAAGGCGCACGAAGCGCTGCGCAGCGAGAAGGTGATGGTGCTGGACGTCACCGCCGACGCCCTGCCGGGCGCGCTGGTGGAGCGCTACCTGGCGGTGAAGCGCGAAGGGTTGCTGTAACCCTGCGATTGACCGGCGCCGAGCATGGGCTCGGCTCTACAGACGACCTGATTCCTGTAGCGCCGAGCCCATGCTCGGCTGTCGGCCAGCGGCCGGCACTACCCTTGCAGCAAGCGACGCTGCAACCGCTCCACCGCTCGCTGCAGCAGCACCCGGTTGCGGGCCAGCTTCATCCACTGCGGCAGGCGCGAGAACATCGATCGGTGGTGGCCGCGGTGCTCGCGCAGCATCGCACTCGCGTACGCGTGCAGTGCCTGCAGATGTTCGGCGTTGTAGGCCCATAGCAGGCCCGCGCGGGTCGATTCGACCAGGCGCAGCGGCAGACCGAAATGCGGATCGGCAGGCTCGGCGTCACGCAGGGGACGCGTCAACACCGTGACCTCGGTGCTGCGACCGCACTGTGCGCATCGGGCGGGGAAGGATGCGGGCGCTGGGATGCCGGCGGGAATCGGCCGACACACATGCAGCCACTGATGCCCGCAGAATCCACAGGGCTGGCGGCCCAGAATGCGGACCGCACCCAGCCAGTCGCCGCTGTCCAATGCAGCGCTGCAAGCGGTGCAGCGGAAACGCGCGGTCCATCGATAGGGTTCCCAGCGGGCGATCACCCAACCGGGGGCATCGCAGCGGTGGCAACGCACCGCGACGCGGTCGGCGAAGGCCTGCAGGCTGCGCCCGTCATCGAAATGCCGGCCCGGCGCGGGCGCGGCACGCCCATGCCGGCCAGGCCAACGCCGCACCGTCATCAGACGTAGATCCGCGTCGGCGCCTCGTCGACGATCGCGTGCGGCACGAACCGCGCACTGTCGCGGGTGATCGCGCTGTCGTCCTCGCGGATGCCGATGCCGCAGGCGTGGTCACCCACCACCCAGCTGCCGATCAGCGGGTAGCCACCTTCGAAGCGGGTCAGCGGATGGGCGCGCTGGATGATCGCCGGGCCGTCATAGGGACCGTCGCTGCGCTGGGTGCTGCCATCGGCCAGGTGCATCTCGATGTTGGCACCTTCGCGCGAGAACAGCGGCTTGCGCACCCAGCCCGGGGCCAGCGTGCTGCCGTCATCGAAGTGCGCCTCCAGCAGGTTCGGATGGCCTACGTTGCGCTGCCACAGCAACGGCAGGATGCCCTTGTTGCTCAGCACTGCCTTCCACGCCGGTTCCAGCAACTGCACGCCCGAACCGGGCAGCGCGCGGCCGAACTCTTCGGCCATCAGGTCTTCCAGCGGGTACAGCTTGAACAGCGTGCCGATCACCGAATCATCCAGCGCGGTGAAGCGGCCGTCCTCGGACAGGCCGATGTCCTCGATCGCGATGGCCTGGCCATGCAGGCCGGCCTGCGACGCGCAGTCGCGCAGGTAATCGACCGTGCCACGGTCTTCTTCCGAGCTTCCCACCGCGCTGAAGTACAGCGGCGGCGGCAGCTGCGTGGCCAGTTCGCCGAAGCGCTCGACCAGCGCCTCATGGATCGCATTGAACTGGTCGGCATGCTGCGGCAGGCGGCCGGCGTTGCGCTGGTCTTCCAGCCACTGCCACTGGAAGAAGCTGGCCTCGAACAGCGAGGTCGGCGTGTCGTAGTTCAGCTCGTACAGCTTGGCCGGGCCGGTGCCGTCGTAGGCCAGGTCCAGGCGGCCGTAAAGGTGCGGCTGGCGCTGGCGCCAGCTGTCGGCGATCCAGTCGCGGTAATGCGACGGAATCGCCAGCTGGTCCATCAACCGTTCACTGGCGATGACATCACCGACCAGGTCCAGCGCCATCTGGTGCAGCTCGGCACTGGGGTCTTCGATGTCCTGTTCGATCTGGCGCAGGGTGAACGCGTAGTACGCGCTTTCATCCCAGTAGGGCTGGCCATCGATGGTATGGAAACGGAAACCCGCTTCCTCCGCGCGTGCCCGCCACTGGGCACGCGCGGCAATCCGGATGCGCTGCATGGGTCGATCAGCCGCCGTAGCTGCCGCTGGTGCTGCGGCGTGCGCTGGTGTTGCCGAAGCCACCACGGCTGGCAGTGACCGCACGGTTCGGTTCGCTGGTGACCGGTGCCAGACCGGCCTTGCCGGCGCCGATGCCGCTGGCGGTGTTCAGGCCACCGGTGCCGCCCGGTGCCGGGCGCGCCCAGCCAGCGTTCTTGTCCTGGTATGCCGGTGCCGACGCCGGCGCCTGCGGGGCGAGGCCGCCGCGGTTGCTCAGCATCTGCGACATGAAGAAACCCATCATCATCGGGCCGATGAACGAGGTGCCGGCCGAGGTGTGCTGCTGCACGCACTGCTCCGGCTTGTAATCCTTCTCGCAGGCTTCCTTGCTGGCGTACTTCGGCGCCGCATCGGCGGCCTGCTTCTGCGCTTCGGCAAAGGCGTTGCGGCACGACGACGGATCACCGGTGGCCTCGGTGCAGGCCTCGACCGAGGTGTACAGGCCTTCCTGCACCTTCACCTCCGGCTCCTTCTGGCAGGCGGTGAACAGCAGCGGCGCAGCGCTCATCAGCAGCAGCGCGGTGGTGCGGGAACGTTTCATGGCCTCATGCCCTGTATACGGATCAATGCCCAATGATGCCAAATCCTCACCAACAACCGGAATCGGCAAAGCGGGAAAGATGAACGGCCTTTCATTTTCGTCGGCATTGGGGTCAGAGCCCATCGCGCTGCGATGGGATCCGACCCCGGGCGGCACACCGCACTGGTAGGTGCCAACCTTGGTTGGCACACGCCCCGCGGCGCCGCGCTATGCCCGGCGCGCGCAGCCAAGTCTCCGGCGAGAAGCCCCCTTGTTGTTCAAGGGGGCGCGCCGCAGGCGCGGGGATAATGGGAAATGCGCGGACCACCAAGCCGCTGCAAGCGGTGAAGGTGGTTGCAGCAGCAACCGAAAAAATTGGCCATGATCGGCTGACCCCCACGTCGTACGGCCCGCCCGTTCCGCCAGCCATGCCCGAATACCGTTCCCGCACCTCCACCGCCGGCCGCAACATGGCCGGCGCCCGCGCCCTGTGGCGTGCCACCGGCATGAAGGACGGCGACTTCCACAAGCCGATCATTGCCATCGCCAACTCCTTCACCCAGTTCGTGCCCGGCCACGTGCATCTGAAGGACCTCGGCCAGCTGGTCGCGCGCGAAATCGAACAGGTCGGTGGCGTCGCCAAGGAATTCAACACCATCGCCGTGGACGACGGCATCGCGATGGGCCACGACGGGATGCTGTATTCGCTGCCCAGCCGCGAGATCATCGCCGACGCCGTGGAGTACATGGTCAACGCGCACTGCGCCGACGCGCTGGTGTGCATCAGCAACTGCGACAAGATCACCCCCGGCATGCTGATGGCTGCGCTGCGCCTGGACATCCCGGTGGTGTTCGTCTCCGGCGGGCCGATGGAAGCGGGCAAGACCAAGCTGTCCGAGCACAAGCTGGACCTGGTCGACGCGATGGTGGTGGCCGCCGATGACAGCGCCTCCGACGAGAAGGTCGCGGCCTTTGAGCGCAGCGCCTGCCCCACCTGCGGCTCCTGCTCGGGCATGTTCACCGCCAACTCGATGAACTGCCTGACCGAAGCGCTGGGCCTGTCGCTGCCCGGCAACGGCACTACGCTGGCCACCCATGCCGACCGCGAGGCGCTGTTCCGCCGCGCCGGCCGCCTGATCGTCGAGCTCTGCCATCGCTGGTACGGCGGCGAAGACCCGAGCGCGCTGCCGCGCGGGATCGCCACCCAGGCCGCGTTCGCCAACGCGATGACCCTGGACATCGCCATGGGCGGCTCCACCAACACCATCCTGCATCTGCTGGCCGCAGCGCAGGAAGCGGAGGTCGACTTCGACCTGACCCACATCGACGCGCTGTCGCGACGCGTCCCGCAGCTGTGCAAGGTGGCGCCGAACACACCGAAGTACCACATCGAGGACGTGCACCGCGCCGGCGGCGTGTTCGGCATCCTCGGTGAACTGGATCGCGCCGGCCTGCTCGATACCACAGTGCCGACCGTGCACAGCGCCAGCCTGGCCGAAGCGCTGGAACGCTGGGACGTGGTGCGCAGCGACAACGACACCCTGCATACCTTCTTCAAGGCCGGCCCGGCCGGCATCCCCACCCAGGAGGCCTTCAGCCAGGCCACGCGCTGGCCCGCGCTGGACCTGGACCGCGCCGAGGGCTGCATCCGCTCGCTGCAACATGCGTATTCGCTGGAAGGTGGCCTGGCTGTGCTGCGCGGCAATCTGGCCGTCGATGGCTGCGTGGTGAAAACCGCCGGCGTGGATGAATCGATCCATGTGTTCGAAGGCCCCGCACGCGTCTACGAAAGCCAGGACGCCGCCGTCGCCGGCATCCTCGCCGACGAGGTGCAGCCGGGCGAGGTGGTGGTGATCCGCTACGAAGGGCCCAAGGGCGGCCCGGGCATGCAGGAGATGCTGTACCCGACCAGCTACCTGAAGTCGAAGGGACTGGGCAAGCAGTGCGCGCTGCTCACCGATGGCCGCTTCTCCGGTGGCACCTCGGGGTTGTCGATCGGCCACGCTTCGCCGGAAGCGGCCAGTGGCGGCGCGATCGGGCTTGTGGAAGACGGTGACCGCATCCGCATCGACATCCCGGCCCGCCGCATCGACCTGTTGCTGGATGAGGCCACGCTGGTCCAGCGCCGCAGCGAGGCCGATGCACGCGGCTGGAAACCGCGTGCGCCGCGCCCGCGCAAGGTCACCAGCGCCCTGAAGGCTTACGCCCTGCTCGCCACCAGCGCCGACAAGGGCGCCGTGCGCAACACCGCCCTGCTGGGCGATTGATCCCTACGCGGTAGTGCCGGCCGCTGGCCGGCATCTGGGAAAAGGGGACGGAGGGGATTAAGTCGTTTGAGGCACAAACGACTTAATCCCCTCCGTCCCCTTTTTTCAGCCGATCACGCGCTTGAACGGCGGCAGCGCGTCGATGATGCGCTTGCCGTAGCGGCGGGTCAGCAGCCGCGAATCGAGGATGATCACGCGGCCGGTGTCGGTGGAGGTGCGGATCAGGCGACCGGCGAACTGGGTCAACGTGCGCAGCGCGTGCGGAATGGCGATCAGGTTGAACGCATTGAGCCCGCGGCCCTCGAACCATTCGCTGAGGGTGGCAGTCTGCGGATCGGTCGGCACCGCGAACGGCACCTGGGTGATCACCACCGTGGTGCACGCTTCACCGGGCAGGTCGAGGCCTTCACCGAACGAGTTCAGGCCGAACAGCACCGAACCCTCACCCGCTTCGACGCGGCGCAGGTGTTCTTCGATCAGCCGGGTCTTGGACATCTCGCCCTGTACCAGCACCTGCTTGCGCCGCGCCGCCGGCATCAGCCCGGCCACCTTTTCCATCTTCCAGCGCGAGGTGAACAGCACCATCGAGCCCTTGGCCCAATCCAGCTCGGTGTCGAGGTAGCGCGCCACTTCGCGGGGATGGCCTTCGCGGTCGTCGGGGGTGACCGGGAACCTGGGCACGATCAGCTCGGCCTGGTTGGGCAGGTCGAACGGCGACGACAGCGAGACCATCTCGGCCTCTTCCGGAATGCCGTTGTCGATCGCCAGCGACTGGAAATCGCCACCGCCGGTCAGCGTCGCCGAGGTCATCACCACCGAGTCCACCTCATCCCACAGCAGCTTGCGCAGCACGTGCGCGGCCGATACCGGCGAGCCGTGCAGCACCAGGTCGCCGTCGCGGGTGGCGGTGACCCAGCGCGCCATCGGCGGCGCGCCGTCCTTGTCCTCGCGGCGCCAGGCCTGCCACAGGTTGTACTGTTGCTCGATCATTTCCAGCGCCATGCCCAGGTTGCGCTGCAGGCGCTCGCGCGCGGCGTCGTCCGGCTTGCCCTTGGCCACCTGCGCGGTAGCGGCATGCGCCCAGTTGTAGAGGCTGCGGGTCTCGTCGGCCAGTGCCTCGATCGGCTCGCGCCAGGCCTCCGGCAAACGGCCGTTGGCCGCGCGCCACATCGGCTCCTCGTCCGCTGGCGCCGGCATCCACACCCGCTCGATGTGATCGCGGAACGCGCGCAGCTGCTTGGCGACGTTGCTGGCGACCTCGATCGCTTCGTTCGGCAGCAGGTTGCCGAGGCGGTCCTTGTCGACCGCGCGGTAGGCACCGGCAATCAGGATCTGCAGGCGCCCGGTGCGCTTGGCCATTTCATCCAGCGCCAGGCTGGCCGCGCCCTGGTCGATCGCCACGTTGCCGATGTGATGGCCTTCGTCCAGCACCAGCAGCATGTCCGACGGCGGCGCGATCAACGGCTGGCCGTTGTCGCTGTCGCCGATCGACAGCGCCGACAGCAGCAGCGCGTGGTTGGTGACCACGATCTGCGCATCGCGCACGGTGTTGCGTGAACGCAGCACCGCGCACTGCGCCGAATACGCACAACGGCGCCCGGCGCAGCCCGAGGCCGGCGTGGTGATGCGGCTGCGCAGGCCGGGACTGATGGTCTCCGGCGCATTGTCGATATCGCCGTCCCAGCTGCCGCCGGTGAAGGCATCGGTCAGGCGCTTGGCGATGTCCATCTCGATCGGCGCCAGCGGCCGGTCGAACAGTGGTGCATCATCCTCGAACATGCCGCCCTGCGAGCCCTCGCCCTGTGCTTCGGCGGCGTTACGCGTGCACAGGTAGCGGGTACGGCCCTTGGCCAGCGCCACGGTTGCTTCCAGGCCGGTGGCCTTGAGGAAATTCGGGATATCGCGCTCGACCAGTTGCGACTGTAGCGCCACGGTGCCGGTGCTGATCACCAGCTTCTTCTTGCTGGCCAGCGCAATCGGTACGCCCGCAGTGAGGTAACCCAGACTCTTGCCGACGCCGGTCGGCGCCTCGACCACGCCAACGCCGCCGCTCTTCGACAGCGCGCGTGACACCACGCCGATCATCTGGCTCTGCGAGCGGCGGGTGGAGAAGCCGGGAGTATTGGCCTGCAGCGTCGTGTACGCCTTGCGGATCGCGTCCTTCAAGGGGTCATCGAGCGTGCGCGGAGCGGCGACGGTTTCGGTCACGCCGGGAATTACCGTGGCTGGATCGGGCCGGTCATTGTCGCATGGCCGGCCATGTCCGCCGCCGCTGGCTGCCTGAACGGGGCAGCGGCGACGCCCGGCGGCTGGATGAACACGCCGGACGCTGCTGGCGACGGCCCTGGGCCGTCACCGCGGTGTCACTGCACCGCGTTGCCGCGCAGCCGCAGCAGGCGCACCAGCGCCCACACCAGCAGCACCACGCCGATGGCCTCGACCATTGCCAGCGCGAAATGCAGCACGCCGAGGATGGCGCTCAGGCTCGACACGGCACTGAAATCACCACTGCGGACCATCCACATCGGCAGGATGCCCGCCGCCATCCCACCGAGGCTGGTCAACAGCAACAGCAGCAGGCCGACCAGGGCGCCGGTGCGGGTCGCATCGCGCGGCGCACCGACCACCCAGACCAGGCCGACGCACAGCGCGATCAGCACCGGCAGGCGCACACCGACCATGCTCAGCACGGTCACCATCAAGGTCGTGCCGTCCATCGATCAGTCCTCGCCGGCCAACACAGCCGGGCCCTGGCGCAGCGCCTGGTAGACCTCGTCGGTCTGCGGGCGTACGCCGTGCCACTGCAGGAAGCTCTCGGCAGCCTGTTCGACCAGCATGCCCAGGCCATCCACGGTGTTGCGGCAGTCCGCCGCGCGTGCCCATGCCAGGAAGGCGATCGCCGCCTCGCCGTAGTTCAGGTCGACGGCGGTGGTCATCGAGTTGACCAGCGACAGCGGCAGCTTGAACTCGACGTCGCGGTCGCGGCCCGCCGAGGTGGCGTTGACGATCAGTTCAAAGTCGCCCAGGTCGCGCAGGTCCTCCCAGTAGCGGCTGATCGCGCGGCCCGGTTCGCCCATGGCATCGATCAGCTCGTCGGCACGTTCCGGCGTGCGGTTGACCACCACCAGTTCGGTGATGCCGGCATCGAGCAGCGCCGGGGCGACGCTGCGCGCCGAGCCACCGGCACCGATCATCAGCACGCGACGGCCGCGCAGGTCCAGGCCATGGCGGTCGGTCAGGTCGCGCACCAGGCCGATGCCATCGGTGGTGTCTCCGTGCCAACGGTCGCCCTTGCGCAGCAGCGTGTTGACCGATCCGGCGCGGCGCGCCCGTGCGGTCAGCGTGGTGCACACCGAGAACGCGGTTTCCTTGTGCGGCAGGGTGACGTTCGCACCGACACCGCCCTCGGCAGCGAAGGCCTCCAGGCCGGCCAGGAACGCCTCCGGGGCCAGGTCGATCGCGCGATAGTCGATGGCGATGCCTTCCTGGCGACCGAACGACGCATGGATCTGCGGCGACTTCGAATGGGCGACGGGGTGTCCGAAGACGGCGTAACGGTCGGTCATGGAATCCTCAAGCTGGCTAGACTGATGCTCTGTTCGTGCATGGAACCGGATGATGCGCATCACCCCGCCCCTGCTGGTGCTTGCCGCCAGTCTACTCTCTGCCCCCGTGGCGATGGCGTTGAACGAGTACGGCATCGAAGGCATGGGCGTGGTCTCGACCCGCGCCGACGAGGGCCGCGCCACGATCAGCGCCGATGGCCAGCGCATCGTTTTCGCCCGCCGCGACGAAGCCGGCTGGGGCCTCTGGGAGGCACGCGTGGTCGACGGTCGTTGGCAGCAGGCACAGGCACTGCCGGTCGGCGTGGCCGGTGAAGCCCGTGATCCCTACTTCAGCCGTGATGGCCGCTGGCTGCTGTTCGCGGCCGGCCGCGAGGGCGCGCTGGCGCTGTACCGCGCTGCGCTGGCCACCGATGGCCGGCTGGGCCCAGCGCAGCCGCTGGGCGGTGACGGCGGGCGCCGGGAAGAGCCCGGACCGGCCCTGAGCGCGGATGGCAAGCAGCTGTTGTTTGCCCGCCAGCAGGGCCATGGCGCCGGCTGGGACCTGTTCGTAGCGACGCTGGATGCGCAGGGCCTGCGTGGCCCGGCCACCGCACTGAGCGCGCTGAACAGCGCCGACGACGAGACCGACGGCGACTGGCTGGGCCATGACGGCGCCGTGGTGTTCAGCCGCGGCCACGGCAGTACCGCGCAGGTCTGGAGCAGCGGCTGTGCGTGGAGCGGTGTGGCGCTGCAGCCGCTGGGACTATCGTTCAACCAGGCCGGCGGCTGGACCGGCGCGCCGGTGATCGACAACGCCAGGCCCGGCGAGATGATGGTGGCCAGCAGCGCGGCAAAGGCGCCGCGCGCCGGTGGCGTGGACGTGTACCGGTTGGCGGTGCCTAGGGTGGCGGCGGTGGCCGGGTGCGTGCGGTAGATCCACGCCGCGCGTGGATGATCGTTTGGTAGATGCCAACCTTGGTTGGCATGCGGGAAAGTGCCAACCAAGGTTGGCACCCACCCGTCAGCGCGACAGCACCTTGGCGCGCAACTGCTCGTACTCCATCTCGCTCAGCTGGCCGTTGTCCTTGCGCTGGTTCAACGCAGCCAGCTCGGCCTGCACGCTGTCCGGCAGGGCCTGCTCACGGGCTACGTGGCGGGCGGCGGAAAGCTGCTCCGGCGGGCGCTTGCCCGCCCGCCAGGCGGCGATGAAGACACCGACGATGATGGCACCGAACACCAGGACACCGGTGCCCCAGATCAGCCATTGCATCCATCCCAGTTCGGGTCCCATCGCGCAGTCCTCCGTCTATCGTGGCGCTATTGTCAGCGCTCGCGCAGCCATCGCGCCACCTGCGGCGCGAAATAGGTCAGCACGCCATCGGCACCGGCCCGCTTGAAGCCCAGCAGCGACTCCAGCACGCAGGCACGCTCGTCCAGCCAGCCGTTGGCGAAGGCGGCCTTCATCATCGCGTACTCGCCACTGACCTGATAGGCGAAGGTCGGCACGCCGAACGTGTCCTTCACCCGGCGCACCAGGTCCAGGTACGGCATGCCCGGCTTGACCATCACCATGTCGGCGCCCTCTTCCAGGTCCAGCGCGATCTCGCGCAGGGCCTCGTCGCCGTTGGCCGGGTCCATCTGGTAGGTCTTCTTGTCGGCCTTGCCGAGGCTGGCCGCGCTGCCCACCGCATCACGGAACGGGCCGTAGAACGCCGAGGCGTACTTGGCCGAGTAGGCCATGATGCGCACGTTGATGTGGTTGTCGGCATCCAGCGCACGGCGGATCGCGCCAATGCGGCCGTCCATCATGTCCGACGGCGAGACGATGTCCACACCGGCCTCGGCGTGCGACACCGACTGCTTGACCAGCGCTTCGACCGTGATGTCGTTCAGCACATAGCCCTTGTCGTCGATGATGCCGTCCTGGCCGTGGGTGGTGTACGGGTCCAGCGCCACGTCGGTCATCACGCCCAGTTCCGGGAAGCGCGACTTCAGCGCGCGGATCGCACGCTGCGCCAGGCCGTCCTCGGCCCACGCCGCCGACGCGTCCAGCGACTTCAGCGACGGGTCGATCACCGGGAACAGGTCGATCACCGGAATGCCCAGTTCCAGCGCTTCTTCGGCCACCTTCAGCAGCTCTTCGATCGACAGCCGCTCCACGCCCGGCATCGACGGCACTGCGGTGCGGCCCGCCAGTTCGTGCACGAACACCGGGTAGATCAGGTCGTCGGTGGTCAGCGTGTTCTCGCGCATCAGGCGGCGCGAGAACTCGTCGTGGCGCATGCGGCGCGGGCGGTAAAGCGGATGGGACATGGCAGGCTCCGAGGAGTGGCTATTGCAACAGGTAACCCTGCGGCAGCAGGGGTTCGGGCAAGGGGCGTTCGCCGAGCGCGTCGAGCTGGTCGATCTCGATCGTGCGCACCAGCGCGTCCAGCGGCAGGTCGTTCGGCTCCAGGCCGAACGGGTCTTCCATTTCTTCGCCCAGCTGGTCCAGGCCGAAGAAGGCATAGGCCAGCACCGCCGACAGCACCGGCGTGCCCCAGCCCAGCGAACTGGCCAGGCCGAACGGCAGCAGCACGCAGAACATCCACGCGCAGCGATGCAGCAGCAGGGTGTAGGCGAACGGCAGCGGCGTGGTGAGGATGCGCTCGCAGCCGGCCTGGATCGACGACATCGCGTGCAGGCGGTCTTCCAGCTGGGCGTAGAGGATCGGGTCGAGGTCACCGGAACGCAGCGCCTGGGCCAGCTCGGCGGCGATCATCGACAGCAATGCATCGGGCACGTTCTCGCGCTGCCCAAGTTGTTCGCGCTGGCGCTTGTCCAGCCACGGCAGGGCCATCAGCGCCACGATGCGCCCGCGCAGGCGACCGGCCAGGGCATGGGCGAAGGCGGTGGTGAGGTACGCGATGCGGCGACGGCGGCCGCCGTCATCGGCCAGCAGCAGGTGCACCTGGCGGGCCAGCGAACGTGATTCGTAGACCAGCTGGCCCCACAGCTTGCGGCCTTCCCACCAGCGGTCATAGCAGGCGCTGTTGCGGAAGCTGAGGAAGATCGACAGGACCAGGCCGAGCAGGGTGAACGGCGTGACCGACACGCGTTCGATGCCGGTCGGCGGGGCCAGCTCCACCACGGCCGCCACGGCAATGGACAGGATCAGGATGGCCAGCACCTTCGGCGCGATCGCTTTGACGATCGAGCCGCGCAGGATGTACAGCAGTTGCCAGCCGTGGGGACGGGGTCGGATGATCATCGGGCAGCCGCGCCAGGCGCGGAATCACAGGCACGCGGGGGGCTCGCGCAGCCGCTCATTGTACGCCCCTGCCCGGCCAGCAGCCGTGTACCTGCGACGCCCTGTCGCACCCGGCGGCGGGATTCAGATCACACCGCCGCCCAGGCCCAGGCGCAGGATGCCGACCACCACCACGATGCCATTCAGCACCAGCCCGGCCCAGGCCCGACCGCGCTTGGTCGGGTGGGTAAACAGGATGCCCAGCGCGGCGATCACCGCGCCGACGGCGGCGAACGGGATCAGGAACCAGTTGCCCCAGCCAAGCAGCGGAATCAGCGCCAGGATCATCCACAACAGCGCCAATACGCCCCACAAAAGACTGATCACGCCCATTCCGCTCTCCCGCAGTTGGTTCCTGTCTGTCCACCATAGTCGTTCACGCGGTCGCCGCCTACTGCCGTTGGCGGGGCTGTCACCCGACGCGTGCTAGCGTGCTGCCGTGGGTGCCCGGGCCCGGGTGTTGGCGCCGATTCAGAGTGGCCCACCGAAGATCGCAACCAGTCCTACAGGGGTCGTGCCATGAACATCCGTTGGGCCGCGCTGGCGGCCATCCTGCTGGTCGCCGCCGGTTGTGCCAGCACCTCCAAGGTCATGCTGGGGCGCGCCCGCGCGCCGATCGATCCGGCACTGGTGCAGATCTATTCCACGCCACCGGCCGGCTCGCAGGAAATCGCGCAGCTGGAATCGGCATCTGCCGTGGGCTTCGGCACGCAGGGCCAGACCGATGCCGCGGTGGCACGCCTGAAGCGTGAAGCGGCGGCACTGGGCGCCAATGGCGTGGTGCTGATGGGCGTGGGCAGCAGCGGCTCACCGGTGGGCATGTCGGTGGGCGCCGGCACCTTCGGCTCGCATGTGGGCGGTGGCGTCGGCATCGGTATTCCGACCACGCAGAAGCGCGCCGCCGGCGTGGCGATCTGGGTACCGAACCCGGAACCGCCGGCACGGTTGCCGACCCAGGTGATCACCCCGCAGCCGCAGCGGTGATGCGATTGCATCACCGCTGGTAGCGCCGGGCCATGCCCGGCGGCTTTTCCGCTGCGCTCGCCGGGCATGGCCCGGCGCTACCACTTACTTCTGCTTGTACTTCGGCACGAATACCTTGTTCACCGCGTCGGCCAGCTGGTCCGGCGGCAGCAGGCCCTGGTCGAGCAGGAAGTTGTTGAACGCCAGGCGGTCGAACTTCGCGCCCAGTGCCAGCTCGGTCTGCATGCGCAGTTCGAGGATGCGGGTGTAGCCATAGAAGTAGCTGCCCGCCTGGCCCGGCATACGCACCATGTAACGGTCCAGTTCCTGGGTGGCCATCGCCTTGGACAGGCCGACCTGCTCCATCAGCACACGTTCGCCGTTGGCGCGGTCGGTCAGGCCGAGGTTGAGCATCGGGTCAAGCATTGCGCGTGCGGCCCGCAGCAGGCGGAACTGCAGGGCGATCATCTGCCCGTCCAGCGGCTCGTACGGCACCATCTCGGCCTCGGCATACAGCGCCCAGCCTTCAACATTCACCGAATTGAACGCGAACATGGTGCGTGCCAGCGAGACACCACGCTCGACCATCGCGGTGAACTGCAGCTCGTGGCCGGGGCGGCCTTCATGCGCGCTCAGCGTCCATGCCGCCGCACCGAAGTTGAAATCGTCGTATTGTGCGCCCGGGCCCGCCGCCGGGTTGCCCAGCGGCAGCACGAAGGTGCCCTGCTGCCCGGTGTTGTTGACCAGCGGCGCCGGCAGGAAATGCGGGGCCGGGCTGGCCGCGCTCTCGGCGGCCGAACCCAGGCGCATCTGCATGGCGCGCTTGGGCACGTCGACGATGGCATGCTCGCGGATCAGCGGATCGATTGCATCGATCACCTTGCGGTAGTGCCCTTCCAGATGGTCGTCGGCGATCTTGTCGGCCTTCAGCGCGCGGATCACCGCCACCGGGTCACTCGGGTCGGCCACCTTCAGGCCCTTGTCCTTCACCACCAGCGGCGCCAGCTGCTGCATCGCCGAGCGGGTTTCCATGAACTCCAGCTGCGCGCGCTGCATCAGCAGCTTCGGATCGATATCGATACCGACCTGCTTGAGCTGGTAGGCGTACAGCGGCGCCGGCAGGCGCGCATCGGTGCGTGCCTTCGGCAGCACGTCCTTGCGGGTCCAGGCGGCGTAGTCCTTCATCTGCCCGGCCAGGGCCTTCATCGCCTCATCGGCGCCGGCGATCTGGTACTTCTTCAGCAGCGACTCGATGCCGGTGATGTACGTCTCGACATTGTCCAGCGATTGCTGCACTTCGATCTTCGTCGGCTGCAGCAGGCTGCCGTCCTTCAAGCGTTCTTCGTAACGCTGGCGGGCCAGCGTGGTGAACGCGGTGCCACCCGGCTGCAGCCCGGCGTAGGCCTTGAGGCGGTCGATCGCCTTGGCCCGGCGCTCGGCCGGCACCTGGTCGGACAGCAGCAGGTTGAGGCCGCTGAAGATGGTCTGCGGCGCGTCACTCCATGGCAGCAGGTACTTCTCGTTGAGCTCGCTGCCTTCGATGTTCTGGTTGGCGGCGTGGATCATGATCTCCAGGTCCTGGCGGACGTTGGGATCCTGCTCGGTGGCCAGCTTGGCTTTCAGTTCATCGCGGGCCTTGGCCATCGCGGCGCGGTAGCGCTTGCCATTGTCCGCACCGAGGTCGGCCACCTTGTCGTCATAGCCGGGCACGCCGAAGAAGCCGGTTTCTTCCGGCTGGAACGGGCCCTGCGCATCAAGCAGGATCTGCGCCAGTGCGTTGCTGCGGGCCACCCAGGCCGGGCTGGCCGGAGTAGCGGCCTTGGCGGCGGGTGCCGCCAGCGCCGGCGGTGCGGACATCAGCGGGGCGGCAGTCAGGGCCAGGGCAACGGCCAACGCGATCGGCTTCATGGTGCACTCCAGGACAGGGTTGCCCGCACCCTACGCGCTTAGCGCTGTGGCGACAATCGGCCGGAGGTCACAACGCCGCGGCCAGCGGGCATTCGCCGCGTTCGCGGCAGGCCTGCAGCTCGCATTCCTGCGCGGCCTCATCATCATCCAGCGCGGTCAGGTCGAACGTCTGCTTGTTCTCGCCCAGCACATACATCACCGGATAGTCCCAGACGTCGTCGCTGCGGGTGCCCTTCACGAACAGCCGGCCGTGCGCGCGCGGGCCTTCCAGGGCCACGGTCAGGCCGACGTCACGCTGGCCGTTGATCGCGGTCTGCATGCTGCCCAGCGGCATCGACTCGGCACGCAGCGGCTCGCCGAAGGCTTCCACCAGTTCGATGCTGCATCCAGCGCGGCGCATCGCTTCGCGCATCGGCGGGCTCTCGCGTGCGGCCTCGCTCCAGCGCAGCACGCTCCAGGCCACCACGCCACCGGCACCGGCCAACACCAGCAGCACGGCCAGCGGCATCGCCCAGCGCCAGTGACGGGACCACCAGCCGGCAGGCTTCGCGCCATGGGTGGGAATCGGCGGCGGCAGTGTCATCGGCGGGCTCCTTCCCGTTTGTGCATCAGGGCTTCAGGCAGCGTCCCAGGAAGGCTTCGGCCACACGGTAGCGATGCAGGGCATCGGCGCCGGACAGGCCATGCTTGGCACCCGGATAGGTCATCAGCTCGAACGGCTGGCCGCGCTTCTGCAGCGCGCTCATCAGGCTGGTCGAGTTGGTGAACAGCACGTTGTCATCGGCCATGCCGTGGATCAGCAGCAACGGCGAACGCAGGCCTTCGATATGGGTCAGCACGCGCGCTTCGCGGTACCCCGCTTCGTTGCGCGCCGGCAGGTCCATGTAGCGTTCGGTGTAGTGGCTGTCATACAGGCCCCAATCGGTGACCGGTGCGCCGGCCACGCCACAGGCGTACTGGTTCGATGCCTTGGCCAGCAGCATCAGGGTCATGTAACCGCCGTTGGACCAGCCCTGCACGCCGATGCGCGCCGGGTCCACCCACGGCTGCTGCTTCAGCCAGGCCACGCCGCGCAGCTGGTCGGTCACTTCCACCGTGCCCTGCTTCCCGTACAGCGCACCACCGAAGTCGCGGCCACGGCGCGGAGTGCCGCGGTTGTCCAGCGAGAACACCACGTAGCCCTGCTGGGCCAGGTACTGGTTGAACAGATGGTCGCCGCGGCCGGGCCAGCTGTCGGTGACGGTCTGGCTGGCCGGGCCGCCGTAGACGTACACCGCCACCGGGTAGCGCTTGGACGGATCGAAGCCGGCCGGCTTGATCAGGCTGTAGTTCAACGGGGTCTTGCCGTCGGCAGCCATCAACGTGCCGAACTCGACCGGGCGCTGCGCATCGCGGTAGCGCGCATACGGGTGCTTGGGATCGGTCAGGTCGTTCTCGACCAGCGTGGCGATCTTCTCGCCGTTGGCGCGGAACAGTTCGATCTGCGGCGGCGTGGTACTGTTGGACCAGCTGTCCACGTAGACGCTGGCATTGCGGGCGAAGCTGGCGCTGTGCATGCCCGGCGCCTTCGACAGGCGCTGCGGCTCACCGCCCTGCAGCGACACCGCGTAGATCTGGCTTTCGCGCGAGGTCTCGATGCCAGCACGGAAGTAGGCCTTGCCAGCCTTCTCATCGACCGCCAGCAGTTCGTCCACCGGCCAGTTGCCATGGGTCAGCGCAGTGGCCTTGCCCTTGCCATCGATGCGGTACAGGTGCTGGAAGCCGGTGCGCTCGGACGACCACAGCACGCTGCCATCTTCAAGGAAGCGCAGGCTGTTGTGCAGCGGCACCCAGGTCGGGCTGGTCTCGTGGGCGAGCACGCGCTGGCGGTTGGAATCGAGCGCCACTTCGACCAGGTCCAGCTGCTTCTGGTCACGCGACTGGCGCTGGAAACTCAGGTGCTGCGCATCGCGCCAATCGACGCGGGCCAGGTAGATGTCCTGTTCCTTGCCCAGGTCGATCCAGCGCGGCTGCGCATCGGCGGCCGGTGCGATCACGCCCAGCTGCACGCGCACGTTGGCGTCGCCGGCGGCCGGGTAACGCTGTTCGATCACATCGGTGCGGTCGGCGTAGACCTCGTAGCGCTTCTGCACCGGCACCGGCGCCTCGTCGATGCGGGCGAAGGCGATGGCCGAATCATCCGGCGCCCACCAGTAACCGGTGTGGCGATCCATTTCCTCATCGGCGACGAACTCGGCCACGCCGTTGCCGATGGTGGTGCTGCCGTCGCGGGTCAGCTGCAGCTGCTTGCCACTGGCCAGGTCGATCACCCACAGGTTGCGGCCGCGGATGAAGCTGACGAAGCCGCCCTGGGGCGACAGCTTGGCGTCGGTGGCGAAGCCTTCACCGTGGGTCAGCTGGCGCACGGCCGCCTGGCCATGCTGCTTGAGGTCGTACAGGTAGAGTTCGCCGCCCAACGGGAACAGCAGGCGCTGCGCGTCCGGCGACCACTGGTAATCAACGATGCCGGTCATCGCGGCGATGCGCTGGCGCTCGCGTCGGGCCTTTTCCTCATCGCTGAGGGTCTCGGTGCCGGGCAGCACGACCTTGGAATCAACCAGCAGGCGGGTCTGGCCGCTGCCGATGTCGTAGGTCCACAGGTCCAGCTGGTTGCGGTCGCTGTCCTTGCCGCGCAGGAAGCTGACCTGCGAACCGTCCGGCGCCACCTTGGGCTTCATCAGGGTCGGGCCGGACAACGGCAGGGGGCCGGTGATGGCTTCCAGGGTCAGCTTTTCGGCGTGGGCGGCGGTACTGGTGGCGAGCATGAGGGCAAGCGAAGCGAACAGGTGGCGCATGGAGGATCCCGGCAAACGGCAGGTCCGCCTCCACGCGGGGCGCGGGACGGTCGTCCCCCATCCTAACCAAGCCCGTGCGGGAAGGCAGCATGACCTTCTGCCCATAAGGAGTGCCGGTAAGGAGTGCCGACCAACGGTCGGCACCCACCGAACTGAGTCAGCGCTGGCCGAACAGATGCTTGCGCTCTTCGTCGCTGAGCGGCTTGCCGGCGTTCGGGTTCACCTGCTGGCGCAGCGCATAGGCGCGCTGGGTGGCCGGGCGCGCGGCGATGGTCTCGTGCCAGCGCTTGAGGTTCGGGAACGCGGCGAAGTCCACCGGCAGCTTGTCGTAGGCGCCGATCCACGGGTAGCTGGCCATGTCGGCGATGGTGTACGCGTCGCCGGCCAGGAAGGCGTGCTGGGCCAGGCGCTTGTCCATCACCCCATGCAGGCGGCGCACCTCGTTGTCATAGCGCTCGATCGCATACGGGATCTTTTCCGGGGCATACACATTGAAATGCCCCATCTGGCCACTCATCGGACCCAGGCCCGCCATCTGCCAGAACAGCCACTCCAGGGTGGTGATGCGGCCGCGCGGGTCGCTGGGCAGGAAGCGGCCGGTCTTCTCGGCCAGGTACAGCAGGATCGCGCCGGACTCGAACACGCTCTGCGGGGCGCCGCCATCGACCGGGGCGTGGTCGACGATGGCCGGCATCTTGTTGTTGGGCGAAATGGCGAGGAATTCCGGCTTGAACTGGTCGCCCGAGCCGATGTTGACCGGGTGGATGCGGTACTCCAGGCCGGCTTCCTCCAACAGCAGGGTCACTTTATGGCCGTTCGGGGTGGGCCAGTAATACAGGTCGATCATGGCGTCGGCTCGGGGTGCGGAAAGGAACCTGAAGTCTAGTGCGTGAGTTGGGTTGGCACCGTCATGGCGGGCCGGTAACCTCGCCTCTCCCCCGAAACGCAGCATCCCCCGCATGAGTGCAAACCGCCCGCCGCTCTCCCCGTTGTCCACGCTGATCTTCGCCTCGCGCTGGCTGCAGCTGCCGCTGTACCTGGGCCTGATCGTGGCGCAGTGCGTCTACGTGTTCCTGTTCGGCAAGGAACTGTGGCACCTGATCTCGCATTCGGTGTCGATGGGCGAGCAGCAGATCATGCTGATCGTGCTGGGCCTGATCGACGTGGTGATGATCTCCAACCTGCTGGTGATGGTGATCGTCGGCGGCTATGAGACCTTCGTCTCGCGCCTGCGCCTGGAAGGCCACCCGGACCAGCCGGAATGGCTGAGCCACGTCAATGCCAGCGTGCTGAAAGTGAAGCTGGCGATGGCGATCATCGGCATCTCCTCGATCCACCTGCTGAAGACCTTCATCGCAACCGGCGCGCTGGGTGGCATCCCGCTGTGCCCGCCCGAGCGAATGGCGTCCGCAGCTGCCAACATTGGTGAGCAGACCTGCTCGACTCTCACTGCCAACGGCGTGCTGTGGCAGACCATCATCCACTGCGTGTTCATCCTGTCGGCGATCGGCATCGCCTGGACCGACAAGCTGATGTCCAACGGCCACAGCAAGTCGCACGACAAGGCGCACGACCACTGAGGTCGGCGCCGGCAACGGCACGGCCGCCGTTGCTCATCCCGGCCACGGCCCTTGTACGCGGCGGTGGCCGGGATGCTAGATTGCACCCTCGCCGTTGCCGGCGGTGGCGTCGGGAAACGTCACCCTGCCGCGCCCGGACCGCTGGTCCCGGCCATGCATATCAATGATTTACGTCACGTCGTCTTCTAGAGGGGAGCAGGATGTCGCACGTCTCAACGATCACCGCCGCGCGCCGGTGGCTGCCGGTTGCCCTGGCACTGGCACTGGCTGCCTGCTCGGGCAAGGAGGAAACCGCCGCACCGGCCCCGGCCGCCGCACCCACCGCCGCTTCACCGGCCGCACCGGTGGTCGCCGCCAAGGTGCAGTCGATGGGCACCGAGCAGCTGCGTGAGTCGGCCAGCCAGGCCCTGCGCGAGAACCGCATGTACGCGCCGGCTGGCGACAACGCCATCGAGTACTACCTCGCCCTGCGCGACAAGACGCCGGACGACGCCTCGGTGAAGAGCGCGCTGACCGACCTGCTGCCCTACACCCTGATCGCCGCCGAACAGCACCTGGGCCGCGAGGACTACACCGAAGCGCAGCGCCTGGTGGCACTGATCGAGAAGGTGGACGCCTCTGCGCCGGCGTTGCCGCGCCTGAAGGACGGCCTGGCCAAGGGCGTGCAGAACGCGGCCAAGCGCACCGAGGCCGAAGCCGAGAAGGCGAAGAAGGACGCCGAGGACCGCAGCAAGCAGCAGACCGAACAGCAGCGCCTGGCCGAGCAGCGTGCCAAGGAAGCCGACGCAGCCAAGCAGATCGCTGCCCAGCAGGACGCCGCCCGCCGCGACAACGAGCGCCAGGAAGCCGAGCGCCAGGCTGCGGCCCGCCGCGACGCCGAGCAGAAGCAGCAGCAGGCTGCCGCCCAGCAGGCCAGCGCCGCACGCCAGGCCGCAGCACCGGCGGCCGCTGCGGCGCCGAACCTGCGCCCGGTCAGCACCCCGGCGCCGCGCTATCCGTCCGAGGCGCTGCGCGCAGGCACCTCCGGCGAAGTGCTGGTGGAAATCACCGTCGGCACCGACGGTTCGGTGACCAACGCCCGTGTGCTGCGCGCAACGCCATCGCGCGTCTTCGATCGCGAGGCCATGAACGCGGTCAAGCGTTGGCGCTTCGAGCCGGTCAGCGCACCGGTCACCACCCGCCGCACCCTGGTGTTCGCCCCGGGCGGCAGCTGACCACGAAAAGGGGACGGAGGGGATTAAGTCGTTTCCGCCCCGCAATGACGACACGGCCCGGCATGTCCGGGCCGTGTTCGTTTCAGGCGAGGCTGTCGATCAGGCGCTGCAGTGCTGGATCGCGCGCGGCCAGTACCTGGAACAGGCCCAGCGCATGCAGGCCCGGCAGCAGCGCACGCAGGTCGGCTTCGGCGATGGCGCGGGTGGCGTCATCGCTGGCGGGGTCCTGCCAGTCACGGACGCTGGCGAGGAAGGCGCCGACACTGCCCTTGCGCACGGTGAGGCCGTTCACCTGCACCTCGTTCTGATGGTCGGGAAGGATGTCCTGCGGCTGCATGGGTGATGCTCCTGTGGGATCGGGAGCCCAGTGTGCCGCCCAGCCGTTGGCACTTCTGCCGTATAACTGCCATTGGATATGGCAGATCAGACATCACCCACGTTGATTGACCCCGCTTTGGCGAACGCCGAAGGTGGTCCACTCGTCTTGGCCTCGCAGCTGCGGGTGCCCGGACGGCGCCGCACCGCGCGCCACCAGCACGTGCGCGGCCAAGTGCTGGGTGCCCACCACGGCCTGCTGCGGATCGAGGCCGGCGATCTGCACTGGTTGCTGCCGGCGGGGCATGTTGCCTGGATACCGCCCTTGCTGCCTCACGCCCTGGTAGGGGCAGAGGCATTCGATGGCTGGAGCCTGTACTTCAACGCCGAAGCCTGTCTGGAGCTGCCCGCCGTGCCGCGCATTTTCCAGCCGAACGTGCTGTTGCAGGCCGCGATGATGCGCGCACTGAGTTGGCCACATCAGGCGCTGGACGCCGCGCAGGCACGCCTGGCCGGCGTGATCGCCGATGAGATCGCCGCCAGCACGCCTTTGCCGCTTGCCTTGCCACAGCCGCGGGATCGCCGGTTGCGGCGGATCGCGGCGGCGCTGGCACGGTCGCCGGACGACCTTCGCAGCGTCGAAGCGTGGGCAGCCACCAGCGGACTGTCCAGCCGCAGCCTCGCCCGCCATTGGCAGGCCGAAACAGGCATGACCCTGGGCCAGTGGCGGCAGCGCCTGCGCGTGCTGCTGTCGCTGCCACGCCTGCCGGCGGGCGAGCCGGTGATCAGCGTTGCGCTGTCGATGGGCTACGACACCCCAAGCGCGTTCATCACCGTGTTCAAGCGCGAGATGGGGGTGACGCCTGCGCGGTACGCAAAAGGGGACGGAGGGAATTAAGTCGCTTTTGACTCTTCCGACACGGCATCGCGGCGTTGCCTGATGTCCGGCTTCGCGGCCGCAATGACAGGCTGAAACCCCGTCCAGTCTCCAGATCCGATGCCCCGACAAGCGCGCCTGATGCTGCCAGGCCAGGCCTATCACGTGATCCAGCGCGGTGTGAACAAGGGCGCGATCTTCGTCGACGACATCGACCGCCAACTGTTCCTGCATCTGTTGCACAGCGCCTTCCTCAAGCACCACGTCGCACTGCATGCCTATGTTCTGATGGGAAACCACGTTCACCTGTTGGCCACGCCCTCCACACAGCAGGGTCTGGCTGGTGCAATGCGCATGCAGGGCAACAACTACGTACAGGCCTTCAACCAGCGGCACGGGCGCAGTGGACCTCTGTGGCAGGGCCGCTTCCATTCCTCAATGATCGACAGCGATGCGTATCTTCTCAGCGTATACCGCTATATCGAACGCAATCCCGTCCGTGCAGGAATTGCTGTCAGCGCTGAAGATCACCCGTGGTCCAGCGTGCATGGCAACCTTCAACGACGCGATGATCCGATGTTGACGCAACATCCCGCGTTCGAGGCGCTGGCAGCGACCGCTCTGGGAAGGGCGACGTTGTATGCCGAATTCCTGCGCGATGTGAATGCGTCCGCCGACGTACCCGCGATCCGCAACCACAGCGCCAGACAACGCCCGATGGGGAACGATGCGTTCCTGCGGATGGTGAAGCAGACGTTGGGGCGCCCGGTGGAGATGCGCGGACGAGGACGTCCGCGCAAGGAGGGGACGGGAGAGGCAGAAACGACTTAATCCCCTCCGTCCCCTTTTTGGTCAGCCAGAGATCGCCAGGCGCTCGTTGTGGTAGCGGCGCACGGCGGCGAACCACAGCACGGCGGCGAGGCCGAGGCTGGCGCCGAGGTAGATCGCCCAGACCGCCGGGGTGATGATCTCGTGGCGGATCACCTTCAGCAGCATCTGGTTCTGCGACAGGAACGGCACGGCGTACTGCCACAGCTCGCTCTTCAGCGGATAGGCCACCAGTGCATAGCCAGGCAGCATCGGCAGCAGCATCAGCCAGGTCATGTGGCTTTGCGCTTCCTTCATGCTCTTGGCTGCGGCCGACAGGAAGGTCAGCAGCGAGGTGCCGATCAGCAGCATCGGCAACATCACCAGCAGCATCTGCAGCATCGAGCCGACGTTCATGTTGAACTGGCGGCCGATGTTGCCGGGTGCGATCTGCGCGCTCACCTTGAACGCGACCAGGGTCAGCAGCAGCGACACGAAACCGACCACGCAGGCGGCGGCGATCTTGCCGCTGACGATCGCGCTGCGCGAACCCGGCGTGGCCAGCAGGGGTTCCAGCGACTGCCGCTCGCGCTCGCCGGCGGTGGCGTCCATCACCAGGTAGGCACCACCGATGAACGAGGTCAGCGTCAGCAATACCGGCAGCAGCATCGACAGGATCATGCCGCGCTTGGCTTCGGCACTGGCCAGGTCCTGGCGCGCCACGTCCAGCGGGCGTGCCACCTGTGCGTCGATGCCACGCGCCATCAGGCGCAGTGCACCGACCTGGCCGTTGTAGGTGGCCAGCGCCGCCTCCAGGCGCGCACTGGGTACTTCAGCCGCGCGACGCGTGCTGTCCTTGATCACCTCCACCAGCGCCGGCTTGCCCTCGGCCCAGTCCTTGCCGAAATCATCGCTGATGCGCAGCGCCACATCGATGTCCTGGGTGCGGATGGCCTCGGCCAGGTCCTTCGGTGCCGGTGCGGCATTGAGGCCCTGTGCGGCGAGGAAGCGCACCAGGTTCGGCGCGTTCTCGGCGCCGATGGTCGGGATCTGCAACGGCTCTTCGATCTGGGTGCGTACCCGGCTCTCGGCCAGCTTGCCCATGCCCAGCAGCAGCACCGGGTACAGCAGCGGCCCGAACAGCAGGGTCAGCAGCAGCGTGCGGCGGTCACGCGACAGGTCGCGCAGTTCCTTGCGCATCACCGTCATCAGGGTCGACATCATGCTCATGCGTGCAGGCCCTCTTCGCTGCCGATCAGTTTCACGAACGCGTCCTCAAGATTGGCTTCGCCGGCCTGCGCACGCAGCTCGTCGGCGCTGCCGGCAGCCATCACCGTGCCCTTGGCGATGATCACGATGTGGTCACACAACGCGCCCACCTCCTGCATGATGTGGCTGGACAGGATCACGCAGCGCCCCTCTTCGCGCAGGCCCAGCAGGAAGCGGCGCAGCGCGCGCGTGGTCATCACATCCAGGCCGTTGGTCGGTTCGTCGAGGATGACGTTGCGCGGGTCGTGCACCAGCGCGCGGGCAATCGCGGTCTTGGTGCGCTGGCCCTGCGAGAAACCATCGGTCTGCCGGTCGAGGATGTCCCCCATGTCCAGCGCGTGCGACAGCACCTCGATGCGTTCGCGGATGCGCTCGGCCGACAGGCCATGCAGTTCGCCGAAGTAGGCGATGTTCTCGCGCGCGGTCAGGCGCTTGTAGACGCCACGCGCATCGGGCAGCACGCCGAGGTGGCGACGTACCTCCACCGGATTGCGCGCCGCATCGATGCCGTCGACAGTGATGCTGCCCTGGTCGGGCGTCATCAGTGTGTACAGCATGCGCATGGTGGTGGTCTTGCCGGCACCGTTGGGGCCGAGCAGGCCGGTGATCTGCCCATCCCCGGCGCGGAAGCCGACGTTGGCGACCGCCTGGATGCGGCCCGTGCGGGTATCGAAGGCCTTGTGCAGGTTGTCGGCGACGATCATGGTTCCCATCCGTTGAACGAGGTGAACGCCGGCACGTAGCTCAGCGTATCCAGGCAGCCGGCATCCAGCGCCTTGGCATCGGTCTTGTCGATGAACTGGCCGAGCAGCCGCGGCATGCAGCCGGCGGTCAACGTGCCATGGCCCTGGCCACGGGCGACCAGCGCACGGCCGTTGGGCAGGCCCTTGAGCACCTGTGCGGCGTAACGCGGCGGCGTCACCGGGTCCAGCTCACCAGACAGCAGCAGTGCCGGCACGTCGCTGCGCAGCGGCACGGCATCGGTTGCCGGCGCCGGACGATGCGGCCATACCGGGCAGGCCGCGAAGAACGCACTGGCCACTTCGTTGCCGAACAGCCGCTCAGGATCCTCGGCCGGCGCGTGGTAGCGCGGCGCATCCTCGCTGCAGATCACCGACCACTGCATGCCGCGGTTGATCTGGAAATCCATGCTGCGGTTCGCGCCGCGCGCCAGCGATGCCAACGGGGCATAGCGCCCGTGTGCGGCTTCATCCAGCACCAGTGGCAGCAGCGAGGAATACTGCGGCACGTAGGAGAAGGCGAAGGCAAGGCCGACCACGCTGTCCGGGGTCAGGACATCCTGCCGGGGTGCGTTGGTACCCGGGTCGCGATACTCGACCGAGACCGGTGCACGGCGCAGGGTGTCGACCACGCTGCGCAGCTGCGCGCGGGTATCGGTCGGGAAACGCTTGCTGCACGCGGCATCCTTGCGGCACTGCGCCGACTGCAGGGCGATCGCATCCTCGAAGGTGGTCGCGAAGTCGCCACCGACCACCAGCTCGTTCGGTACCACGCCATCGATGACGATGCTGCGGGTGTGCTGCGGATAGGCCCCGGCATAGCGCTGGGCCACGCGGGTACCGTAGGAGCCGCCAACCAGGTTGAGCTGGTCCACACCGAGCGCCGCACGCACCGCATCCAGATCGGCGATCGCCTCGGTGGTGGTGTAGAAGCGCGCATCGGCACGCCCCTGCAGCGATGCGGCGCAGCGCTGGGCGTAATCGCGCAGCGATGCCTCGGAAGGCGCGGCATCCTCGTCCACCTGCAGCGGCTTGCCGTCCGCGCCCAGGCAGCTGAGCGGGTTGGAGCCGCCGGTGCCGCGCTGGTCGATCAGGAACACATCGCGCTGCTTGCGCACCTGGCGCAGTGCAGTATCGACGATGACCGCCACCTCGCTGGCCGCTTGGCCGGGGCCGCCGGCCAGGAAGAACACCGGGTCGGGCTGGCTGGCGCCGCTGCTGCCCGATTCCAGCCAGGCGACACGCAGGCCGATCCGGCGACCGTCAGGCTGGGCCCGGTCCTCCGGCACCTGCAGGGTGGCGCACTGCGCCTCCACGTTGGCGCTGGCACCTTCGGTGGACAGTGTGCAGGGCTGGAAGTCGATCGTGCCGAAGCGGCGGCTGGGTGCATCGCTGGCGCTTCCGGCGTCGGCCGGCGTCGGCTGGCTGCACCCGGCAAGCATCAGGCTGGCCAGCATCCCGGCCAGCGCGAGGTGGTGTCTTTGCATCGTGCTCGTTTCCCCTGGAGGACGTTCCTGTCGACCACGACGGGCTGCCGCGGAAGATGTGACCCAACTTACACGGGCAGCGCGCCGACGGCGATGGGCAATGACGAATCCGCAGCCAACGGCGCGCAGACCAGGCGGTCCCGCCTCTCGGCCTTGGCCGGCACAGGGCGGCATCGGCGGCGGCCCGCAGCGCCCCGTGGGCCAGTGCACCGGCCCGGCGGCGATGCGGGGTCTGAAAACGGCGGGCACGGCCGCCGGCGCACGCGCAGAATCCGCCGCAGACCCAGGAGACGCTCATGCACACGTGGTACCTCGGTGGCATCGACCATCGCCCCTTCCTGCACCTGTTAGAGATGAGTGACAGCGCGCTCGCCGCGCTCGGCATCCAGCGTCGCTGGGCCGGCGCCAACGGCGGCCATCCCTGCCGGATCAGCCTGAGCGATCCCGCGCCTGGCAGCGAGCTGCTCCTGCTGTCCCACGTCCACCTGCCGCTGCATTCACCGTATCGCGCCGCCGGCCCGATCTTCGTGCAGCGCGGCGTGACCCGTTGCGTCCTGCCGCCAGGCGAGGTGCCCCCGTATGTGCAGCGCCGGATGATATCGATGCGTGCCTATGACCACGCCGCGCTGATGTGCGGTGCCCAGGTCTGTGCGGGCACCGAGGTGGCCGACCACCTGGATGCACTGTTTGCCGACCCGTCGGTGGCGTTCGTCCAGCTGCACAATGCGGCGCATGGCTGTTTCTCGTGCCAGGCAGATCGGGTGGGTACCGGGACTGCGTAGCGTGATCTCCATGACGTGATCGATGCCACGCCGGTCACGTGACGTCCAGCGCATCCGTTCAGCCCTGCGTGAAGCCTGCGGGAAGGGCTTCACATGCGCAGTCACGGATCGGCACTGCGAGGGTTCCGTCGCCTGCATCGCGACTCGATACTCGCCGTGGTGCCGCCGGAAGTCCACTGCGCAGCGCAGCGCCTGCGGTCACCGTTCCCCTTCGACGACCACAAGGATGCGCCATGTCATTCCGATCCACACCGCTGCTGCTGGCCACTTCGTGGGCCGCCGCCGGCCTGTTGCTGGCCGGCGATGCGTTCGCCCACGGCACCATGACCACGCCTGTCAGCCGCGTCTACGCCTGTTTCCAGGGCAACCCCGAGAACCCGACCAACCCGGCCTGTGCCGCCGCCAAGGCCATCGGCGGTTCGCAGGCGTTCTACGACTGGAACGGCATCAACCAGGCCAATGCCAACGGCAACCACCAGGCCGTGGTGCCCGACGGCAAGCTGTGCAGCGGCAACAACCCGACCTTCCGCGGCCTGGACGTGAACCGCAGTGACTGGCAGACCACGCCGATCCAGCCCGATGCCAATGGCAGGTTCACCTTCGTGTTCAAGGCGACCGCGCCGCACGCCACCCGTGACTGGCGCTTCTTCGTCACCCGCGAAGGCTGGCAGCCGGGCAGCCCGCTGCGCTGGGCCGACCTGCAGGAGTTCTGCACCCTGGGCAATACACCGCTGTCGGCCGATGGCACTTACAAGCTGCAATGCACGTTGCCGCAGCGCACCGGCCAGCATGTGATCTACAACACCTGGCAGCGCTCGGATTCGACCGAGGCGTTCTATACCTGCATGGATGTGCGCTTCCAGGGCGGCGGCGGAACGGCACCGGCAACGCAGTGGCAGGATGCCGGCCCGGTCACCGCGCGCGGCGAGCTGCCGGTCGGCACCACGTTGGCGCTGCGCGTGTTCAATGCCAACGGCAATGATGTCGAACGCGTGGAAGCCACGCTGGCCAGCGGCCAGACTGCCGCCGCACAGTGGCCGCTGGTGCTGGCACGCAAGGTCAATGCCAGTGCGCAGCACGCACGCGTGGGCGTGCTCAGCAACGGCGTGATCACGCCGGCGGCCTCGGCCACCGACAACCGGGTGTACCTGAAGGACGGCAACCGCTTCCAGCTCGACACCCGGGTGCCTGACGCGGGCACGCCGTCGCCGGGCGGTGATTTCGACCACGTGTACCCCGCAGGCATTGGCAGCTACGTCCCCGGCCAGACCGTGGTAAAGGGCACCGACGGCAAGCTGTACGCCTGCCGCCCATTCCCGGAAGGGGCGTGGTGCAACGTCAATGCCGAGGCATATCGCCCCGGTGTGGGCAGTGCATGGCGCGATGCTTGGGTGCCCTACTGACCCGTTGTAGAAGGCGGTGCGCATCGCGCCGCCTTCTGCCTGGGCCGCAGTGCTTTGAGCAGCGTGCTGCAGATCAGGCACGACAGCCACTGAAATCAAACTTGTCCGATATTGCCGGCCTGTCTGCATGTGAAGACTCGATGGGGTTTCCCATACCTCGCAAAGGAGTCTCTGCATGCACCTGTCCCATCGGGCAGTCCTCGCACTGTCCGTCGTTGCCGGCCTGGCCCTGTCCGGCAGCGCCTTCGCCCACGGCACCATGACCAAGCCGCTCAGCCGCGTGAAGCAGTGCCACGAGGGCAATCCGGAAAACCCGACCAACCCGGCCTGCGCCGCCGCCAAGGCCATCGGCGGTTCGCAGCCGTTCTACGACTGGAGCGCGATTGCCCACGGCAATGCCAACGGTAACCATCGCGAACTGGTGCGCGATGGCGAACTGTGCAGTGCCAGCATTCCCAAGTACCGCGGGCTCGACCTGAACCGCACGGACTGGCCGACCACGCCGATCCGCGCCGACGCCCGTGGCCGTTACACCTTCGAGTTCCGCGCGCCGGCGCCGCACGCCACCCGCGAATGGAAGTTCTACGTCACCCGAGATGGCTGGCAGCCGGGCAGCCCGCTGCGCTGGGCCGACCTGCAGGAATTCTGCACGCTGGGCAACACACCGCTGTCCGAAGGCGGTGTCTACAAGCTGGACTGCCCGCTGCCCAAGCGCAGTGGCCAGCACATCATCTACAACACCTGGCAGCGCTCGGATTCGCAGGAGGCGTTCTATACCTGCATGGACGTGCGCTTCGAAGGCGGCGATGGCGTGGTTCCGCCGCCGCAGTGGCAGGATGCCGGCGCTGTGACCGCCAACGGTGCACTGGACGTGGACAGCACCGTGACGCTGCGTGTGTTCAATGCCAACGGCAATGACCTGGAGCGCGTGGAGACCACGCTGGCGGCCGGCCAGACCGCTCCCGCACAGTGGCCGCTGGCGCTGGCCCGCAAGGTCAATGCCAGTGCGCAGCACGCCCGCGTCGGTGTGATGAAGAACGGCGTGATCACGCCGGTCGCATCGGCCACCGAAAACCGCGTGTACCTGAAGCCGGGCAATCGCTTCCAGCTGGAAACCCAGGTGCCGGGCCCGGTTGATCCGGTCAACCCGCCGGGTGGCGATTTCGACTTCGTGTATCCGGCCGGCCTCGGCAGCTACACGCCGGGCGAGACCGTGGTGAAGGGCACCGACGGCAAGCTGTACGCCTGCCGCCCGTTCCCGGAAGGCGCGTGGTGCAACATCAATGCCGATGCCTATCGCCCGGGCACCGGCTATGCCTGGCGTGATGCCTGGGTCGCGTACTGAACTCGACGGGGGTGGCACTTCGGTGCCACCCCTCCTGCATGACGTTTCTTGCGATGGAGGTCGCATGGAAAAAGGCGATGGGTTCCCAGCCTCGTTTTTTTAGGAACCGTTGAATGGAGGACGCTCTTTGCTGCGTGGAAACTCGGCGGGTCTTCCACGCGTCAAAGGACGTCATCGATGCAAGCCCACCTACTTGCAGCAGTTGCTGCCTCCCTGTGCGCAGCGCTCTTCGCCTCACAGGAGGCCCAGGCCCACGGCACCCTTTCCAAGCCGATCAGCCGCATCTACGCCTGCCGTCAGGCCAACCCCGAGAATCCGACCAATGCGGCCTGTGCGGCAGCCAAGGCCATCGGTGGCGCGCAGCCCTTCTACGACTGGGCCGGCATCAACCAGGCCGAGGCTGACGGCAACCATCGCCAGGTCGTGCCTGATGGCGAACTGTGCAGCGGCGGCAATGCAAAGTACCGCGGCATGAACCTCAATCGCACGGACTGGTCGACCAGCCCGATCCGCGCCGACGCCCGCGGCCGCTACACCTTCGAGTACCTCGCATCGGCTCCGCACAAGACCCGAGACTGGGTCTTCTATGTAACCCGCGAAGGCTGGCAACCGGGCAGCCCGCTGCGTTGGGACGATCTGGAGCAGTTCTGCTCGCTGGGTCACGTGGACGAGGATGCCAACGGCATCTACCGACTCGATTGCCCACTGCCCAAGCGTACTGGCCAGCACATCATCTACAACACCTGGCAACGCTCGGATTCGAAGGAAGCGTTCTATACCTGTGCCGACGTACGTTTCGAAGGCGGTGACATCATTCCGCCACCAGAGTGGGAAGACGCTGGGGCCATCACCGCGCGGGGTGACCTGGAGACCGGTACCACCCTGGCCCTGCGCGTGTTCAACGCCAACGGCAATGACCTGGAAAGCCCGAAGATCACCCTCGCCACCGGGCAGACCTCCGCCACGCAATGGCCGCTGGCGCTGGGCCACCAGGTCAACGCTTCTGCCCAGCATGCCCGGGTGGGCGTGCTGAAGAACGGAATCATCACACCCATCGCCTCGGCCACCGAGAACCGCGTCTACCTGAAGCCGGGCCATCGCTTCCAGCTCGACACGCAGCTGCCGGATCCGGTCGATCCGCCACCGGGCGACCATGACTTCGTGTATCCGGACGGTATCGGCAGCTACATGCCGGGCGAAACCGTGGTCAAGGGCGCCGACGGCAAACTCTACGCCTGCCGCCCGTTCCCGGAGGGCGCGTGGTGCAATGTCAATGCCGAACCCTACCGCCCGGGCACCGGCTCTGCCTGGCGTGACGCCTGGATCGCGTACTGAGGCCGGGCACCGGGGGCGGCGTGGTGCCGCCTCAGGTTTGCGGGGGTTGCCGGCCAGCGGCCGGCACTACCGGGGTTCATGGGGTTGCCGGCCAACGGCCGGCACCACCCGGGCCTACTTGCTGCTGACGTACTTCTCGCGGCGGATCTGCGGGTTGCCCAGGCCGGCCGCCTTCAGCAGCTCGGCGCAGGCATCGACCATGTCCGGGTTGCCGCACAGGTAGGCGATGTCGGTGGCCGGGTCCGGCGTGAAACCGGCCAGCGCCTGCTGCACGTAGCCGTGCTGTACATCCGGGTGCGGTTCGGTCGGCAGTTCGCGCGACAGGCACGGAACATAGCGGAAGTTCGGGTGCTTTTCGGCGAAGCTGTAGAAATCTTCGCTGTACAGCAGCTCGCCCGGGCTGCGCGCGCCCTGCAGCAGCACGATCTGCACGCCGCGTTCGGCCATGGCCTTCTCCAGCAGCGGCAGCATGGAGCGGTACGGGGTAACGCCGGTACCGGTGGCGATCAGCAGGTAACGGGCGTTGTGGTCACCGGGATTCAGGCAGAACCGGCCATAGGGGCCGGACGCACTGATCTGGCTGCCCTGCTCCAGCGCCTCGAACAGGGCCGTGGCGGCGCCACCGGGCACGAAACTGACCGCGATGTCCACCGCCTCGCCCGGGCCCAGCGCATGGTCGTGGATGGTCGCCAGCGAGTAGCTGCGCTTGGTTTCGGTGCCGTCGGCGTAGCTGAAATGGACCTGGATGAACTGGCCGGGCTGGAAATCCAGCGGCTGCCCATCGTCACGCACGAACTGGTAGTGGCCGACGGTCGGGGCCAGCATGCGGCAGCCGACCAGCTTGAGGGGGAATTGAACAGGCACGACTTTTCGGGACAGTGTGTAGCCGGGGCAAGCCCTCGGGGTCTTCTATAATAGCCCCTCCCCGCCCCTCTCCAGCGCCAGCCCATGGGCGCGAAGGCTTCGAGCTTGGCATCCCAGAACGATACGGCGCCCGCCCTGCGCGTGCGCGACCTGCGCAAGACCTATGACAACGGCACCCAGGCCCTGAAGGGCGTTTCCCTGGAAGTGGCCCCGGGCGACTTCTTCGCCCTGCTCGGCCCCAACGGGGCGGGCAAGTCGACCCTGATCGGCATCATCAGCTCCCTGGTCAACCTCAGCGAGGGCCAGGTGGAGGTGTTCGGCAGCGACCTGGTGCGCAACCGCAGCGCCACCATGCGCCTGATCGGGCTGGTGCCGCAGGAGATCAATTTCAACCTGTTCGAAAAGCCCTTCGACATCCTGGTGAACTACGCCGGGTTCTACGGCGTGCCGCGCGAGGAAGCCGAGCAGCGCGCCGAGGAAGAGCTGAAGCGCGCGCACCTGTGGGAAAAGGCGCAGGTGATGAGCCGCACGCTGTCCGGCGGCATGAAGCGCCGGCTGATGATCGCCCGCGCGATGATGACCCGCCCGCGCCTGCTGATCCTGGATGAGCCGACCGCCGGCGTGGACATCGAGATCCGCCGCGACATGTGGCGCGTGCTGAAGGAGATCAACGCTGCCGGCACCACGATCATCCTCACCACGCACTACCTGGAAGAAGCCGAGTACCTGTGCCGCCACCTGGCGATCATCAACCATGGCCAGATCGTCGAGCAGGGGCCGATGCGCACCCTGCTGGCCAAGCTGGACGTGGAAGGCTTCCTGCTGGACATCGACGGTGACCTGCCGGCGCAGCTGCCGGTGATCGAGGGCACGACGCTGACCGCGCCGGACCCGCACACGCTGGACATCGACATGCCACGCGCGATGGACCTCAACCGCGTGTTCGCTACGCTGAACGAGTCCGGCATCCGCGTGCGTTCGATGCGTACCAAGAGCAACCGCCTGGAGGAGCTGTTCGTGCGCCTCACCGGCAACATGGAGAAGCCTGCATGAGCACCACCGAGCTGACCGACGGCCAGCGCAACCGCATCGCGCTGATGACCATCGTGCGCCGCGAAGTCGCCCGCATCATGCGCATCTGGGGCCAGACCCTGGTGCCGCCGGCGATCACCATGACCCTGTACTTCCTCATCTTCGGCAACCTGATCGGGTCGCGCGTGGGTGACATGGGCGGCTACACCTACATGCAGTTCATCGTGCCGGGCCTGGTGATGATGAGCGTGATCCAGAACAGCTACGGCAACATCAGTTCCTCGTTCTTCGGTGCCAAGTTCGGCCGCCACGTCGAAGAACTGCTGGTCAGCCCGATGCCGAACTGGGTGATCCTGTGGGGCTACGTGGCCGGTGCCGTGCTGCGCGGCCTGATGGTCGGCGTGATCGTGCTGATCATCGCGATGTTCTTCACCCCGGTGCGAATCCCGCATCCGATCGTGATGCTGACCACGGTGATCCTCGGCGCGACGATCTTCTCGCTGGCCGGATTCATCAATGCGGTGTATGCGAAGAAGTTCGATGACGTGGCGATCGTGCCGACCTTCATCCTGACCCCGCTGACCTACCTGGGTGGCGTGTTCTATTCGGTGAAGCTGCTGCCGGGCTGGGCCGAAGCGGCCACGCACGCGAACCCGATCTTCTACATGGTCAACGCGTTCCGCTATGGCCTGCTGGGTAGCAGCGATGTGCCGCTGCCGGTGGCCTACGGCCTGATGATCGGTTTCGTGGTGGTGCTGACGGCGCTGGCCCTGTGGCTGCTGCGCCGTGGCGTGGGTATGCGCAGCTGATGAAGTGGATCCACGCCATGCGTGGATGCAGCAGTCTGTAGAGCCGAGCCTATGCTCGGCTCTTTTTTGCCTGCAATCTCCGGCACAATCGCAGTTCTGATTCCCCCCAGAAAACGGTGAACGTGCAATGCGCATCCTGATCCTCGGCGCCGGCGGTACCGGCGGTTACTTCGGTGGCCGCCTGGCCCAGGCCGGCGTGGACGTGACCTTCCTCGTGCGCCCCGCGCGCGCCGCGCAGCTGGACCATGATGGCCTGGTCATCCGCAGCCCACTGGGTGATGCGCGTTTCCCGGTTCAGCACGTCACTGCTGATGCACTGCCCGCACTGGCCGCGCAGAAGCCCTTCGACCTGGTCATCCTCAGCTGCAAGGCCTACGACCTGGACAGTTCGATCGATGCCATCGCCCCGGCAGTCGGCGCGAACACCACCGTGCTGCCGATCCTCAACGGCCTGCACCACTACAACGCACTGGATCTGCGCTTTGGCGGCGACGCCGTGCTCGGCGGCCTGTGCTTCATCAGCGCCACCAAGGCGCCCGATGGCGCGGTGCTGCATCTGGGCAAGCCGGCCAAGCTCACCTTCGGCGAGCGCGACGGCGGCGCGATCTCCGCGCGCGTGCGCGCCTTCGCTGCGGTCTGCGCGAAGGCCAACCTTGATCACCTGGCCAGCGAGCGCATCGGCCAGGAACAGTGGATCAAGTACACCTTCCTGACCGCGCTGGCCGCAGCCACCTGCCTGCTGCGTGCGGATATCGGCACCATCGTCGCCACCGATGATGGCGAGGCGATCGTACGTGGCCTTTACGACGAGTGCCTGGCCGTCGCCGAAGCCGCCGGTGAACCGGTTCCGGAGGCAGCGCAGGACACTGCGCGCGGCACGCTGACCCAGGCCGGCTCGGCGTTGAAGGCCTCGATGCTGCGTGATCTGGAGGCCGGCCAGCAGGTGGAGGCCGAACAGATTGTTGGCGACATGCTGGTGCGTGCGCGCAGGGCTGATCAGGAAGCCCTGCTGCTGCAGGTTGCCTACAGCAGCCTGCAGGCCTACCAGGCACTGCGGGTCGCGTGAGTCCCGCCTTGCAGGCCAGCCCATTGCCCGCGCGGATACTGATTCTCGGGCTGGGCTGGAGCGGACGCGTGCTGGCCGCGCAGCTGCAGGCGCACGGCGTAGGCGTGGCCGGCACGGTGCGCGATCCCTCGTTCGCGCCGGACGATGGCCTGCCACGGCATCAGCTGCACGCCGACACGCCACCGTCGCCTGCCCTGCTTGATGAGATCGCGCAGGCCGATGCCGTGCTGTGCAGCGTGCCGCCCGACGCGGAGGGCGACCCGGCACTGCGCCTGCTGCTGCCCGCGCTGCAGGCCAGCCCGGCATTGCGCTGGGTCGGCTATCTGTCGTCGACCTCGGTGTATGCCGACCGCGCCGGCGGTTGGATCGACGAGCGCAGCGCGGCCGACGCCACTGAAGCGGCTGGTGTGCAGCGCCTGCTCGCGGAAGCACAGTGGCGTGCACTGGCCGGACAACGCAGCATCGCCTCGGCGGTGTTCCGCCTGCCCGGCCTGTACGGGCCGGGTCGCAATGCGCTGGTGCAGTTGGCGCAGGGGCGTGCGCGCCACGTGGTTCGCCCGGGCCAGGTGTTCAACCGACTGCACGTGGATGACCTGGCAACCGTCATCATCGCCGCAATGCGGCGACCGGCCCGGCAGGGTCTCTACCTGCCCAGCGACGACGAGCCTGCACCGCCGCAGGATGTGCTGGCCTTCGCCGCGAAGCTGGGCGGGTTTGCGCTGCCGCCCGCCGTGGCCTGGGATGACCCGGCACTGAGCCCGACGCTGCGGCGCTTCTACGAGAGCAACAAGCGCATCGACAGCCGTGGCACGCGTGAAGCGCTGGGGTGGGCGCCACGGTTTCCGACGTATCGGGAAGGGCTGACGGACCTTGCCGCTTCGCTCGCCGGGCATGGCACGGCGCTACCGGACAGCGCTTTGTAGAGCCGAGCCCATGCTCGGCTGCTCTCCGTGTCCGTCGCGCTGCGCGCGATGAGCCGAGCATGGGCTCGGCTCTACGGATCAACCCGCGTCGGGCAGGCGGAAGAACGCGCGGGCGGCGGCCGTGGCATTGGCCGCGGTCACCGCAACGTCCTCGCCACGGTCACGTGCCAGCTCTTCCACGATGTGCGACAGGAACATCGGCTCGTTGCGCCGGTCCTTCGGCATCGGCTTCAGCGTGCGCGGCAGCAGGTACGGCGCGTCGGTCTCGATCATCAGGCGGTTGGCCGGGATGTTCTTCACCAGTTCGCGCAGGTGCGCGCCACGGCGTTCGTCGCACAGCCAACCGGTGATGCCGATGTACCAGTCCTGGTCCAGGTAATCGAACAGCTCATCGCGTTCGCCGGTGAAGCAATGCACCACCGCCGGGCCGATGCGGCCTTCGAAGTTCTTCATCTGTGCCATGAAATCGGCGTGCGCGTCGCGCTGGTGCAGGAACAGCGGCTTGCCGTTGTCCGCGGCCAGCTGCAGCTGGCGCTCGAACGCACGGTGCTGCGCCGGGCGCGGCGAGAAGTCACGGAAGTAGTCCAGCCCGCACTCCCCCACCGCCACCACTTCCGGATGCGCGTGCAGCGCGCGCATCTCGGCATCGCATTCCTCGGTGTATTCCACCGCGTGGTGCGGGTGCACGCCGGCGGTGGCATACAGGAAGCCGGGGTGCTGCTGGGCCAGCTGCAACGCCAACGGCGAGTGCTCGCGGCTGGCGCCGGTGATGACCATCTGCACCACGCCGGCCTGGCGCGCGCGGTCCAGCACGGCATCGCGGTCGCGGTCGAAGGAGTCGTGGGTCAGGTTGGCGCCGATATCGATCAGGTGCATGGTCATCGCGGGGGAAAAGTGCCCGCGCATTGTACCTGCGCCCGCCGTGCCCCCTTATCCTTTGCACATGAACGCCTCGCTCTTCCCGATTTCCCCGCTGCTGCCGCAGATCCAGCAACACCTGGCCGCGCAGCAGCGACTGGTGCTGGAGGCCCCGCCCGGTGCCGGCAAGACCACCCAGGTGCCACTGGCACTGCTCGACGCACCGTGGCTGCAGGGCCGCAAGATCATCCTGCTGGAACCACGGCGGGTCGCCGCCCGCAGCGCCGCGCTGTTCATGGCGCGGCAGCTGGGCGAGGAGGTCGGTGGCACGGTCGGCTACCGCATCCGCTTCGAAAACAAGGTTTCGGCGCGCACGCGCATCGAGGTCGTCACCGAAGGCATCCTGACCCGCATGCTGCAGGACGACCCGATGCTGGAAGAGGTCGGTGCGATCCTGTTCGACGAATTCCACGAGCGCCATCTCAGCGGCGACCTCGGCCTGGCGCTGGCGCTGGATGTGCAGGCGCAGCTGCGCGATGACCTGCGCCTGGTGGTGATGTCGGCCACGCTGGACGGCGAGCGGCTGGCACGCTTTCTCGATGCGCCGCGGCTGAGCAGCGAGGGCCGCAGCTACCCGGTGGCGATCAGCCATTTCCCGGCGCGCCGCGATGAGGCGCTGGAACTGCAAGTGCGCCGCGCGGTGCAGCAGGCCCTGGCCGAGCACCCCGGTGACCTGCTGGTGTTCCTGCCCGGCCAGCGCGAGATCGCGCGGGTGCAGGCGGGCCTGCAGGAATCGCTCAATGGCGATGTCGAGGTCCTGGCGCTGCACGGTGAACTGCCCGTGGAACAACAGGCGCGCGTACTTCAGGTGGCCAGCGATGGCCGCCGGCGCGTGGTGCTGGCGACCAACGTCGCCGAGTCGTCGGTGACGTTGCCCGGCGTGCGCGTGGTGATCGACAGCGGCCAGGCACGCGAACCGCGCTACGACCCCAACAGTGGGTTCACCCGGCTGGACGTGGTGGCCATCGCGCAGGCATCGGCCGACCAGCGCGCGGGCCGCGCCGGCCGCGTCGCCGAGGGCGTGGCCTGGCGGCTGTGGCCACAGTCGCAGCGGCTGGAACCGCAGCGCCGCGCCGAAATCGACCAGGTGGAACTGGCCGGACTGGCACTGGAACTGGCGGCCTGGGGCAGCAGCGATCTGCGCTTCCTCGATCCGCCCCCGGCGGGTCCGATGGGCGCGGCGCGCGAACTGCTGCAGCGGCTCGGCGCCCTGTCCAGCAGTGGCGCGATCACCGAACTGGGCCGGCGTGTGCTGGCGCTGGGCACGCATCCACGGATGGCGGCGATGCTGCTGGCAGCGCCCGATGCCCGCGCCCAGGCGCTGGCTGCCGACCTGGCCGCGCTGCTGGAGGCGCGCGACCCGTTGCGCCACGGCGGCGACGCCCTGGCGGCCCGCTGGCGCGCACTGGCCGCGTTCCGCAATGGCCGCACACCGGGCGATGCCAACCGCAGCGGGCTGGCCGCGATCGATGCCGCCGCCAAGCACTGGCGTCGCCGCCTGCGCTGCGAAGCCACGCCGCCGGCCAGCATCGAGGCCCATGAGCTGGGCGACCTGCTCGCTCATGCCTTCCCCGATCGAATTGGCTTCCAGCATCCCAGCGATCCTCTGCGCTACCTGCTGGCCAATGGCCGCAGCGCGCGCCTGCACGAGCTGAGCGACCTGCGCGGTGAGCCGTGGCTGGTGGCCAGCGAACTGCGCTTCGAGGCGCGCGATGCACTGCTGCTGCGTGCCGCACCGGTGGACGAGGATCGGCTGCGCAAGGCGTGGCCGGATCGCTTCGTCACCGAAGACGTAGTGCGCTGGGACAGCGAGCGACGCGCCCTGGTGGCACTGCGCGAGACCCGTTTCGACCGCATCGTGCTGGACAGCCGCTCGGCCGGCCGGGTCGATCCGCAGCACGCCGCGCAGGCACTGACCGCCGCGGTGGCTGAACTCGGTCTGCAGGCGCTGCCGTGGACCGAGGGCCTGCGCCAGTGGCAGGCGCGCGTCGAGTCACTGCGGCGCTGGATGCCGGAGCTGGACCTGCCCGACTGCAGCGACGCGGCCCTGCTGGCCAATCTCACGCAGTGGCTGCAACCCGCGTTCGCCGGCAAGAGCCGCCTGGACGCGCTGGATGAGGCCAGTTTCGGCGAGGCACTGAAGTCGCCGCTGGAATGGTCACAACGGCAGCTGGTCGAGCGCAATGCGCCGACCCGCATCACCGTGCCGTCCGGGCTGGAGCGGCCGATCACCTACGCGTTGGACAGCGAGAGTGGTGATCCGCTGCCGCCGGTGCTGGCGGTGAAACTGCAGGAACTGTTCGGCCTGGCCGACACGCCGCGCATCGCCGATGGCCGCGTGCCGCTGACCCTGCACCTGCTCTCCCCCGGCGGCCGCCCGCTGCAGGTCACCCAGGACCTGCGCAACTTCTGGGAAAACACTTACGCCGAAGTGAAAAAGGAAATGAAAGGCCGTTACCCGCGCCATCCATGGCCGGATGATCCGTGGACAGCCACGGCCACGCACCGGGCAAAGCCGCGCGGAACCTGAGGGCGGGGTCGGATCCCATTGCATCGCAGTGGGCTCTGCCCCCATACACCGCGCCGGGGTCAGAGCCCTTTCCCAAAAGAAAGGGATCCGCCCCCACCCTGCCTGATCCTGAATGGCTGCGGTAGAGTCACACCACGTGCGTCCCCGGCTGACATACCGTTTACGGGCAACGCGCGACACTGGACTTCGACCCGAGGCAAAGGACCCCCGCATGAGCAAGCTGACCGTAATCACCGACCGCGCTCTGGAGCGCGCCCTGGAGCTGGCCCACACCGCCGGCGATGGCCTGAAGAGCGCCGGTGGCAGCCTGCGCAATGCGGACTGGATCAAGACCGGCGCCGCCATCGGCGCAGTAAAGACTGGCGGCAAGGCCGCGACCAAGTTCGTGCGCCGCAATCCCGCAGTGGCCGTGGCCGCTGCTGCGGTGGGTGTCGGCCTGCTCGGCTATGCGCTGTACCGCAAGCAGCAGAAGAAGAAGGCCGCCAATGGCCACGTGGTGAATGGGCAGGCGCAGCGCATCAGCGCGCGTGACCGCCGCAACGACACCGTCGTGGACGAGCACAGCGATATCGGCAGCGACGCGTGAATGTGCCAGGGTCGGCTCCCTTCCACGGGAAGGGATCTGACCCTGAGGCACCGCATGAGGGTCGGACGCCGCAAGGCCTCCGGCCCTTTCTGTTTCAACCGATCTGCCGCCACTGCCCCGGCTGCAGGTCGTCCAGCCGGTACGGCCCCATCGATACCCGCACCAGCCGCAGCGTCGGCAGGTTCACCGCTGCAGTCATCCGCCGCACCTGGCGGTTGCGGCCCTCGCGGATCGTGATCGCCAGCCAGCTGTCCGGCACGGTCTTGCGGAAACGTACCGGCGGATCGCGCGTCCACAGCGTCGGCGCTGGGTCGAGGCGCTCGATCTTCGCCGGCAGGGTCGGCCCATCGTTGAGCACAACGCCATCGCGCAGCTGTTGCAGCTGCTCGTCACCGGGCGTGCCTTCCACCTGCACCCAGTAGGTCTTGTCGGCCTTGTGCCTGGGGTCGGTGAGCTTGTGCGCCAGCGTGCCGTTGTCGGTCAGCAGCAGCAGGCCCTCGCTGTCATGATCCAGGCGGCCGGCGGCATACACGCGCGGCGGCAGGCCGAACCCGGCCAGGGTCGGCCGCGGCGGCACGCTGCGGTCGGTGAACTGGCAGAGCACGTTGAAGGGCTTGTTGAAGGCGATCAGCATTGCAGGCACGGCGGGCGGCGGGCGGCGGGCGGCGGGTAAGGCATTGTCCCACGCCTCGCCACGCGCCACGTCCCTGTAGAGCCGAGCCCATGCTCGGCTCCTGTTGTTCCCTGTCGCGCTGCGCGCGATGAGCCGAGCGTGGGCTCGGCTCTACAGGGTCAGCGCATGCCCCCCTTACGGCTTGATGAAGCGCAGGGTCATGCGGTCGCTTTCACCGATCGCCTGGTACTTCGCATCATCGGCCTTGTCGTGCTGGCTGGTCGGCGGCAGCGTCCACACGCCATTGGGGTGATCCTTGGTGTCGCGCGGGTTGGCGTTGACCTCGCTGCGCGCGTCCAGCTTGAAGCCGGCGGCCTCGGCCATTGCGATCACCTGCTGCTGGCCGACATAGCCGGTGTCATCGTCGTCGGCCACGTCGGCCTTGGCGCGATGCTCGACCACACCCAGCACGCCACCCGGCTTGAGCACGTTGAAGAAGCCCTGGAACATGCCCTGCGCCTGGCCGGCCTTGCGCCAGTTGTGCACGTTGCGGAAGGTCAGCACCACGTCGGCTGAATTGGCCGGGCCGAACACCGGCTTGGCCGGATCGTAGGCGACCACGGCGGTCCTGCCGAACTGCGCGGGTGCACCGGCGTACTTCTTTTCCAGGCTGTCGCGGCTGCGCTGCTGGTAGTCACGGCCGCGACCCTCGGGCACCGCCATCGGATCGACCACCGCAGCGACGTAATGGCCCTTGTCATGCAGCAGCGGCGCCAGGATCTCCGAGTACCAGCCGTTGCCGGGGGTGATCTCGATGACGGTCTTTTCCGGTGCCACCTTGAAGAATGACAGCGTCTGCGCCGGATGGCGGAAGCCATCGCGCTTGACGTTGTTGGCATCGCGGGTGGGCGCCTTTACCGCCGCGTCGATGGCCGGCAAGACCTCGATCTTCGCCGGTGCCACCGTGGCCGGTGCGGCGAACGCGGGAACAGCAGCAAGCAGGGCCGAAGCAAGCAGCAGGCGGCAACCACGCAGGGACGAAGCAGGCATCATCGGGACGACTCCAGCGGAAGATGCGGCGAGACTAGCAGTCGCAGCGTCCCAGGTGTTCACAAAACGTTAGCGGCGTGCGCGTCGCGGAACACTGTTTTGTGGTCGTCGCCGCAGCACGGTCACACATCGCGTTCTATTCTGGAACACTTCCCCCAAGGAGTCCGTGCCCATGACGGCAACCCGCGAACTGGGCCGTTCCGGCCTGCATGTACGTCCGCTCGCCTTCGGTGGCAACGTGTTCGGCTGGAGCGCCGATGAGAAGGCCAGCTTCGCCCTGCTCGATGCCTTCGTCGATGCCGGCTTCAACCTGGTCGACACCGCCGACGTTTACTCGGCCTGGGTGCCGGGCAATTCGGGCGGGGAATCGGAAACGCTGATCGGCAAGTGGTTCGCCCGCAGCGGCAAGCGCGACAAGGTGGTGCTGGCGACCAAGGTGGCGAAGTGGGCCGAACGCCCCGGCCTGACCCCGGACAACATCAATGCGGCGGTCGAGGATTCGCTGCGCCGGCTGCAGACCGACGTGATCGATCTGTACCAGGCCCACGAGGATGACGAGTCGACGCCGCTGGAAGCCACGCTGGCCGCGTTCGGCCGCCTGATCGAGGCCGGCAAGGTGCGTGCGATCGGTGCTTCCAACTACAGCGCCACGCGCTTGGCCGATGCGCTGAAGGTGTCCACCGACTACAAGTTGCCGCGTTACGAAACCCTGCAGCCGGAGTACAACCTGTACGACCGCGCCGGCTACGAAAAGGAACTGGAACCGCTGGTGCAGCGCGAGCAGATCGGCGTGATCGGCTACTACGCGCTGGCCAGTGGCTTCCTCAGCGGCAAGTACCGCACGCCGGCCGATGCGGCCAAGAGTCCGGCACGTGGCGAGACGGTAGTGAAGCGCTATCTGAACCCGCGCGGCCTGCGCATCCTGCAGGCGCTGGATGACGTAGCCAGCAAGCACAGCGCCAGCGCCGCGCAGATCGCACTGGCCTGGCAGATCGCGCGGCCGTCGATCACCGCGCCGATCGTCAGCGCCACCAGCGTCGAACAGCTGCACGACCTGCTGGCCGCAGCGAACGTATCGCTGAGCGTGCAGGATGTCGCGCAGCTGGATGCCGCCAGCGCGGAATCATGAGACCCGGCAGTGCCGGCCGCTGGCCGGCCTGACAGGTACATCGAAGAAAATAATTCAACAAAATGGTTGCGCGCGACTAAATCGTGGTTTATCGTGCGCACCTCGTTTCAACACCCACTGGAAACTTCCCTTGAACGCGCATTCCGTCGCCATCGCCAAACTGCTGCCATGCCTGCGCATGGACCGGCCGGCGTGTGCGTTCGGCAAGGAAGACCAGCTGACAACGGCCTGATGCCCGCCCTGCGGAGATCGGCCACCCCGATCTCCGAGGCCTGACGACGCCCTCGGAACGCAAGTCCCGGGGGCGTTTTCGTTTGCGTCGGCACAAGGACCCGCGATGCCAGAACTGCACCCCGCGCGGCGACCCGCCGCTCACTGATCCAGGTTTTTCTGCCGTGCCGGAGGATTTTCTCCGCGTGCATGGCAACGCCTGGACATTATCTGCATCGCAACCAAACATTATCGCTCGCCGATAATGTCGGTGGCCTGCACCCTCGACTACCAACGGTCCCGTTTCAACCACGGGCTGGTGCGCGCGGCGTTGCCGTGGCGTATGCCGGAGGTCGCGGACATGCCATCGCCTGGATCGCCTGCTGGAGGCAGGCGCCGGTTCGCCGGCACGCGGTTCGATTCCGCGCGGTTCACCACTGGATAGCTCAGTCGGGTAGAGCAACGGATCCTGATTCCGTCTGTCGTGGGTTCGACTCCCACTCCAACCACATGACCTGTCACGTCATGACTTGAAGCAACACCCGGGGCGCAAGCCCCAGCGGCCATCGTCGCCGTCCACGGTCACTGCCCTCGGGCGGGGCGTGGAAGGCAACGGACCGCACGCCGGGCCTCGGCCCGCCGTCACTGCCAGCCACGTTCCGCCCCGGTGCTGCCTGCCGGGAACGACGATGGCAGCACTGCCGGTGCACCGAAGGCTCCGCGCGCGGACCGTCCGCCGATGGCCGCCCTCTTCCGCTGCCTGCACGTGGTGTGCAGGCGGCCTCGCCACGACCTGATCGACCCGGGTCATGGCGATTCATCTGCAACGGGTCGAACCACCAGAGCCATACAAGGAGAGACTCCCATGTTCTGGACCATCAAGGTCGTGATCGGCGACGGCGAGCGCGGCCTGGTGTATCGCAACCGTCGTTTCCAGCAGATCCTGCTGCCCGGCGTGCACCGCCTGTCGCCGTTCGGCGGCCGCCCGCACGTGGACATCCACACTGCATCGAAGGGCACGGCCTACACCGGCAGCGACCAGGACAGCCTGATCGAGGCACTGGGCGCGCGGTTGGACACGCACTTCGTGCTGGCCAACGTCGGCGCCAGCGAGGTCGGCCTGGTGCTGCGCAACGGCCGCATCGATGAAGTGCTTCCGCCGGGCAGCCGCCGCCTGTACTGGCGCGGTTCTGTCGACACCCAGGTGCGCGTGATGGCACTGGGTGACGAGCCGCGCGTCCCGGCGGACGTGCAGCAGCGGCTGGGCCAGCTGGGCGTGCTGCCGCGTGTGGCGGTGATCAGCACCGTGCCGAGCGAGTCGGTGGGCCTGCTGTTCATCGATGGCACGCTGCGGCAGACCCTGGACGCCGGCCTGCACGCGTTCTGGAACTTCAACGGCAACGTGTCGGTGGAGCGTGTGGAGCTGCGTGCGCGTTCGCTGGACGTATCCGGCCAGGAGCTGCTCAGCCGCGACAAGGTGACCCTGCGGGTGAACCTGGCCGCGACCGTGCAGGTGGTCGACCCGGTGCGCGCACACCGCTCGCTCAGCAATGCTGATGAGTTCATCTATCGTCAGCTGCAGTTCGGCCTGCGCCAGGCGATTGCCGCGCGCAGCCTGGACGAGCTGCTGGGTGACAAGGCGGCACTGGACGGTGAGATCGCCGCCCATGTGCAGGCCGCGATCGAGGGCCACGGTGTACGTCTGCTTGGCGTGGGCATCAAGGACGTGATCCTGCCGGGCGAGATGAAGGAGATTCTCAACGGCGTGGTGCTGGCCGAGAAGCAGGCCCAGGCCAGCGTGATCCGCCGCCGCGAGGAGGCCAATGCCACCCGTTCGCAGCTCAACACCGCAAAGCTGATCGAGGACAACCCGGTGTTGATGCGCCTGAAGGAGCTGGAGGCGCTGGAGAAGGTCACCGAGAAGATCGACAAGCTCACCGTGTTCGGCGGCCTGGACGGCGTGCTGAAGCAGCTGGTGACGATCAGGTAGGGGGTCGCGGTGGCGCAGGGACGCGCCGCCGGCCCATCAAGGACATACACGAAGACATGGACACTCAACACAATTATCAATGGCTGCATGCCGAGGGCAGCACGCCGATCAAGGGCTGGGTCAACGGCGTGCCACTGGAGGCGCAGGCGCATGAGCAGCTGCGCAACATCGCCGCGATCCCGTTCGTCGGGCCGTGGGTGGCGGTGATGCCGGACGTGCACCTGGGCAAGGGCGCGACCGTCGGCTCGGTGATCCCGACCCGCGGTGCAATCATCCCGGCGGCGGTCGGCGTCGACATCGGCTGCGGCATGGCGGCCGTGCGCACCACGCTGCGCGCCAACGACCTGCCCGATGACCTGCGGCAGCTGCGCAACAGCATCGAGCGCAGCATCCCGGTCGGCAACGGGCGCGGCGGCGAGCATCAGCGCATGCCCGACAGCATCCATACCCGGCTGGTGCAGTCCGGGCTGGCCGCCGGCCTGGAGAAGATCAAGGACAGGCACCGCAGGATCGGCACCGACAAGCTCGACCGCCAGCTCGGTACGCTGGGTGGCGGCAACCACTTCATCGAACTGTGCCTGGACGAGACGGATACGGTGTGGGTGATGCTCCACAGCGGGTCGCGCGGTACCGGCAACCTGATCGGTACCTACTTCATCGAGAAGGCGCGCGAGGAACTGGCCCGGCGCGTGCTGGGCTTCCACCTGCCGGACAAGGACCTGGCGTTCTTCATGGAAGGCGAGCCGCTGTTCGATGACTACGTCGAAGCCGTGTCGTGGGCACAGGACTACGCCCGGCAGAACCGCGAGGCGATGATGTCGCGCGTGCTGGCCGAGATGCGCCACCGGCTGCCGAAGTTCCAGCTGGCGGCGATGGCAGTGAACTGCCACCACAACTACGTGCAGAAGGAAACGCACCACGGACAGGAGCTGCTGGTGACGCGCAAGGGGGCCGTCAGTGCCCGCAAGGGTGAGCTGGGCATCATTCCCGGCAGCATGGGCACGCGCAGTTACATCGTGCGTGGCAAGGGCAACGCGGACAGCTTCAACAGCTGCAGCCACGGTGCCGGCCGGGTGATGAGCCGTGGCGCCGCGCGCCAGCAGATCACGCTGGCCCAGCACCGCGAGGCCACCGCGCATGTGGAATGCCGCAAGGACAGCGGCGTGCTGGACGAGTCACCGGCCGCGTACAAGTCGATCGACGATGTGATGGCCGCGCAGCTGGACCTGGTCGACGTGGTGCACACGCTGCGCCAGGTGTTGTGCGTGAAGGGGTAATGGAGCGGTGCCGGCCAAGGCCGGCCTCTACCAGAGCAGCACGTTGCGTCGGGGGTCAGATCCCTTTCTGCGAAAGGGATCTGACCCCGGGACATTCAACGCGGCATGCTGTCCTCGGCCACCAGCGCGTGGTGCACGCCGATACCTGCCCGCACGCCCTCGGCAGCGGCCAACGTGATGTTGCCGACCGTGGTCGCATCGCCTGCGGCATACACGTTCGGCACCGAGGTCTGCTTCATCGCATCGACCTCGATCAGCACGCCCAACGGGCTCTCGGCCAGCACGCAGCCGAGCTGCTGCACCAGCGGCGTGGCCATCGCCTGGGTGGCCGGCACGAACAGCGCACGCTGGGCGATGCGGCGGCCATCGGCCAGCTCCACTTCCAGCCAGGTCGGCTGGTCGCCCTGCACGCCCAGCACCGGCGACGTCTCGATCCGCACGCCACGCTGCTGCATGGCAGCCCGTTCCTCATCGGTGATCGGCAGGCCCTGGCTGAAGAAGGTGACATTGCCCCAGTCGGCAAACAGCGGCGCCTTGCCGGCGGACATCGGATGCCCACCAAGCAGCCCGATGGCGCCACCGCCCACTTCGTAACCGTGGCAATAGGGGCAGTGGAGCACGGTGCTGCCCCAGCGCTCGGCCAGCCCGGGCAGCTCCGGCAGCTGGTCGGCGATACCGCTTGCCAGCAGCAGCTTGCGCGCGGCGAGCACCTGCCCGTCGGCGGTTCGCACTTCCACACCCTCTGCGCCGGCGGTGGCCTGCACGGCCTCGGCATGCACCCAGCGCACGCTGGGGTAGTCCAGCAGTTGCTGGCGCGCGGCCTTCAGCAGCTCGGCACCGCTGATGCCATCCAGCCCCAGCACCCCGTGCGAATGGCTGGCGAAACGATTGCGCGGCAAACCGGCGTCGATGACGGTGACCGGGCGGCGGGCACGGGCCAGGATCAGGCCCGCGGCAATGCCGGCATAACTGCCGCCGACGATGAGCACATCAGGATTCATGGTGACCTTCCAGGGAGCGATGATGGGCGAGGTGGCGGGCGAAGTCGGCGCCGAGCTTGTCCAGTGTGGTCGCCCGCAGGCGCTGTTCGAGCAGGCGCTGTGCTTCGCGTGCACCCTCCAGCAAAGCGCTGTTGACCAGCTGCTGGATCGGGCAGCCGCCGCCGGAATCGCGGGCACCGACCTGCACCAGCGGTGGTGCGCCCACGGCCAGATAGATGTCATGCAGGGTGATCGTTGCAGCATCACGGGCCAGGTGGCTGCCACCGCCATGGCCACGGGCGCTGCGAACCAGGCCCGCCCTGTGCAGCTGCGCCAGCAGGCGGCGGATCACCACCGGATGGGTCGGCAGGCAGGACGCCAGCTGCTCGGAGGTGCGCGGGCCGTCCTGGCCGACCAGATGCGCCATCACGTGCAGGGCGTCGGAGAGCGGGTTCGCGGTCTTCATGTAACTACGATAGTTACATTTATATCCCCTGTCCAGGGTCCACATTTGTTCCATACGGACACATTTGTCCTATGAAACAGTTCCTTCACATCACTAAACGAAACGCTAATGTGATTTCCGTCGCACTTCAGCGGGAGCTTGGCGGGTCGATACCGCAATGCCCCTTCCCGAGAGTGCTTCCCCATGAATGCGTCTGTCCGTGCTCCGCGCCTGCAGTCCAAGCTGCTCGGCGCGGTGTCTGTTGGCTTGGCCGTGGTCCTGCTGTGCGCGCTGGCTGGCCTGGCCTCCGCCTGGTTCAAGTTGTCCACCGAGGTTCCGCCCGAAGTCACGCACAGCCGCGACGCCGAACGCCTGCAGCGTGAGTTCCGTGGCCAGGTGCAGGAATGGAAGAACGTGCTGCTCCGCGGCCACGACGACGCGTTGCGTCAGCGCCACCTGGACGCTTTCGACAACGAAGGCCGCCTGGTCGAACGGCTGGCCAAGGGCCTGGTGACCAGCCCGGACGCGCGCACGCGTGAACTGGCCCAGGCGTTCGTTGGCCTGCACGCGCAGCTGCAGCAGGACTATCACGCGGCGCTGCAGGCATTTGCCGCGGCCGGCTACGATCCGGCCGCCGGCGACAACCTGGTGCGCGGCAAGGATCGCGCGGTGGCGACCGCTCTGGATGCACTGAGCGCGCATGCCACGCAGGTGGCCGAAGCGGCGCTGGCGGCACGTGCGCAGCAGGCGCGGCAGACCCTGCTGCTGTGCGCGTCACTGACGGTGCTGGCCGCGGTGCTGTTGCTGATCGGCCTGGCCTGGTGGCTGCGGCGCGCCGTGGTGCAGCCGGTACTGGCGGTGGAAGCCGCTGCACGCGCAGTGGCTGCCGGCGATCTGCAGCACGTGGTGCAGGTGCGCAGCCGCGACGAGATCGGACGCCTCGCCCAGGCGATGCAGGCGTTGCAGTCCACGCTGCGCGGCGTGCTGGATGCGCAGGCCGCGATGGCCCAGGCGCACGAGGCCGGCACCATCAGCCATCGCATGGACGCCGCTGCCTTCCCCGGCGCGTTCGGCACCATGGTGGCCGACTGCAACACGCTGGTCGACGCACACATCCGGGTGAAGATGCGCGCGATCTCAATCATGGGCCGCTACGCCGTCGGCGACCTCAGCCAGGACATGGAACGCCTGCCCGGCGAGAAGGCAGTGATCACCGAAGCGCTGGATGCGGTCAAGCACAACCTCGGTGCGATCAACGGCGAAATCCGCCGCCTGGCCGAAGCGGCGGCCGCCGGTGACTTCAGCCAGCGCGGCGACAGTGCGCGCTTCGAGCATGATTTCCATGCGATGGTCGAGGGCCTCAACCGCCTGATGCAGACTACCGAGCTGAACCTGGGCGAGGTCTCCAGCATGCTGCGTGCCATCGCCGGCGGCCGCCTCGGCGCGCGCATGCACGGCGATTTCCAGGGCGTGTTCGCGCGCATCGCCGGCGATGCCAACACCACTGCCGCGCAGCTGGCAACCATCGTCACCGACATCAAGCATGCCTCCGGCAACATCCATACCGCTGCCGCAGAGATTGCCGCCGGCAACAATGATCTGTCGCGCCGCACCGAACAGCAGGCCGCCAATCTGGAAGAGACCGCGGCATCCATGGAAGAGCTGACCTCCACCGTGCGCCAGAATGCCGAGCACGCGCGCCAGGCCAACCAACTGGCGATCGGTGCACAGAGTGTCGCCTCACACGGTGGCAGCGTGGTCGGGCAGGTGGTGGCGACCATGGGTGCGATCGAAACGTCGTCGCGGCAGATCGCCGAGATCATCAGCGTGATCGATGGCATCGCCTTCCAGACCAACATCCTGGCGCTGAACGCTGCGGTGGAAGCGGCACGCGCCGGTGAGCAGGGCCGCGGATTCGCGGTTGTCGCCAGCGAAGTGCGCACCCTGGCGCAGCGCTCTGCGGCGGCGGCAAAGGAGATCAAATCGCTGATCGAGGCGTCGGTGGAACAGGTCGGTGAGGGTGCGCAGCGCGTGCGCGAGGCCGGTGACACCATGGCCGAGATCGTCGCCTCGGTGCAGCGCGTGACCGACATCATGGCCGAGATCTCCGCGGCGTCGCAGGAGCAGAGCGCAGGCATCGAACAGGTCAGCCAGACGGTGATCCAGATGGACGGCACCACCCAGCAGAACGCCGCGCTAGTGGAAGAAGCCAGCGCCGCGGCGCGCAGCCTGGAACAGCAGGCGAACCGGTTGATCGATGCGGTGGATGTGTTCGACCTGTCGGCCACGGCGACAGCGAAGGACGCGTTGGCGCGCGCGGCCTGAGTGATCCGGTTGCCGGCCAGCGGCCGGCAGCATCCACCGCCGCACGGGTGGCGCCCGGCCGTTGGTCGGGCGATGGCAGGAATCCGTGCGGACCAATGGTCCGCACCCACAAACCGGTCCGCACACACCGCGGCCCGCAGCGGCCTCGTGGTCGTACACGGTGGTGCAATGCACCGTTGCCGGCATGCACACGGGTGCTGGCCTACCCTTTCGTGGATATTCCCGTCTCCCTCCCCCCTGCTGGAGCCCCTCATGACAGTCCCCGCCTTCGGTCTCGGCACCTTCCGCCTGAAAGACCAGACCGTGATCGACTCCGTGCGCAACGCGCTGGATGCCGGCTACCGCGCCATCGATACCGCGCAGATCTACGGCAATGAAGCCGAGGTCGGCCAGGCCATCGCCGACTCCGGCGTGCCGCGCGAAGCGATCTACCTGACCACCAAGGTCTGGATCACCGCGTTCAAGCGCGAAGCGCTGCTGGCCAGCCTGCGTACCAGCCTGGAAAAGCTGCGTACCGATCATGTGGACCTGACGCTGATCCACTGGCCGTCGCCGAACGGCAAGGTCGACGTGCCGATGGAGGAGTACCTGACCGCACTGGCCGAGGCCAAGGCACAGGGCCTGACGAAGGAGATCGGCATCTCCAACTTCACCATCGCGCAGACCCGCAAGGCGATCGGCATCCTGGGTGACGGCGCCATCGCCACCAACCAGATCGAGATCCACCCGTACCTGCAGAATCGCCTGCTGGTGAAATTCCTGCAGGACAACGGCATCCACATCACCGCCTACATGAGCCTGGCCTATGGCGAGGTAATCAAGGACCCGGTGATCCAGGCCATTGCCGGCCGCCACCAGGCCACGCCGGCGCAGATCGCGCTGGCCTGGGCGCTGCAGCAGGGCTTCTCGGTCATTCCGTCCTCGACCAAGCGCGAGAACCTGGCCAGCAACCTGGAGGCAGCAGCGATCCGCCTGACCGACGAAGACATGGCACAGATCGCCAAGCTTGACCGCGGCCATCGCCTGGCCAACCCGGAAGGCATCGCCCCGGCCTGGGATTGATTCCAAGACGGCGCGCAACCGCTCTGGTAGACGCCGACCCTGGTCGGCGCAGACGTCTGATCGATCGATGAAACACCGTGCCGACCAAGGTCGGCACCTACCGGTCGGTCAGCGCTCGGCAACACCGCGCAACATATCCAGCACGTCGTGGATGTCCAGTGGCTTGCATAGAAAACCGGCAGCCCCCAGCGCGCGGGCTCTTTCAATCACCTGTACCCGCGTATCCGCGCTCATTACAAGAACCGGTGGCGCGCCGGGGTCCCTGGCTACCGACTCCAGCACCTCCCATCCGCTGCAGCCCGGCATGTGCAGATCCAGCAGCATCACATCAGGTCCGAGCGCCATGATCACTTTCCGCGCATCGTGGCCATCATGGCGGGAGCTGAGGCGATGGCCGGCGCTCTGCAGCAGGCGCTCCACCACCTCACGGTTGGTTTCCACGTCCTCGAACAGCAGGCAGTGCAGCGGTCGAACCGATGCTGCATGTGACTGAAGAAGCTGATCAAGGGAAGGAGGAGAGTCCACCTCCAAGGTGGAGGCCACGGTGAAGCGCCACACGAACGAGGCACCGCCTGCTTCGCTGCGGCCCACGCTTATCGTTCCGCCCATGGCATCGGAAATCAGCCGAACGATGTACAGCCCCAGCCCGACACCCTGCTCGCAGCGTGCCTCTCCTTGGCTGAGCTGTACGAACGGCGAGAAGATCATCTCCAGATCCGCGTCTTCGATCCCCAAGCCGGAATCGCAGACCTCGATCTGAACCTGCCAGTCGTCACCTGACCGGGCAGCATTGATGGATACCGATACCTCGCCCGCCATAGGGCTGAACTTGATGGCGTTGCAGACGAGATTGGTCACCACCTGTTCGATACGGCCGCCGTCTGCCAGCATCCAGACATCGGGCTCACTCCCATCCAGCTGCAGAAGTACGCCCTTGTCGGCGGCAGCGGGCATGCAGGTCGCCTGTACCCCTTCCATGATCGAACGCAGCGAACAAGGATGAAGCCGCAACTGCAGCCGGCCACCATCGATACTGGCCACGTCCAGTACATCATCGATACGGTGCCTGAGCGCCTGCGCCTGCGTGGCGACCGTCGCCAGTGCATGCCGTTGGGCCACACTTACCGTCCCCACTTCCAGCAGCTGGATCCCACTGATGATGGCGTTCAGCGGCGTCCGCAGCTCGTGGCTCATCGTACTGACGAATCGGCCCTGTGCCTCACGCGAAGCAATGGCACGCAGCGCTATGTCACGCATCGCGGCTACCAGCGACGCCACCACCAGCGGCAACAGGACCGTCAATGCCAGCGCGTAGGCCAGGTAGGCGGGCCGAGAGACCCAGTAACCTTCAGGCGCGGCCCACAGCAATGCCAGCGCAGTCGATGCAATCGCGGGAGCAATTGCCCTGCGGCCATACACTGCGGTGGCGGAGATCACGAGGAAAGGCAGGGCTGCATTGAGCGTCATCAACAGGATGAACGCCGCATTCACCTGGATCGCAACCATTGCCAGGCTGAGCAGAAGGCCTACCCCATCGCACCAGCGGTGGCAGCGCTCCATGCAGAGACTTGCAACGAGTGCCCATGTCACGGATACCGCAAGCAGTGCAACGGCCACCGGCAACGCACGGGCCGCCTCATTGGCCAGAACCGGCTGCGGACCATCCACCCACAGCCAGCACCATAGCACCACCAGTGCCTGCAGCAGCACCCGGAATCCGCTGGCGCGTGGCTCCTGCAGGGACGACAGAAGCCAGGCCAGGCGGTGCATCTCCAGCGCACGGGCTGCCTGCAGCAATGCTGCCGGTGCGGAGGCCTGCGAGGACACACGGGGCTCGTGCACGTCAGCCCCCTTCCATCCGGAAATGCGTCGTCGCACGATGCAGAAGACGCTGCGCAGACAGTGCCAACGCGCATGCCCGCCGCCGCACAGCGCGCGCTTCTGTACCCGAGCGGAGACAGTCACTCAACGCGTCGCAGGCCAGCGCAACTCCGGCGCTGCCCAACGCCGAGGTAACGCTCTTCAAGGCATGCAGGCGCGCCAGCTCCTGCTCCATGCCACCGAAGGATTCTTCCTTCGCCATGCTCATCCACTGCGATATCGCCGCGTCCAATGCTGCGGTGAATGATGGGAGCTGGTGAGGCGACGTTGCCGCAATGAGACCCAGCATCGAGCGTTCCCCAAGCTCAGGCCGGTCCATGGCGTGTGGACCTGAGTGCAGCCCAACCCGGGACTTCAAGCTCTGCATCGCCTTCCTCCATCTGTCGCATTCAACACTTGAATGGATGTATTCCTGCGCCCTGTTACGCCTGACTGGAGACCTCAGGCGTCAGCATGCATGACCCACGAGCTACTGCATCCGCTGATGGATCTGTACGAACAACTGTGGAAAGCAGCCACCCAACAGATGCCCTGCAGCCACCGCGAGCATGATTCCGCCTACGATGGCAGCACATCGGGCCGGGAGTGACAGTCGCTTCAGGTCCATGGCACCCAGCATGTAGGCAACGAATGCACTACGCCATCGGAATCCTTTCAAACTTCCCTCATGGACCACCATGCTGACATTGACGCTTCTCCTGCTGCTTTCATGCAGCGTGCTGGTCTTGAAACGCCGCCTGCGCAGCGCTGCACTTCTGGCGACGCTTCCCATGGCCATTGCAGCCAGCGCCAGCCCGCCGATCACGCAATGGCTGCTGGACCGCGCGCAGGACACGCCGCGTGTCACTCAACATGCGCTACATCCACGCACTGTGATCGTACTGCTGGGTGCCGGAATCGATCACGATGCCCATGGCCCCAGGCCCGGGCTGGCCGGTTACAGCCGCCTGATGAGGGCTGCACAGCGTTACCACGAATGCGATCGCACGCGGGAGGTCTGTACGGTGCTTGCCAGCGGAGGCGTCACTGCCAACGGCGATGTCGCTGAGGCCGATGTCTACGCACGCGAACTGATGGCACTGGGCGTGCCCACCGAGCATATCGTCCGCGAGCGCACCAGCGCGAACACCTGGGAGAACGCCAGGAACAGCAGCGCGATCATCGGATATGACAGTTCGCGGGTGGTGCTGGTCACCTCGGGCCTGCATCTCACGCGGAGCTTGATCTACTTCCGTCACTTCGGCGTCGTGGCCGAAGGCCTGCCCAGCGACCGCCTCCGTGCCACCCGGGGGTGGTTGCCCTCCACATTCAATCTATTGCTGGTCGAAGTGATATTGCATGAGCGTATCGGCGTTCTGCGCTACCACCTCTACAACCGGATGGGCTGGAACGATGCCTCCATCGACCCGGTCAGCATCGCGCCTGCAACAACCACCCACGCATCGCCGCACTGACCTCGTCCGGTTTTTCCATCGGCGCCAGGTGCCCGCAATCGGGAACCACCACCAGCTGCGAGTGCGGCACCAACGCGTGCATTTCCTCGCTCACCGCGAGTGGCGTAATGCGGTCATTGGCGCCACACACGATCAACAGCGGATCACGGTAACCGGCCAGCACATCATGACCATCACGGCGTTCCAGCGCGCTCTGGCGCAGGAACACCTCCGCGCCCAGGCGGGTGGTCATGTCGCGCACGCGCTGCACCAGCACGTAGTCGTCCAGCCGCGAGGCATCGATGTAGCTGCGCATCAGCACATCGCCGAAGCCGTGGAACTTCCCCGGCAGGCGCACGCTGGCGCGCTGGCTGCGGCGCTGCTCGGCCCGCTCCGGTGAGTCGGGGTGGATCGAGGTGTCGATCAGCGCCAGCTGCAGCACCCGCTCCGGCGCAATGCGCAGGATCTGCTGGGCCACGAAGCCGCCCAGCGAGAACCCGGCCAGCGCAAAGCGCTCCGGTGCCTGCGCCAGCACGTCTTCGGCCACCGCCTGCAGGGTCTCGCCACCGGTCTGGTCGCCCACGGTGCAGTCGGCGATATCGGCCAGGTCGGCCAGCTGCGCGCGCCACAGCTCGGCGTCGTTGAGCAGGCCGGGCAGCAGCAACAGGGGAATACGGTCGGTCATGGGGATATTGTCGCGCCAGCACGGTGACGGAACCATGCCGCAACGGGCGATTGCGTTGTAGAGTCGCGCCATGCTCGGCTGCAGCACAGCCTGTCGAGCATGGCTCGATTCTACAGAAGGCAGCGACACGGACACGACCATGGCAGACCCCTACAACAGCGGCACTCCCACCCCACCCGCGCTGCGCTTCGACGATGCGCTGGTCACCACCGCCTTCGAGCTGCCCGGCCATCGCGTCGTGCGCAACCTGGGTGTGGTGCGCGGCATCACCGTGCGCTCACGTTCGATCGTCGGCAACTTCCTGGGCGGCATCCAGACGCTCTTCGGTGGCAACATCACCATCTACACCGAGCTGTGCGAACAGGCTCGCGAGGAAACCTACCGCGACATGGTCAAGCACGCGCGGCAGCTGGGTGCCAACGCGATCATCGGCATGCGCTACGACGCCACCGATGTGATGACCGGGCTGACCGAAGTGCTGTGCTATGGCACGGCGGTGGTGGTGGAACCCGCGCGTTGAAGCTGTAGAGCCGAGCCCATGCTCGGCTCAGGCGTGCCCGTATGATGCTAGGCAGCCGAGCGTAGGCTCGGCTCTACAGGAATTACGCCACCGGCGGCACGTCAGGCACCTCGACCTGCTGCACCGGCAAGGTCACCATCATCACCGTCGGGTCGTCCGGGTCCAGCCTGGTCTTGAATCCCAGGCTCTGGCACATCGCCAGCATGGTGCTGTTTTCGCGCAGCACCTGGCCTTCGACCACGTCCAGGCCCAGCCACTTCGCGTACTCGATCATGATCGCCATCAGCCGCCAGCCGATGCCGTGGCCCTTCAGGTCCGAGCGGATCAGGATGCCGTACTCGCCACGGTGGTAATCGGCATCGGCGTGCAGGCGCACTGCGCCCAGCATCTCGCCGCTGCGCGGTTCGATCGCTACCAGCGCGATCGAGCGCGCGTAGTCGAGCTGGGTCAGGCGCGCGATGAATTCGTGGCTGAAGTGCTTCACCGACTGGAAGAAGCGCAGGCGCAGGTCTTCGTCGCTGACGCGGGCGAAGAACGCGCGGAACAGCGCATCGTCTTCCGGCCGCACCGGGCGGACGAACGCGCGGCCGCCATCGGACAGTTCGATGGTGCGCTCCCACTCCTTCGGGTACGGGAACACCGAGAAGCGCGGATGCCCGCGGCCCTTGTGCAGGATGCGCGACGGTGCCACTGCCACGCGCGCGTCGAGGGCGAGGATGCCCTTGCCGTCGACCAGCAGCGGGTTGATGTCCAGCGTACGCACTTCGGGAATGTCGGCGGCCAGCTGTGCCAGCTTGACCAGTGCCAGCGCCAGTGCGCGCTCGTCGGCGGCGGGCACATCGCCGTAGGCCTTGAGGATGCGTGAAGCGCGGGTCTGGCCGATCAGCTCGTGGGCCAGGCGCAGGTCCAGCGGCGGCAGGGCCAGCGCCTTGTCGTTGATCACTTCGACGGCGGTTCCGCCACGTCCGACCACGATCACCGGGCCGAACGTCGCGTCATCGGCGATGCCGACAATCAGTTCGCGCGCCTTCGGGCGGACGATGGTCGGCTGTACCAGCAGGCCATCGATGCGCGCATCCGGCCGCAGCTGTCGCGCACGCGACAGGATCGCGTTGGCCGCGCTCTGCACCGCCGGCAGCGTGGACAGATTCAGGCGCACGCCGTCCACTTCGGACTTGTGCGGAATGTCCGGCGACAGGATCTTCAGCGCTACGGACGCACCGCGTTCGAGCAGTGGCTGCGCCAGGTCCATCGCCTCATGCGCATCGCGCGCATGCATCACCGGCGCGGACGGGATGCCGTAGGCCTTGAGCAGCTCGTGCGTGGCCAGCGGGTCCAGCCACTGCTGGCCGTTGGCCAGCGCGGCATCGACCAGTGCGCGCGCGGTGGCCGTGTCGACGCTGAAGTCCTGCGGCAGGCTGGGCGGCGTTTCCATCAACGCGTTCTGCGCTTCGCGGTAGCGCACCAGGTGCTGGAAGCCCCGTACCGCTTCGGCCTCGGTCGGATAGGTCGGCACTCGTGCTGCGTTGAGCGTGGCGGTGGCCTGGTCGTCGTTGCCCAGCCACACGGCGAACACCGGCTTGTCGCGATGATGGCGCGGGCGCAGGCCGAGCGTGCGGGTGAGGGCCTGCGCCGCGTCGGCGGACGAGGTAAACGCGGTTGGCACGTTGACCACCATCACCGCATCGTTCTCGTTGTCGGCCAGCAGTGCTTCGATGGCCGACGCATAGCGGTCACCATCGGCGTCGACCACGATGTCCACCGGATTGCTGCGCGACCAGCCCTGCGGCAGCACCGCATCGAGCTTCTCCACCGTGCTGTCGGAAAGGGTGGCCAGCGTGCCACGCAGCGCGATCAGTTGGTCCACGGCCAGGCGGCCGACACCGCCGCCATTGCTGAGAATGGCCAGGCGGCGACCGGGAAAGGTGCCCAGCCGCCCCAGCGATTCGGCAGCAGTGAACAGTTCGTCCAGCGCACCCACGCGCAGCAGGCCGGCACGATTGAAGGCCGCACCATACACATCATCGGCACGCGCCAGGGCCTGCACATGGGTATCGCGGCTGCCCGGCTGCACGCGCTCGGCGCGACCGGACTTCACCACCACCACCGGCTTGGCGCGGGCGGCGGCACGCGCGGCCGACATGAACTTGCGCGCGTCCTTGATCTGCTCGACATACAGCAGGATGGCGCGGGTGCGGTAGTCCGTGGCGAAGTAGTCGAGCAGGTCGCCGAAGTCGACGTCCATCGTGTCGCCCAGCGAAACCACGGCGGAGAAGCCCACCGAGCGCGCCACGCCCCACTCCACCAGCGCGGCGGCAATGGCCGAGGATTCGGAGATCAGCGCGAGGTCGCCGGCCTGCGGGAAGTGCGCGGCGATGCTGGCATTGAGTCGCGCGTGCGGCGCGATGACGCCCAGGCAATGCGGCCCGAGGATGCGCAGGCCATGCTTGCGCGCCACCGCCTCTACCTGTGCGGACAACGAACCCGGGCCTTCGCCCAGGTGCGCGGTGAGGATGATCGCCGCCTGCACGCCACGCTCTGCAGCTGTACGCACCACTTGCGGCACGATCGCCGCCGGCGCGGTGATCACCACCAGGTCGGGTACCCAGTCCAGGTCCTTCAAGCGCTTGACCGTGCGGATGCCATCGATCTCGGCGTGCCGCGGGTTGATCCACGCCACCTTGCCGGGGAAGCCGGTGCCGCGCAGGTTGCGCATCACTGCGCGGCCGGCCGAACGCTCACGCGGGCTGCCGCCGATCACCGCGACCGACTGCGGACGGAATACGGACTGCAGGTGGTAGGTACTCATGCGCCTACGGTACCCAAAAAAGGGGACGGAGGGGATTAAGTCGTTTGTGCACAAACGACTTAATCCCCTCCGTCCCCTTTTTTGTTACAGCAGCGTGCCGTGCAGGATCAGCGCGGCGATGCTGAAATAGATCACCAGGCCGGTCACATCCACCAGGGTGGCCACGAACGGGGCCGAGGCGCTGGCCGGGTCGAAGCCGAGGCGCTTCAGGACGAAGGGCAGCATCGAGCCGGACAGCGAACCAAAGGTGACGATGCCGACCAGCGCGGCGCCGATGGTGATCGCCAGCAGGATCCAGTGCTCGCCGTAGTCATGCAGGCCACCCAGCTGCCAGATCACGATGCGCACGATCGCCAGGCAGCCGAGGATGGCACCCAGCACCATGCCGGTCGGGATCTCGCGGATGGCCACCTTCCACCAGTCGCGCAGGCGCAGTTCGCGCAGCGCCAGGCTCCGGATCAACAGCGAGGTGGCCTGGGAGCCGGAATTTCCGCCCGAACTCATGATCAACGGGATGAACAGGGTCAGCACCACCGCGCGCGCCAGTTCGTCCTCGTAGTGCTGCATCGCACTGGCCGTCAGCATCTCGCCCAGGAACAGCACGCTCAGCCAGCCGGCACGCTTGCGCAGCATCTCGAAGAAGCCGATCTGCATATAGGGCTTGTCCAGCGCTTCCATGCCGCCGAACTTGTGCGCGTCCTCGGTCGATTCCTCGATCAGCGCATCGAGCACGTCGTCCACGGTGACGATGCCGAGCATCTGCTGCTGCGCGTCGACCACCGGAATCGCCAACAGGTCGTGGCGGCGGATCAGACGCGCGACTTCTTCCTGGTCCATCAGCGCGTCCACCGTCACCGGCGGATTGACCTGGGCCACGTCCAGGATCGATTCCTCGGGCAGGCCGGTGATCAGCCGGCGCATGGTCACCACCTGCTGCAGCTGCTGGCTGGCCGGGTCCAGCACGTAGATCGCGTACACCGTTTCACGCGTGCGCTCGACCTGGCGGATGTGCTGCAGGGTCTGCGCCACGGTCCAGCTGGCGGGCACCGCCACGTATTCGGTGGTCATCAGCGCGCCGGCGGTGTTCGGCGGGTAGCTCAGCAGCTTCTGGATGACCTGGCGGGCGTCGGTGCCCAGCAGCGGGATCAGCCGCGCGCGTTCTTCCTCATCCAGCTCGTGGACGATGTCGGTGGCGCGGTCGTCAGCCATCAGCCCGAGCAGGGCAGCGGCGCGTGCCGGCGGCAGCGCGGCCACCAGCTCACCGCTGCGGTGCAGCTCCGGCGCTTCCAGCATCTTCACTGCACGCGGCAACGGCAGCGCGGCCAGCGTTTCCGCGGCGCGGGCCAGTTCCAATGTGTTGAGGAATTCCACCGCATCGGCGGTGTTGTAGTTCGCCAGCGGTGCGGCCAATGCGGCGGCATCGGCCACCGGGCGCAGCAATTGCTTCTGGTTCATCGGTTTTGCCTTGTGGGGGTGCGACCTCGCGCAACGCCAACGCAGGCAAACCGTCCCGATGTCAGGCGGTGGCCATCGCTGGCGTCGAACGAGGTCGACTTCTACTGTCGCTGGACATGGGTTGGGGACTCCGGAATGCGCGTGCCGGCGGTGCGCCGCCAGCGGCGGGCAGTCTGGACCCGCGGGCCATGCAGGTCAACCCGGCATCCCTGCGCCGGGCGCCTGCCGGCCGGTTGTTCTCGTGCATACACCAACCGGCGCGCATAATGGCCGGGTGGCGCTCGCCACGTTTTCCCCACCCGAACGGACGCACTGCGGGCTTCCCCGATGACCAGGTATTCCCATGCATAGCGGCGGTCTGGAACTGGCCCTGGTGCTGCTGCTGGCGGCGGTCATTGCCGTGCCGGTGTTCAAGAAGTTCGGCTTCGGCGCGGTGCTGGGCTACCTGGCGGCCGGCGTGGTGCTGGGCCCGGACGGGCTGGGCTTCGTGCAGGACGCCGACCGCATCCTCGGCGCGGCCGAGATCGGCGTGGTGATGCTGCTGTTCGTGATCGGCCTGGAGCTGTCGCCGGCACGCCTGAAGGTGATGCGGCGCTCGGTGTTCGGCGCGGGCGCGGCGCAGGTGGCGATGTCCGGGCTGGTGCTGGGCGGCCTGCTGCTGCTCGACCACTTCCAGTGGAAGAGCGCGCTGGTGGTCGGTGTTGCGCTGGCGCTGTCATCCACCGCGGTAGGCCTGCAGCTGCTGTCCGAGCACAAGGCGATCAACAGCGACCATGGCCGGCTGGGTTTTGCCATCCTGCTGTTCCAGGACCTGATCGCGATCCCGCTGCTGGCGGCCATCCCGCTGCTGGGCGGGGCGAAGAACGAGACCCTGCGCTGGGAAGACGCCGCCGTGGCCCTCGGCGCGCTGGCCGTGGTGATCCTGTGCGGGCGACCGGTGCTGCGCAAGGTGTTCAGCATCATCGCGCGCACCCGCAGCCCGGAAGTGTTCACCGCCACCGCCCTGCTGGTGGTGCTGGGCACTGCCTGGTTCATGCAGGAAGCGGGCCTCAGCCCCAGCCTGGGCGCGTTCCTGGCCGGGGTGCTGCTGTCCGATTCGGAGTTCCGGCACGAACTGGAAGCGCAGATCGAGCCGTTCAAGGGCCTGCTGCTGGGGCTGTTCTTCATCGCGGTGGGCATGGGCATCGATCTCGACCGCATCGCCGCAGAGCCGTGGCTGATCGCGGCCGGCGTGGCGATCCTGCTGGTGGTCAAGTTCAGCCTGCTGTATGTGATTGGCCGTATTGCAAAGCTCAGTCCGCGGCAGTCGCTGCTGCTGGGCAGCGTGCTGTGGCTGGGGGGCGAGTTCGCCTTCGTGGTGTTCAACGAAGCGCAGCGCGCGCACCTGCTGGGCAACGCCAATCACGATCGGCTGGTGGCGATCGTCGGCCTGTCGATGGCGATCACGCCACTGCTGATGATCGCGCTGCTCAAGCTGCTCGGCCAGGAGAAGGCTCCACCGCGCGGGACCGCAGAGGCCGACAAGGTGGCACCGGACAACCGGCCCAAGGTGCTGATCGCCGGCATGGGCCGCTTCGGCCAGGTGATCGCACGCCTGCTGACCGCACAGAAGGTGCCGTTCGTGGCGCTGGAGGCGAACCCGGACACGGTGGCCGACCTGCGCCGCTTCGGCAACCAGCTGTACTACGGCGACCCGACCCGCCCGGAGATGCTGCGTGCAGCGGGTGGCGAGCACATCGATGTGTTCGTCATCACCGTGGACGACCCGGAGACCAACCTGCGCGCGGTGCGCATGGTGCGCCGGCTGTACCCGGACGCGAAAGTGCTGGCGCGAGCGCGCAACCGCCAGCATGCATGGCGCCTGATGGACATGTCGGCCGAGCCGTTCCGCGAAGTGTTCGGCACCAGCCTGGAGATGAGCGGGCGCGTGCTGACGGCGCTGGGCGTGGCCCCAGACGTGGCCGAACGCCATGTGCAGCGCTTCCGTGAGCATGATGAGCAGCTGCTGCGTGACCAGTACCTGGTGTACGACGACGAGGCCGCGGTGATCCAGACCTCGCGTGATGCGCGCAATGACCTTATGCACCTGTTCGAGGCCGACGCGGAGAGCGACGACAAATAGGCGTGCCGACCAACGGTCGGCACCCACCACAGATTGAGGTTGCGGATTCCGGCAGTAGATCCACGCCATGCGTGGATGCTTTGGCTTCCGGGCACGATCATCCACGCATGGCGTGGATCTACCGAGTCCCGATCAGCCGTTGTCGCGCAGGAACCGCGCCATCGAGGAAACGCCCGGCACGCGCGGCTCGAACTCGCCGGCCACGTCGATGAAGCCACGCATCACCGCGATCTCGCGCGGGCTGCGGTTGAGGCTGTCGCGCGCTTCAGGATCGGCGCCGGCGCGCAGCAGGCGCTGCACCAGCAGCGGCAGGCCATGCAGCGCGGCCAGATGCAGCGGGCCGAAGCCACGCGGGTCGCGTACGTCCAGGCTTACGTCCTCGTCCAGCAGGCGCTCCACTGCGGCCATCACCACCTGCTCGTCGCAGGCGGTACCCGGCTCGGCGCGCGCGCCCAGCAGCAGCAGCAGCGGCGTGACAGAACCAGCGGCGGCCTGGTCCGGTTCGGCACCGGCCAGCAGCAGGGTGTCGAGCAGCGCCAGCAGGCGCGAGCGGTCGCGGGCACTGAAACCGTACAGCGCGGCACAGTGCAGCGGACCCAGCTGCTGCGCGTCACCGGCATGCACGTCGGCACCCGCCGTGAGCAGGCGCGCGACGATGTCCGGAAGGCCCAGCGCGGAAGCCAGCATCAGCACCGTCACGCCACCCGGCAGGCGGTGTTCCAGCTTGGCGCCAGCGTCGAGCAGGGCCGAAACGATGTCCACCTGGCGCATGCTGACCGCCGCCGACAGCGGCGTCGCGCCACTGGCCGCCGCGTGCTGCGGATCGGCGCCGCGCGCCAGCAGCAGGTCGGTTACCGCCAGGTGGCCGCCACCGGCAGCACGCAGCAGCGCGGTGCAGCCCTGTGCGTCGACGGCGTCGACGGCGAAGCCCAGATCGATCAGGCGGCGCACTGCATCGACGTCACCGGCCATTGCGGCGGCCGGCAGATCGGCCTCGCGCAGGGTGCGGCGCGGCAACGGCCACACCCGCCAATCGAGCCAGTCGGCCAGATCGCGGCGACCGATCGACAGCGCCACGCCCAGCGGTGTCTGGCCGTCGGCGGCACGTGCTTCCGGCGAGGCACCATGCTGCACCAGCAGCTTAAGCGCGCCTTCGCGGGCCAATGCGGTGGCCAGGTGCAGTGCGGTCATGCCGTGGCTGTCGCGTGCTTCGCGATCAACGCCGGCCTTGAGCAGGGCCTGCTGCAGCCGCAGCCACCCCAGGCGCACCGCCAGCGACAGCGGCGGATCGCCCGCCGGGGAGGCGGCGAACGGATCGGCGCCACGCTCAAGCAGTTCCAGTGCCAGCTGTTCCAGGCCACGCGCGGCCTGGTCGTGCTGTGCGCAGGCAGCAAGGAAGCGCGCCAGGCCACCGCGGCCGGCCGGCGACAGGCCACGCTGCAGCATCACCTGCAACGCCGGCACCGCATCGATGCCGCGCGACAACAGCGCGAACATCGGCGTATCGGAGCAGGCATCACGCACATAGGGATCGGCGCCGTGGCCCAGCAGCCAGTCCACCGCACGCGGTTCCAGCGCCAACTCCGGATCGAGCAGCAGCCCGCCCAGTTCCTCCGGTTGGCACAGCCTGGCCAGCGCCGCCATGCCGTCGGTGTTGCCGAAGCCCAGGGCCTCGCGCAGCAGGGTCAGCGGCGGTCGGTCCGGCAGCAGGCCGCTGGCACTGGCTGCTTCGCCACGATCGGCCAGGCCATCACTGACCGCAGCCGGCAACGGATAGGACGGGTCCAGCAGGGCTACGATCGCCCAGCGGCCGGCCTCGGCGGCGTAGTCCACCGCACGGCGGCCGACCGGATCGGTGGCATCGGCCGCGATGCCCAGTTCGACCAGGCGCTTGATCAGCAGCGGCGAGACATCCTCGGCCATCGCCGCCAGCTGCACCGCATTGCGGCCTTCGCCGTCCACCGCGACCAGGTCCGGCTTGTGCGGCAGCAGGTGCTCGATCACGGCGGCGCGACCGGCACGGGCCGCTTCCAGCCACGGCGTACGCCCCAGTGCATCGCGCGCCTCCAGATTGGCGCCCGCGCCGAGCAGCACGCCGATGATCTCGACATGGCCGGCCAGGGCCGCCTCATGCAACGCACTGCGGCGCTGGCGATCGCGGGCGTCGGCCCGTGCCTTGTGCTTGAGCAGCAGCTGCACGCCCGCCGGATCGTCATCCTCGGTGGCGGCGGCGGCCAGCAGCACCGGGGTGCCATCGGCCGGTTCGCAGCGTGCACCGCGTTCGAGCAGGAAGCGGGCCAGACGCCAGTTGCCCACCTGGCAGGCCACCGCCAGCGGCGACCAGCCATCACGGTTCAGCGCATCGACTTCGGCAGCGGCATCGCGCAGCAGCGCGGCCACCCCCGGGTCGGAACTGCGTGCGGCATGGTGCAGCGGGGTGTTGCCATCACTGTCGGTGGCACGCGAGTCGGCGCCGTTGGCGAGCAGGGTCATCACCGCTTCGGGGCGGCCATGCCAGCTGTCGCGGGTCGCCGCCAGCAGCGGGGTCATGCCCCGGTGCGGCGCATTCACATCGACGCCGCGGGCAATCAGTTCGCGCAGCAGGCGCAGGTCCGGCAGCACCGCGGCCAGCACCGCCAGGCTGCGCTGGTCACGCCAGTTCGGGTCCGGCAGCGCATACGGATCGGCACCGGCCTGCAGCAGCTGCAGGCCCCGGTCGATGCGGCCCTGGCGGGCGGCTTCATACAGCGCCGGTGTCAGTTCCTGCGGCGCCATCGCCTCCAGCGGCAGGGCGTCGGCCGCCGCTGCGAACATCGGTTCGGGTTCAGCGCTGGACGCCACCAACGGGCTGGAGCGCAACGACACCAGCGGCGCAGGCGCGACCCGCTGCAGCAGCAGGTGCAGCACCGGCGACAGCAGTACGACCGCCAGCGCGGCGGGCCAGCGCGCGCTTTCCGGCAACAGGCCCGGCCAGGCCGGCAGCACCACCAGCGCGGCCAGCGCAATGACCAGCGCGGCCACGCCGAGGCCACGCCAAGCAGTCAGGTCGCGCCCCGCCAGCGCCTGCCAGTGCTGGGCCAGGCTGCCATCCAGGCGTTCGACATCGTTCCACAATGGCCAGGTGCGCCAGGCCGCCAGCAGGCCGGCACTGACCAGTACGCTCAGGCCAAGCACTGCCGCCAGGCTGCCGCTGTCACGCAGCGCTGCGAGCGGCCAGGCCAGCAGCAGCGCCAGCAACAGCGGGGCGGCTGCCCACAATGCCAGCAGCGCCGGCAGGTCCTGGCGTGCGACCACCTTCAGCGGCAGCAGCGCGCGGCTGCGGCGCCACCACGATATCGCCAACGCGAACGCGGGCTGCGCCAGTGCGGCAAGGACCGCACCCGGAACGCCGCCCACGGCGGCGCCCAGCGCCAGTACCGCGCCCGCGGCGAAGGCAATTGACAGAATGCGCGGACGGGAGGCGTCAGTCATAGTGGCGCGGCATCAGGCTGGCCACCGTCGGCGGCACCTGCAGGTAGAACCCGCGCTCGCTCATTTCGCTGCGGACCTTTTCCGGGTCAGCCTGCGCCAGGCGGCGCTGGGCATCCAGGACCACCTCCAGCACGAAGGCGAGCGTCCCCAGCGAGGTGAGCAGCGGCGCGGGCAGCGCGCTGAAATCATCGCGTCGGGGAACGTAGACGTAGGTGTCCGGCTTGAGTTGGCTTTTATAGACGTAGGCGTGCATGTCCGCGGGACGATAACCCGGGAAGAGCCATGATTGTGTCGGAAAGCCGACACCGGGGAAAGCCGTCAGCCGACGATGGCGGCGCGATCGGCGGTGTTTCGCCTGCGGGGTTCAGCAATGTGGCGGCGACGTTCAGGCTGCGCCGCCGCCACACGGGCGCTTACTTGACCTTGGCGTAGGTGCCCTTCAGCGCGACACCCGCAAGGATGGCACCGGCGTAGCACTCGTAGTTGGTGCTGCTCTTGAACTCGTTCTTCTTGTAATAGCTGACGATGTCGACCACGGCGTTGGCGCCGCGCGACTTGGCACCGTCCTGCAGCGCGCGCAGTGCCGACAGCGCAACCCAGCGGCAGGCCTCGGCATCGCTCTTGTTGGCGGCGTTGGTCTTCTTGTTGGTCACGTCTTCGCCCAGGCGCTGCTGCACGCTGACCGGCTGGCCGGCCAGATAGAAACGCACGCTGCCGTCGATGCCGGCGTCCTTGGCGGCCTGCGAATTGACCAGTTCCTGCAGGGACTGTTCGACACGCGTGTCGCGGGCGGAAGCGGTGGAAGTCAGGGCCAGCAGCGCGGTAGCCGTGGCGATCATGAGAGTGCGGCGCATCGGAACATCTCCTTGTCGAGGGTGCGGGGGTAACGGGAACGGTGTGTTGGCGCAGTGGATCACTCGCTCCAGCGGCGGAACACCAGCGAGGTGTTGATGCCGCCGAAGGCGAAGTTGTTGCTCATCACGTACTCGGCCTGCAGTTCGCGGCCCTGCCCGGTGATGAAGTCGAGCTGGCCACAGCGCGGGTCGACCGCGGCCAGGTTCAGGGTGGGCGCGAACCAGCCGGCACGCATCATCTGGATGCTCACCCAGGCCTCGAACGCGCCACAGGCACCCAGCATGTGGCCGACGTAGCTCTTCAGCGAGCTGATCGGCACGCGGCTGCCGAACACCTGTGCGGTGGCCTGGGTCTCGGCGATGTCGCCGTGGTCGGTGGCGGTGCCATGGGCGTTGACGTAGTCGATCTGCGCCGCGTCCAGGCCCGCGTCCTCCAATGCCAGGCGCATGGCCTGGGCCATGGTGTCGGCACTGGGCTGGGTGACGTGCTGGCCATCGCTGTTGGTGCCGTAGCCGACCACCTCGGCAAGGATGGTGGCGCCGCGCGCCTGCGCGTGCTCCAGGTCTTCCAGGATCAGCGTGCAGGCGCCCTCGCCCAGCACCAGGCCATCGCGGCCGGCATCGAACGGGCGAGGCGTGGTCTGCGGCGCGTCGTTGCGCACGCTGGTGGCGAACAGCGTGTCGAACACCGCTGCAGCGGTGGCATCGAGCTGCTCGGCACCGCCGGCCACCATCACCGTCTGCTTGCCGCTGCGGATGGCTTCATAGGCCGCGCCCACACCCTGGCTGCCCGACGTGCAGGCGCTGGAGGTGGTGTACACGCGCCCGGACAGGCCGAAGAACACGCCGATGTTGACCGGCGCGGTGTGGCTCATCATCTTCAGATAGGTCGTGGCGCTGATGCCATCGGTGGTGAATTCGTTGAGCATGCGCCCGAATTCGCCGGTGGCCTCGTGGCTGCCGGACGAGGAGCCATAGGCCACGCCGGTACGGCCACTGCGCAGCACCGGATGCTCATTCAGGCCGGCCTCGCGCAGCGCCACCTCGGTGGCGCGCACCGACATGATCGCGACCTTGCCCATCGAGCGGGTGGTCTTGCGGTTGTAGTTCGGCGGCAGCTCGAAGTCCTGCGCCGGCGCGGCCAGCTTGGTGTTCAGCCCGGCATAGACATCCCACTCGGGCATCGCACGCACCGCGTTGCGGCAGCTGCGCAGGTGCGCTTCGATGGTCGGCCAGTCGTGGCCGAGTGGACTGATGGCAGCGGCGCCGGTAACCACCACGCGACGATCGGCGGCCATCAGAGCATGCCTCCGTTCACCGAGATCACCTGGCGGGTGATGTAGCCAGCCGGTTCGGACAGCAGGAACGCCACGGTAGCCGCCACTTCGTCCGGGCGGCCAACGCGGCCGGCGGGAATCAGCTTGAGCGCGTGTTCAACCACTTCGTCGTTGAGCATTTCGGTCTCGATCAGGCCCGGGGCCACGCAGTTGACGGTGATCTGGCGGCTGGCCAGTTCCAGCGCCAGGGCCTTGGTGGCGCCGATGATGCCGGCCTTGGCGGCACTGTAGTTGACCTGCCCGCGGTTGCCGGCCAGTCCGGAGACCGACGACAGGGTGACGATGCGGCCCGGCTTGCGCCGCCGCACCATCGGCATGATCAGCGGATGCAGCACGTTGTAGAAGCCATCCAGGTTGGTGTGGATGACCTGGTCCCAATCGTCCGCTGACAGCGCCGGGAAGGCGCCATCGCGGGCGATGCCGGCATTGCAGACCACGCCGTAGTAAGCGCCGTGCGCTTCGACATCGGCCTCCAGAGCGGCCCGCGCAGACGCGCGGTCGGCCACGTCGAACACCAGCACGCGGGCCTGCTGGCCCAGTGCCTGGATCTCGGCGACCACCGCCTGTGCTTCATCCACGCGGCTGCGGCAATGCACCACCACGTCGAAGCCATCGCGCGCGATGCGCAGCGCGATGGCCCGGCCGATGCCCCGGCTGGCGCCGGTCACCAGCACGCTTCGATTCCCTGTCATGCCTGTCCACTCTCCAGATAGGCCATCGCGTCGGCCGGTTCGAACACCGACACGTTGGCTGTCGCCCATTCTTCCTCGCCTGCCAGGATGCGGCAGGCGAACATCCCCAATCCATTGTCACCCAACAGCTCGCAGCGCGCCTGTACGCGCAGCCGCGAACCGCTGGGGAAGCTGCTGCGCGCGCTGCTGTAGCGGCGGCTGCCGAGCAGGAAGCCCAGCTGCGGTGGCCTGCCGGCCGCACGCGCTCGGCAACCGGCCCAGGCCGCGATGGCCTGCGCCATGTACTCGATGCCGACCCATGCCGGCACCTGGTCATCCTCGACGAACAGGCCGGCCTCGGGCACCACCAGTTCGGCCTCGATGGCGTCCTGGTCCCACTGCGTGATGCGCTCCAGCAGGCACATGTCCTGGCGGTGCGGCACCACGTCTTCGATCTCGTACAGCGTGTTCATCGACGCTCCAGTGCCAGCACGGCATTGCTGCCGCCGAAGGCGAACGAATTGCTCAGCACCCGCCGTGGCGGCTGCGCAAGGCGCGTGCCCGGTGCAACCAGCGGCAGCACCGGCAGTGCCGGGTCGGCCACGCCGTCCCACCAGTGCGGCGGCAGCAGCTGCTGCGGGTTCTCGGCCAGCACGATCCAGCACAGCGCCGCCTCGATGGCACCCGAGGCACCCAGCGTATGGCCGGTCAACGGCTTGGTCGAACTGGCCGGCACGTGGCTGCCGAGCACCTGCGACACGGCCAGGCTTTCCATCGCATCGTTGTGGCCGGTCGCGGTCCCATGCAGGTTCACATAGTCCACTTCGCCGGCGGCCCAGCCAGCACGCTGCAGCGCCTGCTGCAGGGCGTCGATGGCGCCCAGGCCCTGCGGGTCCGGGGCGGACATGTGGTGGGCGTCGGCCGACTCGCCCCACCCCGCCAGGCATACCGGGCCGGGTTCGCGGGTGAGCAGGAACAGCGCGGCGCCTTCGCCGATGTTGATACCCGTACGATGCTGCGAGAACGGATTGCAACGTTGGGCCGAGACCGATTCCAGCGCGCTGAAGCCGGCCACGGTGAAGCGGCACAGCGAATCGGCGCCACCGGCGATCACCGCATCGACGATGCCGGCGCGCAGCATGCGTGCGGCCGACATCAGCGCCTTGGCACTGGACGAGCAGGCAGTGGACAGGGTCCATGCCGGCCCCTGTGCGCCACTGCGCTGGCGCACGAACTGCGCGGCGGTGCCCATTTCCTGCTGGGCGTAATCAAAGCCCTGCGGCCACTGGCCCTGTTCGGCATGGCTGCGCAATGCCTGCTCGGATTCACCAATGCCCGAGGTGCTGGTGCCCAGCACCACCGCTACGCGCTCGGCGCCATGGCGGGCGATCGCCGCGGCCACTGCCGGCGCGATCTGAGCCAATGCCACGTCCAGCAGGGCATTGTTGCGCCCGCGCAGGGCCACCGGCAGGTCATCCAGCGCCGGCAGCGGCGTGCGTACTTCTCCCAGCGCCAGGGTGTGCCCCGGCAACAGGCTCTCGTTGTCGCTGAGCCCGCCCGGCGCGTCGGCGAACAGTGCCGACGTCACGGCGGCGCGGCCAGCGCCGAGTGCACAGACCACACCCAGGTCGTTCAGGTAGATCGGTGCGCTCATCGGTCCGGCCCGGCCATGTCGATCGATTCGATGCGCAGCGCATAGCCTTCGGCGCGGTTGTCCAGCTGCACGCTGCCATCGTCCAGCCGCTGCAGGTGCAGCCACACGGTGCCCTCACGCGACAGGCTGCGCTGATGGCCATCATCACTGACCTGCCAGCCCGCCGGCAGCACGGCGGCAATGGCCGCGGTCGGCCACAGCGCGAACTGCAGGTCATCCAGCACGCGCTCGGCACGCACCTGCGGCGGCAGCCACGGCGCACGCTGCTGGGTCAGCTGCTGGCCGTCCCACTGCAGGCGCACGCCGGTCTGGCCCATCGCCTGCACCGCGAGCTGCACCTGCTGTGCATCGGCTTCCAGCAGCGCATCGAGGTCGCGCTCATGGCTGCCGAAACGGAAGTGCAGCTGCTGCTGCAGCGCCAGCGGCGCCGGCAAGCTGGCCGGCGACAGGCGCAGCGGCGGCAGCTCCACCTGTGGCTTGGGCATGCGCCCGGCACAGGCGGCCAGCAGCAGGCACAGCAGCAGGGCCGCAGTACGGAAGATCAGGCGCTGCACAGCTGCTCCAGCACGCGCATGCGGCGACCACTTTCATCGGCCACATAGGGGTTGTTGGTGTCCCAGGCATATCCGGCCAGGATGGAACTGATCATGTTGCGCACTTCGGGCTGCTGCTGCGGGTGGTAGATGATCTTCTGGAAGCCGCCTTCGTACCAGCTTTCCACGAAGCGACGGAAGGTCTTCACGCCGGCACGCAGCGGGATCGAGAACTCGGCCTCCCAGTCCACGGCCTGGCCGGCATAGCGGCGCTTGAGGCATTCACTGGCCAGCTGCGCGGACTTGAAGGCAATGGTCACGCCGGAGGAGAACACCGGATCGAGGAACTCGCCGGCGTTGCCCAGCAACGCGTAGCCGGGCCCCCACAGCGAACTGACGTTGGCCGAATAACCGGTGATGCGGCGCACCGGCAGCACCGCCCATTCGGCGTTGGCCAGCAGCCCGGTCAGGTTGGGGTCCTCGCCGACGATGGCCTGCAGCTTCTGCAGGTCGTCACCCTCGTAGCGCTCGAAGAACGACGGCTCGGCGACCACGCCCAGCGAACAGCAGCCGTTGGAGAACGGAATCGTCCAGTACCAGACGTCGATGTGCTCGGGGTGGGTGGTGATCAGGATCTTGTTGCGGTCGAAGTCCGCTTCGGCCGGAATGTTGTCGCGCACGTGGCAGAAGATCGCGCCGCGCACCGGGAAGTTGGACGGCGACTCCAGCTGCAGCAACCGCGGCAGCAGCCGCGCGAAACCGGAGGCATCGAGGATGAAATCGGCCTCGATGCGGTATTCACTGCCGTCCGGGCGGCGCACCGTCACCGCCGGTTGCTCGCCCGGCTCGACCGCAAGCACTTCGTCGCCGAAGCGCAGCGTGGTGCCCATGCGCTCGGCGCCGCGCGCCAGCACGTTGTCGAAGTCGGCGCGCTGCACCTGGTAGGTGGTGCCCCAACCCGGCGAGAACTTCTTCCTGAAGTCGAATGCAGTGCGCGCTTCGCCGTGCACGAAGGCGGCACCGTTCTTGTACTGGAAGCCCGCCTCGACCACATCCTGCAGCAGGCCGGCCGCCTCGATGTACTCCATGCTCTGCGGCAGCAGGCTTTCGCCGATGGAGAAGCGTGGGAACTGCTGGCGTTCCAGCATCAGCACCTGGCGGCCCTGCTGGCGCAGCATCGCCGCAGCCACCGAACCGGCCGGGCCCGCGCCGATGATCAGGATTTCAGTACGTTCGACAGCATCCACAGCAGTGTTCATCGGTGCGTCCTTGTTGCTCGATCAAGTGGAAAGAAGGAAGTCGGAAACAGGTTCAGGCCGGCGGCAGATCGTGCGGCGGCGGACGGAACAGCGGCGAGATCAGCCAGACCAGGCCGATGCCGAACAGCAGGGTCAGGCCGAACGCGCGCAACGCCGGGGTCTGCGACAGGCCCAGCAGGCCGAACGACAGCCAGGTGCTGGCCGCGCCCACGCACACGGCCAGCCAGGCACTGGCGTCGCCGCGGTGCTCGATCAGGAAAATGCCGTAGTCGATGCCCATGCCCAGCAACAGCATCAGTGCCAGCACGTTGAACAGCTGCAGTGGCTGGCCGAACAGGCCCAGCAGGCCCAGGGTCAGCGCACCGGCAATCAGGGTCGGCGCGAACACGTGCCAGGCCTGGCGGCGATAGCGCAGCCACAGCGCGCCGAACACCAGCACGATGCCGACCAGCAGCAGCCCGCCCATCAGCTTGCGGTAGTGGCCCAGCAGCTGCGAGAAGTCGGCGGTGCGGTCCACCCAGCGCACACCCGGCAGGCCTTCGGCCGCCCCGCGCAGGGTGGCCAGCGCATCAGCGCGCGACAGGTCATCGACCATCACCACGCTGATCATCTGCCCGCCGACCTCGCCCACCCACAGGTGGCGGAACGGCTGCGAGGCCGGCGAGGCCAGGAACGCATCCGCGGTCAGCGGCGTAGCGGCGAAATCCGGGCGCGGCAGCGGTTCGCCGACCGCCTCGGACACCGCGTCCAGCACACCCGGTTCAACCTTCGCAGTCAGCGCCGCATCGGCCTGCTGGCGCGACGGCGACGGCAGCCAATCGCTGATCGCACGATAGCCACCAATGCGCTTGTCGTTGGCCAGTACACGCAGGCGTTCGGTCAACGCTTCCTCACGCTGCAGCAGCTGCGCCGCGTCGGTGCCCTGCACCAGGTAGAACTGCGCCGGGCTGGGCATGCCCAGCAGCTGGCTCAGCCGGATCTGCTGGGCCATCAACGCCGGCGGCGAGGACTGCAGGCTGCGCAGGTCGTCGTTGCTGTTCAGGCGGGCGATGCCGATGGCAGACAGCGCCAGCGTGATCACCACGAACACCGTCACCGGGCGACGGCCATGCAGGCGCGGGAAGCGCTCCAGCGTGTTGCCCAGCCACTGCGAGAAACGGGTCTTGCGGATCTCACCGCCATCCAGCCACGGGAACCAGAAAATCACCGTAAGGAAGGCGGCGGCCAGGCCGACCACCGAGAACAATGCCATCTGGCGCAGGCCCGGGAACGGGGCCAGGCCCAGTGCCAGGTAGGCCAGCGCGCTGGTCAGCAGGGCCAGCCACAGGCCGGGCAGCAGGTGCCGCAGCAGCTTCCAGCGACGATCAGCCGGTTCGGCCTGGCGCGAAGCGAACCAATGGATGCCGTAGTCCTCGGCCACGCCCACCAGCGACGCACCAAACACCAGGGTCAGCACATGCACCTTGCCAAATACCAGCACGGTCACCGCCAGCGCCACGCCGCAGCCGATCAGCAACGACGCGGCGACCAGCAGGATCGGCCGCAGCGAACGGAACGCCAGCCACACCAGCAGCAGCACCGCGGCCAGCGAGCCCCAGCCGATCGTGTTGATCTCCTGGTTGGCCTGCACTGCGGCCGCTTCGGCATGCAGCGGTACGCCGGCATGCAGGATTTCCAGCTCGGGCGCCGCCGCCCTGGCGGCCTGCCCGGCACGTTCCAGCAGCCCGTCGAGATGGCGCTCACCATCGAGCTGGAACGCCGAACCCGGCGTATCGAACTGCAGCGCGGCCCAATGCCTGCCCTCGGCTTCGAGCAGGCCGTCATCGCCCAGCCGCAACCCCGACCCCTGCGCCTGCTGCTGCCACCATTGCGGCCACAGCGAGAGCGGGTCTTGCCGCCAATCGGTCAGGCGCGGTGCGCCCATCGGACCGTACAGCGCAGCCAACGCCTGCTCGGCCAACGCGCCCGGCTCGCTGCCCTGCAGCTGCTCGCGCTGGGCCGGGGTCAGCAGGCGGTCGCGGTACGGCGCGTAGAACGCGCGCGCCTCGTCGAACCAGCCTTCGATCGAACCGCTGGGCACCAGCAACGCGCTGTCGGCATCCGCCGCCATCGCCGCAGCGAACGCCGCCTGTGCGCGCTTGGCGGCGGCGCCATCCTTGCTGCCCAGCAGCACCACCACCTGGCGCGAGCTGCCGTCGGCGATGCGCCGGGTGACGTCACTCAACAGGCGGTCATGCGCGTCCTGCGGCAGCAGGGCGAGGATGTCGGTGTCGATCCGCGACTGCTGGCTCCACAGGCGCCATTGCTGCGCACCCAACACCAGCAGGAGCACCAGCCAGGCGATGCCCAGCCAGTGCCACCAGCGCCGCAACCGGTCCGGCCCGTTCGATGCTGCCCCCTCACTCAAAGCGGCGTGCCTCGTCGGCGGTGAGCGTGGCCGGCGCTTCGCTCAGTGCACTGAACTGGATCTGCGTGCGGTCCTTGTTGGCCTCGACGATCTCGACCTGGCGCACGTAGCGGTCACCTTGCAGGGTCAGCGACTGGAACGCCTTGGCCAGCATCGCCGACTTCGGCGTCAGCCGCAGCCGCCAGCCCTGCCCTTCGCGGCTGGCCGCCACATTGAACTGGCTCGACAGCGCCTGCACGTCGCCGCTCATCAGCGCGAACATGATCGCGTTCACCGAACGCATCGCCGGCTGCTGCCGTGCGTCGAGCTCGACACGGGTGCTGCCATCGCGCTGGCGGCTGAGGATGCGGTCGGCAGTGACCACCACTTCGGAAGGGAACGGCTTGAGCGTGGTCCAGATCACGCCGTGCTGGCGCGCGACCACGAACTGGCCCTGCGAGCGCAGCGGGTTCTTGAAGCCGCTGACCTGCTTTTCCTGGCTGAACTGGCCACGCAGTACATCCGGCCGCGCCACCGCCTGGGTAATCGCATCGATGGCGGGGTCGGCGGCCTGCACCTGTGGCGCGGCAACGAAGATCAGCGCGCACAGCAGCACGCTCGGAAGACGGACAAGGGTGTTCACGGTGCAGGCACTCCCAGGCGTTCCCACAGTACCGGCGGGCACTGGTACAGCATTTCCTTGCTGGCCGCGTCCACCGCGACCTGGATGGTCATCGCGCGCGTCAGCACCTGGCCGCTCTGCGCATCGAGGATTTCATACTCGATCTTCAGCCGGTTCTCCCATTCCACGATGCGCGCGACCACGCGCAGGGCCTGGTTGAACAACAGCGGCCGCACGTACTTCACCCGCGCATCGACCACCGGCCACAGGTAGCCCGATTCGAGCATCTGTGGATAGTCGTAGTCATAGCGCCCGAGCAGCGCGCAGCGCGCGATCTCGAAGTACTTGAAGTAGTTGCCATGCCAGACCACGTTCATCGGATCGCAGTCATGGAAGGCGGGGGTCAGCGCAATCTCGCCGACCCGTTCGATGGCCTCATTCACCGGCATACAGCTCCCAACGTTGCGCGCGGATCTCCACCAGCAGTTCCCGCAGTTCGCGATCCAGCGCGCGGTCTTCTTCAACCAGGGCGATGCGCTGCCCCAGGTCGGCGTACATGTCGGCCAGACTGCCATGCAGCTGCGCGTTCAGGCCAACCCGTTCGCGCAGCGCCAGGCCCTGGCGGGCGGCGATCAGCATCGCGGCCACCACCTGTTCAGTCAGCTCGATCACGCGCAGGCAGTCGCGCGCGGCGATGGTGCCCATGCTGACCTTGTCCTGGTTGTGGCACTCGGTGGAGCGCGAAAACACGCTGGCCGGCAGGGTCTGCTTCAGCGCTTCGGCCGTCCAGGCCGACACGCTGATCTGCAGCGCCTTCAGGCCGTGGTTGATGGCCGCGCGCGGGCCCGTGGCCGCCGACAGGTTGGCCGGCAGGCCATGGTTGTAGCGGGCATCGACCACCAGCGCCAACTGGCGGTCGAGCAGATCGGCCACGTTGGCTACGGTGTTCTTCAGGGTGTCCATCGCCAGCGCGATGTGGCCGCCGTAGAAGTGGCCGCCATGCAGGATGCGCTCGCCATCGGCATCGATCAGCGGATTGTCGTTGGCGCTGTTCAGTTCGGTTTCGATCAGCTGGCGCAGGAACGGCAGGCTGTCCTCCAGCACGCCGATCACGTGCGGCGCGCAGCGCAGCGAGTAGCGGTCCTGCAGGCGCTGTTCATTGCGCGGCGGACGCTCGCTGTGCAGGTCGCTGCGCAGACGCGCGGCGATGCGGCCCTGGCCCGGATGCGGCTTGGCCGCGAACAGGGTTTCGTCGAAGTGGTGCGCGTTGCCGTCGCTGGCCAGCACGTTGAACGCGGTCAGGCGCGTGGCCATGCGCGCCAGGTAGTCGGCGCGCTGCCAGGCCAGGCAGGCCAGGCCGGTCATCACGGCGGTGCCGTTCATGATCGCCAGGCCTTCCTTCGGCCGCAGCTTCAGCGGGGTCATGCCGATCTTCGCCAGCACCTCGGCCGCCGGCTGCACGCGGCCATCGTGCAGCACCTCGCGCTCGCCACACAGCACCGCAGCCACGTAGGACAGCGGGGTCAGGTCACCACTGGCACCGACCGAGCCTTCGGCCGGGATCATCGGCAGCACATCGTGCTGCAGCAGCGTGGCCAGGCCTTCCAGCAGCGGCATGCTGACACCGGACATGCCGCGCACCAGCGAGGCCAGGCGCGCGGCCAGCACCGCACGGGTCTCGACCGGGTCCAGGTAGCGGCCCAGGCCGCAGCCATGATAGGTGTACAGGTGGTGCGGCAGTTCAGCCACCAGCGCCGGCGGGATGTTCACCGTGCACGAATCGCCATAGCCGGTGGTCACACCGTAGATCACGCCATCCTCGCGCAGCAGGCGGTCAAGGAAGTCGGCACCGCGCTGGATGTGTGCGCGGAACGCCGGCGCGTCGCTCAGTGCGGCCTCGCACTGGCGCTGGGCCAGGGCAACCACGTCTTCGATGGTCAACGGTGCATCGCCAAAGCGGCACACGGGTACGGCGTCAGTCGTCATGCGGAGCCTGATCCCAGAAGGGGAAGAAATTGAACCAGTCCAACGGGGACTGGATGACCTGGAGTTCCAGCCAGCGCGCGAAGCGCTGTGCCTGTTCGGCAAGTGCCGCGTCGCGCGAGCCACGCGGCAGCACGATGCGTTCGGCGAATTGTTCAAATGCCACGCGATAGCCCTCGCCCTGGTGCAGGCAGGCCATGGTGTAGACCGGGCAGCCCAGCGCCGCGGCCAGCACATAGGCGCCGATCGGGAATGGCGCGCGATGGCCGAGGAAATCGGCGGTGACGCTGCGGCCGCCCTGCACCGGCGTGCGGTCGCCGACGATGGCGACGAAGCCACCGGCCGCCACGCGCTCGGCCAGCATCAACGCGGTGGCCGGCCCCATTTCGGTGACCTGCACCAGCTCCACCGCCGCCAGCGGGTCCAGCCGCTGCAGCAGGCGGTTGAAGCGCTGCGCATGCGCGGTGTGCACCAGCACGGTGATGCGGAACCCCGGCACCTGTTCGGCCAGCACCTGGCACAGTTCCAGGCAGCCGATGTGCGCGGTGAGGATCAGACCGCCTTCGCGGCGCGCGATCTTCTGCAGCACCAGGTCGCGGTGCAGGTGAATACGGTTGGCCGGGTAGCGCCCGCCCAGGCCGAGGATCTTGTCCAGCATCGTGTCGGCGAAGGCGAAGAAGTGGCGCAGGCTGTCGCGCCGGGTCGGCGCGCGGCCGAGCACACCGCTGTATGCATGCAGCCGCTGCAGGTACTGCATCGAGGCCTGTCGCCCCACACGGTTGCCCAGCCAATGGCAGGCCACCACCGGCCACGCGCACAGGCGGAATGGCCAGCGCCCGAACCAGCGGTGCACCCAGCACAGGAACAGCACGCCGGCCACCGACGTCGATTCGCCGATATCGGCCCAGTGCGGGGCATCCTGCGCGGTCGCCATCTCAGCGCTGCCCCTGCAGGCGGCGCCACAGCAGCCGCGGTGCGCGCCATAGCATGCCGAAGAACAGGCGAGTGTGCATGCGGCTGATGCGCACGTTGTCGCGCCACACATCGAAGTGCGACACGCCATCGGCGGGATAGGTCACGCGCGTGGCCAGGTGCTCGACCGGCAGCTGGCGCCAGTACAGGCGCACCATCACTTCAGTATCGAAATCCATGCGCCGTCCGATGGTCTCTTCACCGATCAGGCGCAGCACCGGTGGCAGTGGATACACCCGGAAGCCGCACATGGTGTCGCGCAGGTGCAGCGACAGCGTGTTGATCCAGACCCAGACGTGGGTGGCGTAGCGGCCATACAGGCGTGCCTTGGGAACACTGGCGTCGTAGGCCGGAATGCCGCAGATCACCGCGTCGGGATGCACACGCGCGGCCTCGATGAAACGTGGCAGGTCAGCGGTATCGTGCTGGCCGTCTGCGTCGATCTGCAGCACGTGGCTGTAGCCACGCGCGCCGGCTTCAGCAAAACCGGCCAGCATCGCCCCACCCTTGCCCTGGTTGGCGTCCAGGCGCAGCAGGTCGACGCCCTGGCGCTGTGCCAGCGTGCGCAGCACCGCCGCGCACGCATCATGCGAACCATCGTCGACCAGCAGGCAAGGCAAGCCAGCGGCCTGCACACCGTCGACCACCGCCACGATGGCGTGCTCGTGGTCGTAGACGGGAATCACCGCCAGTGGCGCAAACGCGGCACCGGCAACGGCCGGGTCAGTCCGCATCGGCGAACACCACCCTGCCGCTGGCATGTACACCGTGGCTGGAGGTATAGCGGAAGGCCAGCACGTTGCGTGCGGCATCCCAGTCCAGCTGCAGGGTCAACTCATCGCCGGGGCGGGCCACGTGCTGGAACTTCACCGCGTCCATGCGCAGGAACGCGCGCGGCATCGCAAATGCCTGGCGGCCGAAACGCATCGCCCAGTCCAACTGCGCAACACCGGGCAGGATCGCCGCCTGCGGGAAGTGGCCCTGGAACGGCCGCAGCGCCGGGTCGAGGGTCATGCGCAGCGTGGCGCTGGCGGCATCGCGGCGGTCCCAGACCGGCACCGGCATCAGTGGCTGGAACAGCGCCGCCAATGCCGCCTGGGTCACCTTGCCCTGCGCGTTGATCGGCAACGCCTGCACCAGGCGCCAACGGCGCGGCCGGGTCACCGCGTCATGCGCATGCGCCAGGCGCGCGCCCAGGCGTTGGCCCAGCGCACGGCGCGCGGCGTCGCCGCCCTCCAGCAGCGCCGGATCGGCCGGAACCACCACGGCGGCCAGCTGCTCGCGCTGCCCGGGCAGCACCAGCACGCGCACGTCATCCACTTCGGCGTCTTCGCGCAGCGCGCGTTCCAGCGCATCCAGCGAGACGCGGCGCTCTTCGATCTTGACGATGCGGTCGGCGCGGCCCAGCAGCCGGAAACGGCCATCGGCCAGGGCTTCCACGCGGTCCTGGGTGCGCCACCAGCCGGGGGTTTCCAGATGCGCCGAGGCCACCGCCAGGCAGCCGTCGTCGATCCGCCACTGCACACCCGGCAGCGGCTGCCACGGCGGCAGGTCGGTGTCCCAGCGGCGCCAGGCGATACCGCCGGTCTCGCTGCTGCCATAGACCTCGGTCGGGGCCACGCCCAACCACTGCCGCACGTGTCGCGCCGCGTCCTCCGGCAGCGGGCCACCGGAGGAGAACACCGCGCGCAGGCGGCCATGCAGGCTGGCCCAGTCGAGCTGCTCGGGCAGGCGCTTGAGATGGGCCGGCGTCGCCACCAGCACCGTGGCGGTACCGGCCAGCGCACCCACCAGGTCTTCGTGGAAGAACCGACGCGGATGGATCAGGCGGCCGGCGGCCAGCGGCCACAGCACGCGGAACAGCAGCCCGTAGATGTGCTGGTGGGACACCGTGCCGTGCACCTGCGCGCCATCCAGCTGCGAACCGAACGCGGCCTGCAGCGCTTCCACCTCGCGCGCCAGCTGGTCCAGGCGCTTGCCGATCGCACTGGGCTGGCCGGTGCTGCCGGAGGTGAACACGCACAGCTCGCAGGCGCGCTCGTCCAGCGCCTGCAGTTCGTCGTCCAGTGTGGCGTCCAGCGCCGCCAGCGGGCGGTAGTCGGCCGGCACGTCGCCCGCGAAACCGCTCACCTGCGGCTGCAGCGCCTGCAGCGTGGCCGGCAGGTTGTCAGCGGCCAGGAACACCCGCTTGCCGGCATGCCAGGCGCCGAACAGCGCCGCAGCGAAGGCCACGGCGTCATCGAAATACAGGGCCCAGTCGCGGCCTTCAGCCGCCGCAAAGGCGGCGCGCCAGCCCCGTACGCGCTGGCGGAAGCAGGCGTGGTCAACCATGTCTCCGTCACACAGGCCGACGCTGCGCTGCGGCCGCGCCTCCAGCAGCAGCCGGTCCAGGGCAATCCACTCAGCCATGCGCGTGCGCCGCCTTCACCCGCCGCCGCACCAGCCACTCACCTGCGAACAACACGCCCATCATCACGTACGCCAACAATCCGTTGTAGAGCATCCAGGCCCGGTCCGACGCGTACAGCGCGGTCAGCAGGGCCAGGCTGCCGTTGAGAACGAAGAAGCCGCACCACACCTGGGTGACGCGGCGGGTATAGGCCACCGCGAACGGGGGCAGGTCCGGCTCCTGCAGCCGCGCCAGGCGCTCCACCAACGGCGGCCCGAAGCGCAGGCTGGTGCCGAACACCGCCAGCATCACCGCATTGACCAGCGCCGGGTACAGCTTCAGCGGCAGGGCCTGGTTGAGCACGGTGGCCAGCACAGCCAGCAGGCCGGTGCCGGCGGCGGCGGCCCACCACAACGGCTGGCGCGTGCTCAGCGCACGCAGCAGGGCCAGGGTGAACAGCAGCAGCGACAGCCAGCGTGGCTCGAAGCGGCCCATCGCCAGGTACACCAGCAGCGGGTAGGCAAGCGAAATCGCTGCCACCACGACGGTACGTGCGCGAGCCATGGCGAAGCCGCCGGCGCTGCGGTCAGGCGGCTGCCTGGTCCGGCAGCAGTCCATACACGACATCAACGATGTCCTGCACGGTGCGCACGGCCTTGAACGCTTCCGGCTGCAGGTTGCGGCCGAGCAGTGGCTTGAGCTGCACGATCAGGTCGACCGCATCGATGCTGTCGATGTCCAGGTCGTCGTAGAGCCGGGCCTCGGGGGTGATCCGGGCGGTTTCAATCTCGAAGCTGTCGGTCAGGATGCTGACGATGCGTTCGAACAGTTCATTCTTGGTCATGGCTATTCCTGGCGCCGTTACGACTGGCGGGCGGCGACGAACTCGCCGAGCGCGCGCACGCTGGAGAAATGGCGACGGGTTTCTTCCGAATCGGCCGAGAGGCTGACACCGTACTTCTTCTGCAGCGCCAGGCCCAGCTCCAGCGCGTCGATCGAATCCAGGCCGAGGCCCTCGACGAACAGCGGCGCGGTCGGATCGATGTCCTCCGGCGTGATGTCCTCCAGCGAAAGGGAGGAAATGATCAATTCCTTGATCTCGTGCTCAAGTGCTTGCACGGGGCGGATCTCCAGACAGGTCGAAATAACGAGAAAGGTGCTCGGTGACGCGGCGGGCTGCCAAGGCATCCCCCCTTGGCGAGTCGTCATCGGCCAGGAAGGGCGCGATCGGGATATCTTCGCCGATCTGCAGCCGAACGTGAAAGCGACGTGAGGGGACACGATACCACTTCTGTCCCTTGGTCAACGTGGGCGGGGTGCAGGTGATCCGCACCGGGGTGATGTCCAGCCGGCCACGGACGGCGATGTTGGCGGCCCCGCGCTGCAGCCGCGGCGGCTGGCCCGGCACGCTGCGGGTGCCTTCGGGGAAGATCACCAGGGTGCCGCCGGCGTGCACCGCCGCCACGCAGTCATCGACCAGGCCAGCGCCATCGTCATTGGAGATGTAGCCGGCCGCCCGCACCGGACCGCGCATGAACGGGTTGCAGGCCACGGCCCGTTTCACCACGCAATCGGCGTTGGGCAGCAGCGAGATCAGGCAGACCACGTCGATCAGGGTCGGGTGATTGGCCAGCACCAGCAAACCGTCGCGCTGCAGGCGTTCACCGCCCTCGATCTGGTAGGTCATCACCCCCAGCGCGCGCATCAGGCGCAGATGGCTGGCAAAGGCAACCTGAACCACGCGGCGGGCCCGGCGGCGACGGACCACCGGGTCGCGCATCAGCAGCAGCACCGGCATCACCAGCACGCCCAGCAGCAGGCCGCCCATGCCGAATGCGGCAAAGCTCAGGCCGGTGCCGAGCACCCGCCAGGCATGATCGAGACGGCGCAGCGCCTCAGCCACGGCGCCCCCAGCGCCAGCGCTGGCCTTGGGCCACGTGCTCAAGCGCCGGCGCACCGGACAGCAGGAAGCGGTGCAGGTCCAGCGCGTGCGGCAGCGCGCCCGGGGCGGTGGCAGGGGCCTCCGGCGCCGCCTCCCACTGCAGGGAGAGGGTCGGCTGGCCCGGCATCGGCGCCGTCAAACGCCAACACCAGGCAAAGAACGGGTCGGGTTCGTCGGCGAACGTCGAGTAAATCTCGGGAAGGCGCGACTCATACACCACGACCCGCACTTCGCGGGCGCCATCGGCGAGCAGACCGGCCGCTTCCAGGCAGGCGGTCTCGACCGTGGCCTGGCCGGCGGCCAGCGCCAGGTAGTTGCCACGGTGGCCGCGCGCGATCGAGTACAACGCCGCGATCGCGTTGTGCACCGACAGGCCGAACCCCGTCGGTGACAAGGGCTGATCACTGGCCAGCGCCCCCAGCAGCTCCATCGAACGGGCCACGTCGCCGTGGCGGCTGGCGAACACCAGCGGGACCTGGTTGTCCGCCCCCTGCCCATCCTCGCACCAGCAGGCAGCCTGGATCGCCATCCGGCCCAGCCGCTCGATGCGGCGGCGCTGCATTGCCGGGATCTCGGCCAGCGCCGGCGTGTCTTCGCCAACCGGCGGATACGGCGCATCGGCCCAGCCCAGCCACTGGCTACGCTCGCTCAGGCCGGGCGCCCAGGCAGCCCAGTCGACGATGGAGAATTCGATCATTTAGCGAAGGTGCTTCAACGGGAGAACAATAGGCACGAGCCATTACGGCGACGCGCGGCGGCCCCCCATTCCTGCAGCCGTGCGTCCGTCCAGGACGTCGCCGGCCGCCCCCCTGGCTGCCGGAAAGGAGCGCACGCTAGCACGTCCTGCACGGGGTGTGCAGGTTTCACATTCCCCAACACGGGAGCCGGCACCGGCGCCCCCCCCCGCTTCAATCGATCAGTGGTAACCGGTATCGGCGTGCACCTTGCCGCGGAACACCCGGTACGACCACGCCGTGTAGCCGAGGATGACCGGCAGCAGAATGACCAGCCCGACCAGGGTGAAGCCCAGCGAGGAGGCCGGCGCGGCGGCCTGCCACAGGGTCATCGACGGTGGCAGCAGGTAGGGCCACATCCCCAGCACCAGGCCGAGGAAGCCGAGTACGAACAGGGCCAGGCTGAGCAGGAACGGCGGCAGGTCACGGCGCGGGTGGGTGGCACTGCGCCACAGCGCAGTGGCTACCGCCAGGGTCAACAGCGGCACCGGCGACAGCCACCAGAAGTTGCCGTCGCTGAACCAGCGCGCCATCAACCGCGAATCGAGGAACGGCAGCCAGCTGCTGACCAGGCCCATCGCCGCGATCACCGCCACCACCAGCGGCCGGGTCATCTGCCGCGCCAGCGCCTGCACGCGCCCTTCGGTCTTCAGGATCAGCCAGGTGCTGCCCAGCAGCGCATAGCCGGCCACCAGCGCGGCACCGGTCAGCATCGCGAACGGGCTGAACCAGGCGAACGGCCCGCCCTGATAGACACCGTCCACCAGCGGGATGCCCTGCACCAGGGTGCCCAGGATCACGCCCTGGGCGAACGTCGCCAGCAGCGAACCGAGGCCGAACGCCACGCTCCACAGCCGGCGTGACCGATGTGCCTTGAAGCGGAATTCAAAGGCCACGCCACGGAACACCAGCGCCACCACCAGCACCAGCACCGGCAGGTACAGCGCCGACAACAGCACCGCATAGGCCCTGGGGAAGGCCGCCAGCAGGCCGGCACCACCCAGCACCAGCCAGGTCTCGTTGCCGTCCCAGATCGGCGCGGCGGTGTTCATCATCAGGTCCAGCTGCTCCTCGTCCTCGGCGAACGGGGCGAGGATGCCGATGCCAAGCACGAAGCCGTCCAGCACCACGTACATCAGCACGCCGAAGCCGATCACCGCGAACCACGCCACCGGCAGCCAGGTCATCAGGTCCATGTCAGCGCTCCTCCAGCGGTTCGTCGGCTGCCGACAGCGGGCGCGCCGGGGTGTGGCTGCCGTGGTCCAGCGACGGCCCTTCGGCGTAGGGCTGCGGTCCGTGGCGCAGGATCTTCACCAGGTACCAGATGCCCCAGCCGAACACGAAGGCATAGCCAACCACGTAGACACCCAGCGACAGCGCGGTCATCCACGCGCTCTGCGGGCCGACCGCATCGGCGGTGCGCAGCAGGCCATACACCACCCATGGCTGGCGCCCCATCTCGGTGACGAACCACCCCGACAGCAGCGCGATGAAACCGCTGGGCAGCATCCAGTTCCAGCCGCGCAGCAGCCATGGCGAATCGAGCAGCTTGTTGCGCCACAGCTGGAAGGCCGACACCCAGGCCAGCAGCAGCATCAGCGTGCCCAGCCCGACCATGATGCGGAAGGCAAAGAACACCGGCGTCACCGGCGGCCGCTCGCTGGCCGGTACCGCGGTCAGCGGGTCGAAGGTGCCGTCCAGGCTGTGGGTCAGGATCACGCTGCCCAGCTTCGGGATGGCCACTTCGAAATCGTTGCGCTCCTCCTTCTCGTTGGGCAGCGCGAACACCACCAGCGGTACGCCCTCGCCTTCCCGGGTCTCATGCCAATGCGCTTCCACCGCCGCGATCTTCATCGGCTGGTGCTTGAGCGTGTTCAGGCCATGCATGTCGCCGACGAAGATCTGCACCGGCACGGTCAGCGCGGCGAATGCCACAGCGGCGATCAGCATGCGCCGGCCCGCTTCCACGTGCATGCCCCTGCGCAGGTACCACGCACCCACACCACCAATCACGAAACAGGTGGTGATGAACGAGCCCAGCGCCATGTGCGCGAGGCGGTAGGGGAACGAGGGATTGAACACCACCTGCCACCAGTCCACCGGATGCACGATGCCGTTGACCATCTCGTAGCCGGCCGGCGTGTGCAGCCAGCTGTTGGACGACAGGATCCAGAACGTGGAGAACAGCGTGCCCAGCGCAACCATGCAGGTGGACAGGAAATGCAGGCGCGGCGAGACCCGGCCCCAGCCGAACATCATCACGCCGAGGAAGCTGGCTTCGAGGAAGAACGCGGTCAGCACCTCGTAGGTCAGCAGCGGGCCGATGACCGTGCCGGCCACCTCGCTCAGCCGCGGCCAGTTGGTGCCGAACTGGAACGCCATGACGATGCCGCTGACCACGCCCATGCCGAACGACACCGCGAAGATCTTCTGCCAGAAGAAGTACAGCTCGCGCCACACGGGCAGCCTCGTGCGCAGCCAGCGCCATTCGATGAAGGCCAGCCAGCTGGCCGTGCCGATGGTGAAGGCGGGGAACAGCACGTGGAAACTGATGACGAATCCGAACTGGATCCGGGACAACAACAACGCGTCCAAGGGACGCCTCCTGCCTGCGACCGGTGGGATACCGGACCACTTTAGGAGGATTTCGTTAAGACGGGATGCGACCGGGTGACGCGCTGCTTCACTTTGTCGCAGGGGTCAACCGTTCTGGTAGCTGCCAACCTTGGTTGGCACACACGCCCAAGCGCCGACCAAGGTCGGCATCCACCCACCGCGATTGGAGCGGCCCCTTGCCCGGCGGGTGCCTCAGTGCCAGAAATACCAGGCCGCCGCAGCCAGCAGGGCGCCAAACAACAGCACCTGCACCACCACATAACCCACGCCACCGTCGCGCGACTCAGCGGTAATGCGCTTCTGCAGCGCCTCGCTCACATCCGGCGTGTCTTCCTGCTGCGCCTGCTCACGCAACGCCTGTGCCAGCGCGCGCGCTTCCGCATCGCGAGGGTCGGTCGGTGGGTTCACAGCAGCTCTCCGGCGGTGGCATGCCGCGTCAGTTCCTGCTTCAGGGTCTGGCGCGCGCGGTGCAGGTGGCTCTTGATGGTACCGCGCGCCAGCCCGGTCACCTGTTCGATCTCGGCCAGATCGAAATCCTCCAGGTAATGCAGGCCGACGATCAGGCGCTGCGGCGGACTCAGCCGTTCCAGTGCCGCGCCGAGCTGACGCCCGGCCTGCAGCGCCTCGCTCAACTCGGCGGGCCCGGGGCCTTCATCGCCGATGCCCAGTTCCTCCGGCGCCTCCACCGCCACCATCCACTGCGCCTCCAGTCGCCGCCGGCGCAGGTGCTGCAACGCCGTGGTGTAGGCCACCCTTGAGACCCAGGTGCGCAGCGAGGATTCAAAGCGGAACCGGTGCAGCTGGCGGAATACCGCCAGGAAGGTTTCCTGCAGCAGGTCGGCCACCTGGTCGCGGTCGCCGACCATCCGCCCGATCAGATGCGCGCAGGTACGTTGATGGGCCTGCACCAGCTGCGCGAACGCCGGTTGCGAGCCGTCGATGATGGCGATGACCAGGGCGCGGTCGTCGCCCGCGTCCAGCGAGGGCTCAACGCGGACATCGCGGCGGCGTCCCCGCCATGCAGCCAATGCTCCGCCCAGCAGGCTCATGCGCGGGGCGCCCCCTGTGCCCGTGGCATGCCTGCCTCAGCCCTTGCGCGCGGCAGGCCGGGTGAAGTGCCAGGCCAGCAGCTGGCCGAGGCCGGCACTGCCGACCAGCGCGGCAGCGGCACCAAAGGTCAGGTCGCGGGCCCCGATGGCTTCCAGCAGGGCCATGGCCAGGGCCAGGCAGACCAGGCTGATGCCCCAGCGCAACGCACCCTGGCGGCGGCGCTCTTCTTCCAGCCCGGCCAGCGAGCGGATCACTTCCTCGGGCACGTGCGGGGCGACCAGCTTGCTGCGTGCGCGCGCATCGGCAATGGCATGGATCGCGTAGGCGATGCAGACGAATAGGGTGATCGGGATCAGTTCCTGCATGGTCGGGCTCCTGTTCGATGGATGATGCGGGTACAGGAGAATGGATGCGCGACCACGGCAACCGGTTGCACTAGCTGTCCGCCGACGTTTCGCTGGCGCCGGTCGTGTCCGCCGGGTCGGGGAAATAGGTCTCCACCTGAAAATCCAGCTGCAGGTCCGCCATCAGCCGCAGCAACTGCGGATCCAGCTCGAAACCCGCCCATGCCGTCTTTCCAAAGATGCCAACACGCAGGCCGATCCCGGCCCCCTCCTGCAGCAGTTCCCTGATCACGTCGGCGCGTGCCCGCAGGAGATCGATCAACGCCGGCCAGGCATCCATCAGCCAACCGTCCTTTCCCCTCTGCAGTACGAACACCACGCGGGTCGCCGCATGAACCCGGATCAAGGTACCGTCGCGATCCCGATATCCGGTCCCGACATCACGGGAAAACGCCGGTTCCAGATCCAGCCGGGCGGCAATTCCGGCGCCGGCCTCTGTCGGGTGCTGCACCCCCAGAGAGATCCTGTAGTCGTAGCAGTACATATCGGTTCCATCCGAACGGAATGACCATCATGCCGCACACGCCGTCGCAGCGACCCGGGCGGTGCCGTTTTGCCGATTCCGCTGCCATGACCTGTGGCCCCTGCCCCCGGCCCGGACGGCTGCTACCCTTGCCCGGTTTCCTCTTCTGGTGCCGTCCGCCCATGTCCCGAGTGCTGCCCCTGTCCCTCCTGCTGTCGGCCGTGCTGGCCGCACCGGCCGCGCATGCCGCGCCGACGCCGATCACCATCGAACAGGCCATGGCCGACCCGGACTGGATCGGTCCGCCGGTCGAGAAGGCCTGGTGGTCGTGGAACAGCCAGCAGGTGGAATACCAGCTCAAGCGCAACGGCAGCCCGGTGCGCGACACCTTCCGCCAGCCGGTGGCCGGCGGCGTGGCCGCGCAGGTGGCCGATGACCAGCGCGGTACCCTGGACGTCGCCGATCCGGTCTACGACCGCAGCCGCAGCCGCAGCGCCTTCGTGCGCAATGGCGATGTGTTCGTGCGCGACCTGCGCAGTGGCGCGCTGACCCAGCTGACCCGCAGCAACGAGCGCGCGGGCAATGTGAACTTCGCGGCCGACAACGGCGTGATCTGGCGCGTCGGCCAGAACTGGTTCCACTGGACCGCCGCCAGCGGCGTGCAGCAGGTGGCCAGCCTGAAGGCCGAGAAGGACCCGCGCACGCCGCCGAAGGCCGACGTGCTCCGCGACCAGCAGCTGCGCACGCTTGAAACCCTGCGCCGCGACCGCGAGCAGCGCGAGGCATTGAAGGACCAGGACCAGCGCTGGCGCCAGGCGGATCCGACCCGCGCACCGGGCCCGGTCTACCTGGGCGCCGACGTCGAGATCGGTGACAGCGTGCTGTCGCCGGACCTGACCCACCTGATCGTGGTGACCAAGCCGAAGGACTTCGACGACGGCCGCACCAGCAAGATGCCGCTGTACGTGACCGAGTCGGGCTACGAGGAAACCGAGGACACCCGCACCCGCGTCGGCCGCAACGGCTTCGAGCCACACACCCTGTGGTACGTGGACGTGCGCACCGGCAAGGCCGAGAAGGTCTCGCTGTCCGGCCTGCCGGGCATCAGCACCGACCCGCTGGCCGAACTGCGCCGCAAGGCCGGCAAGGATGCACTGAAGGGCGAGCGCAGCGTGCAGGTGATGAGCGACTTCATGGGCGGCGGCATCCGCTGGAGCGCCGACGGCCAGCAGGCCGCGGTGATGCTGCGTGCCAACGACAACAAGGACCGCTGGATCATCAGCGTCAACGCCGCCGACGGCCGCGTTCAGAACCGCCACCGCCTGACCGACAACGCCTGGATCAACTGGGGCTTCAACGATTTCGGCTGGATGGCCGATGGCCGCACGCTGTGGCTGTTGTCCGAGGAATCGGGCTTCTCGCACCTGTACACCCAGGCCGGCACCGCCAAGCCGCAGGCGCTGACCAGCGGCAAGTGGGAAACCTCGGCACCGGTGCCGTCGGCCGATGGCAAGGGCTTCTACTTCCTGTGCAACCAGCAGGCGCCGCATGACTACGAAGTCTGCGCGGTCGACACCGGCAACCGCCAGGTGCGCGAGCTGACCAGCCTCAACGGCGTGGAGGATTTCTCGCTGTCGCCGGACGGCCAGCAGCTGCTGGTGCGTTACTCCGGCGCCTACCTGCCGCCGCAGTTGGCGGTGCTGCCCAGTGCCGGTGGCCAGGCGCGCGTGCTGACCGACACCCGCACCGCCGACTACAAGGCACGCCAGTGGATCCAGCCGAAGCTGGTGGCAGTGCCGTCCAAGCATGGTGCCGGCGTGGTCTGGGCCAAGTACTACGAACCGGAGAACAAGGAACCGGGCCGCAAGTACCCGATCGTGATGTTCGTGCACGGCGCCGGCTACCTGCAGAACGTGCACCAGCGCTACCCGGCCTATTTCCGCGAGCAGATGTTCCACAACCTGCTGGTGCAGAAGGGCTACATCGTGCTGGACATGGACTACCGCGGCAGCGAGGGCTACGGCCGCGACTGGCGCACGGCGATCTACCGCAACATGGGCCACCCTGAACTGGAAGACTACAAGGACGGCCTGGACTGGCTGGTCGACACCCAGCAGGGTGACCGCGACCACGCCGGCATCTACGGCGGTTCCTATGGCGGCTTCATGACCTTCATGGCACTGTTCCGTGCGCCGGGCACCTTCAAGGCCGGCGCGGCGCTGCGCCCGGTGGTGGACTGGCACAACTACAACCACGGCTACACCAGCAACATCCTCAACACCCCGGACATCGACCCGGAGGCGTACCGCGTGTCCTCGCCGATCGAGTACGCGCAGAACCTGCAGGACAACCTGCTGATCGCCCACGGCATGATGGATGACAACGTGTTCTTCCAGGACTCGGTGAACCTGACCCAGCGCCTGATCGAACTGCACAAGGACAACTGGTCGATCGCCCCGTACCCGCTGGAACGCCACGGCTATGTGCGTGCCGATTCCTGGCTGGACCAGTACAAGCGCATCCTCAAGCTGTTCGAGCAGAACCTGAAGTGAGCAATGCCGCAGCCACGATCCGGATCGTGGCTGCGGTCATCCTGGATGACCGCGGCCGGGCGCTGGTGGTGCGCAAGCAGGGTGCGCGCCGCTTCATCCAGCCCGGTGGCAAGCCCGAACCCGGCGAGGCGCCCCTGCAGGCGCTGGCCCGCGAGCTGGACGAGGAACTGGGCGTGCAGCTGCGCGCCGATGCCGCCATCGCGCTGGGCACGTTCGAGGACTGGGCTGTGAACGAGCCCGGCCACCGCGTGCAGGCACAGGCGTGGTGGGTACAGGTGGACGGTGCGCCGCAGGCGCGCGCCGAAATTGCCGAACTGGCCTGGGTGCCGCTGCAACCGCCGCATGGCCTGCCCTTGGCACCCTTGAGCGAACACCATATCCTGCCGGCCGTCGCCACCCGGGCGACGGCCCGCTGAGCAGGCGGGCGCCGACTGCAAGGACATCGGATGTCAATGTCGATCCCGTCGATCCCCTCGCCGCTTTCCCCGGCCTATCACGCCTGGGTGCGCCCGGTCGCACAGGCTTCGTTCTGGCTGTCACTGCTGCTGACGATCTACTTCGTGCTGCAGGGACTGGTGCTGTGGCCGCTGCAGAACCTCACGCTGTGGCGCCTGGTGGAAAGCGAAGTGCAGCAACAGCAGCTGCACAGCCTGGTCTGGCTGCTGGCGCACCCGGTGGCCGCGTCAATGGTCCTCGCGCTGTTGTGCCTGGCCTCGACCGTGTCCAGCTGGGGCCTGCTGCGTGAACGTCGCTGGGGCCTGTGGAGCTTCGTGGTACTGCTGCTGCTGAGTGCCCTGACCAACTTCGCAGCCGCCTGGTGGCTGGACCTGTTCATGGGCGACTTCATTCCGCTGCTGGCCGATGACCCGGCCCTGCTGCAGGAGCTGCAGCTGAAACGCTGGCTGATCACGCTGACCGTGGTCGGCATGTCGTTCGTGCTTCTCGGCCTGCAGGGCTGGCTGGCCTGGCGACTGCTGCGCCCCGGCGTGCGCGCGCGCTTCCACTGAGCCACACCCCTTTCCCGCGCGACAAGGGCCGTCGCATGCGCTTGCTGACCCTGCTCCCCGCACTGCTGCTGTTCGCCGCGCTGCCTGCGTTCGCCGACGCGTTGCGATGTGGCGAGTATCGCAGCACCGATGGCGGCATGGCGCTGGTGTTCGAATCATCGACTACCGGTTATCGCGCTCTCGATGGTCAGGAACGCGCGCCTCTGCGCATCGACCGCAGCGCCGGCGATCTGCGATTGGTGTTTCTCGACGACGGTGTATCCACCGCCATCAGCGTGGCCGCTGACGGGGTGCATATCAACGACGGCATAACTGGCTACGAGCTGCATCGAGCCCAGGCCTGCCAGCGCGCTCCCGCGCCCGGCACCGACGGTTGCCTGGGCCAACCTGCGCTTTGCATTGCACGGCTCGCTGATGCGCCATCGGCGCAGGCGCAACGCGCGTGCGAGGAAGGCGTCGGCGCCGGATGCTCGGCGCTGTTGCGCCACTTTCTCGCTGCACCCGCAGCCGGAGCCGGGCAGCAGGACGCGTCATTGCCTGCAGCGCAGCGCACCGCGCTGCAGCGGCTCTGCCTGCACCAGCGCGGTGGTCGCTTCTGCACCGAGGTCGCCGAACAGCAGTTGATCGCGCTGGAACCCGCGCTGGCGATGCAGGCGCTGCAGGTCGTCTGCGATGCAGGGCGCACCAGCGCCTGCGAACGTATTGCGCCATTGCGTGAACTCGGCGCCGATCTACGCCTCGTGCCACTCCAGCAGGTGCCCTGTGGTGGCTACCGGGCCGATGGCGGCGCGATCGACAGGCTCGACTTCGGCGATGGCACGCGCGGCCGATTGGATGGCGGCGCCATCCACCTGCAGCAGGACGGCGAAACCCTCATCCTGCGCCGGCTGGGCAACGGCGACCTGCTTGGCATGGATACGCGGACCGGTTACCAGCGCTACCAGCCGGTGCCCGGCACGGCACAATGCTCTTCCCCGCGCGAGGGCCATGGTTCGCCGTAGCGCCTGGAGTGTTCCGTTCGATCGTCAAGGAGACGACATGCTCTCACTCGCACCGTACCGCCACTGGCTGGCCTGGGCGCTGCTGCTGGCCGCGCCGGTGGCCGCCGCACAATCACCGCAATGCGGCCTGTTCAAGGCCGACGAAGGCAGCGGTACGCTGCGTATCAGCTCGCCGAACCGCGGCGAGCAGAAGCACTTCGGCAGCGCACCGACGCCGGTCGCGTTCCAGCAGATCGACGGAAAGCTGCAGCTGGTGAACCTGGAGTACGGCCTGCCCAGCGTGCTGCAAGTGCGCGATCGTGGCCGCACGGTCGAGGTGGATGGCACGGTCTACACCCTGCAGGCCCCCGCACAATGCGCCGCAGCCGCCACCCCGGCTGAAGGCAGCTGCCTGGCCGATGCGGCGGCGTGCCTGGACAACCGTCGCGAAGCGACCCCGGCCGCGCTGGAAGCAGGGTGCCGGGAAGGCGTGCCCGGCATGTGCCTGCAACTGGCTGATCGTTGGCACGAGGAAGCCAAGCCTGCGGTCGAGGCCGATCCCGCCCTGGCAAAGGCGGCGCTCGACGCCGCCCTGTCCGGCATCAGACTCCCCGCCGCCTGTGATGACGGTGGCTTCGACCAGGGAACCCCAGCGTGTGCCGCCGCACTCGAGGCCGACCCCGCAGTGCAGGAGAAGCTGGTCAAGGCGGCGATGACCGCAGCCATGACCGAAGCCATGCTGACGATGACGGCGCCGACCGTGCCGGTGATCATTCCGGCTGAGCAGCGGCAACAGTTGCTGCGGCTGTGCCGCGAGGTACCGGACGGCAGTTTCTGCACCCGCGTGGCCGAGCTGTCCTGGGAGGCGGGAGATCCCCAGCAGGCGGTGCAGGCCCTGGCTGCGGCCTGCACCTCCGGCAATGACACCGCTACCTGCGAGCGCCTGCCAGCGCTGCAGGCGGTGGGTGCATCGTTGCAACCGCAGCCGGCAACGGTCCTGCCCTGCGGTGATTACCGGTCCGACGGCGGCCTGATGGACACGCTGGATTTCGGCGACGACGGCCTGGTCGGTGTGGGCTGGAACAGCCACCTTCGCGCGCGCGTCGAAGAGGGCGACATCCGCATCCGCCACGACAGGGGCGGCGACTTCGTGCTGCGCCCGCTGCCCGGCGGGCAGTTGCTGGGCCTGGATACCTGGACCCGCTTCCAGGTGTTCACCCCCACCGGCAAGGGTGCCACCCGGTGCAGCGCACCCAAGCAGTACACGGTACTGCCGCTGCCACAGGACTGCCCACTGGCGCTGGCCAACGAGGACGGCGCCGACGCCTGCTGTGCGCAGGGCAAGCTGCAGGGCTGCAACATACTCGGCAACCGGCTGGCGCTGTCCGGGCACTGGCTGCAGGCCGCAGAGCACTACACCACGGTCTGCCGCGCCGGCGTCCGCGAAGGGTGCGAGAACCTGGTCACCGCGCAGGGCAATGGGGCGGACGTGGATGCACGCGCCATCCTGGGGCAACTGTGCGAGGCCGACCGCAGCGGCCTGCATGTGGCCTGCGATGTGCTCGGAACCCAGAACTGGGAGCTGATCACGCTGGGCGGTGCCCTGCAGAAGGCGGTTGATGAAGCGGCCGTGGACGACGCTCCGGCGCCGCGCGCTACCAACCGCAAGCGCTGAGCCTGCCAGGGCCTGTCCGCGGCGTTGGCCGGGCCCTGCGGTAAAGTACGCGCCATGAACGAATTCGAGCGCGTTCGCGCCTACCTCACCGAGCTGCAGGACCGCATCTGTGCGGCGATCGAGGCCGTCGATGGCCGGGCCCGCTTCCAGGAAGACCTGTGGCAGCGTGCCGAGGGCGGTGGCGGGCGTACCCGCGTGCTGCGCGACGGTGCGGTGTTCGAGCAGGCCGGCATCGGCTTCTCCGACGTGGCTGGCAGCCGCCTGCCACCGTCAGCCTCGGCCAACCGCCCGGAACTGGCGGGCGCCTCCTGGCGCGCCACCGGCGTGTCGCTGGTGTTCCACCCGCTCAACCCGTACGTGCCGACCACCCATGCCAACGTGCGCTTCTTCCAGGCGCAGCGCGACGGTGAAGTGGTGGCCAGCTGGTTCGGCGGCGGCTTCGACCTGACCCCGTTCTATCCGTTCGACGAGGACGTGCAGCACTGGCACCGGGTCGCACGCGATCTGTGTGCGCCGTTCGGCGACGAACGCTACGCCGCGCACAAGCGCTGGTGTGATGAGTACTTCTTCCTGCGCCACCGCAACGAAACGCGCGGCGTCGGTGGCCTGTTCTTCGACGACCTGCACGGCGACTTCGAGCGCGATTTCGATTATCTGCGCGCGGTCGGCGATGGCTTCCTCGACGCCTACCTGCCGATCGTGCAGCAGCGCAAGGACACACCCCATGGCGAACGCGAACGCGAGTTCCAGCTGTACCGCCGCGGCCGCTACGTGGAATTCAACCTGGTCTACGACCGCGGCACCCTGTTCGGGCTGCAGAGCGGTGGCCGCAGCGAAAGCATCCTGATGAGCCTGCCACCGCGGGTGCGCTGGGAATACGGCTTCTCGCCCGAACCGGGCAGCCCCGAATCGCGCCTGGCCGACTATCTGGTGCCGCGCGACTGGCTCTGAGGGGTCCCGTCGCGCGGGGCGTGGGCTCGGCGCTGGTCAGCTGCCCTTCCGCGCGATAATGGTGATGTGCCCGGTGGTCTCCAGCAGGGCAATCTGCACGTCTTCAATCTGCAGCCCGCCCTGCTGGCGCAGCGCGGCATCGAAGTCGGCGCGGCTGATCAGCTCGCGGCGAAGTACCGCCTCAAACAGGCGACCATCGCGCGCGATTACGGTGGGTTCTCCTTCGATCAACCGCTCCATCCGCCGGTTCCGGGTGGTCAGCCAGCCCACCCCGTAGTTCAGCAGGATCAGGGTCGCCGCCAGCAGCAGGCCGCCGCCCAGCGAGGTGTCAACGCCCAGCAGCGCGTTCTGCACCGCGTTGCCCAGCAGCACGATCAGCAGCACGTCGAAGGGCGTGATCTGCCCCAGGGCCCGCTTGCCGCCCAGCCGGACCATGCCCAGCACCACGACATACACCACCACCGCGCGCAGGATGAATTCCCACCACGGCATGGCCAGGGCGAACAGGTCGGGCATGGTCTTCCCCTGCGGAACGGTGGCCCAGCCTAGCACCTGGGGTCAGATCCCTTTGCCCGACGGGCAAAGGGATCTGACCCCATCCGAGGTTCCGGCGGCACAAATAAAAAGCCCCGCTGACCAGGGGGAGGTCAACGGGGCCGGGGAACGGGCACTTGGGGAGGAGTCCCCGTTCCGAGATCTGCTCCAGGGGATGGGAGAGATCCACAACAGGCATTGCGCCTGTCGGGAGTTATAGAAGCACTCCGAACACTAACGGTTCGTGAAGGGGCCCCATTTAATGAAATTCAATCGGGGCAACATTCATGGTCGAGTCAGAAACCCCCGACTCATGAACACATTCACGTCGTTTTCGGCCTGAAATGCCGTCAGTGCGCTTCGTCCCAGTTGTTGCCGACGCCGGTATCGACCACCAGCGGCACTCGCAGTTTGGCCGCTTGCGACATGCGCTCCACCACCTGCAAACGCAGGTCTTCAACGAAACTGCTTTCGGTTTCGAAGACCAGTTCATCGTGTACCTGCAGGATCATCCGCGCTGGTGCCCCGCTGTCGCGCAGCCACTGGTCCACATCCACCATTGCACGCTTGATGATGTCGGCGGCGGTGCCCTGCATCGGCGCGTTGATCGCGGCGCGCTCGGCACCGGCACGCAGGCCCTGGTTGCGGGCGTGGATGTCGTTCAGGTACAGGCGGCGGCCGAACAGGGTTTCCACGTAGCCCTGATCACGGGCCTGCTGGCGCATCCGCTCCATGAAGTCGCGCACGCCCGGATAGCGGCTGAAGTACAGCGCCACGTAGTCCTGTGCCTGGCCACGGTCGATGCCCAGATTGCGGGCCAGGCCGAAGGCGCTCATGCCGTACATCAGGCCGAAGTTGATCGCCTTGGCGGCGCGGCGCTCGTTCGGGGTCACCTCCTCCAGCGTGCGCCCGAACACCTCGGCGGCGGTGGCACGGTGCACGTCGGCGCCCTGCTCGAAGGCGCGCACCAGGCCCGGATCCTCGGACAGGTGGGCCATGATCCGCAGCTCGATCTGCGAATAGTCGGCGGCCAGCAGCTGGAAGCCCTCCGGCGCCACGAACGCGCGGCGGATGCGGCGGCCGTCCTCGGTGCGGATCGGGATGTTCTGCAGGTTCGGGTCCGATGAGGACAGGCGGCCGGTGGCAGCACCGGACTGGTGGTAACTGGTATGCACCCGGCCGGTGTCCGGGTTGACCATCTCCGGCAGCTTGTCGGTGTAGGTGCTGCGCAGCTTGGCCAACCCGCGGTAGTCGAGGATCACCCGGGGCAGCTCGTGCTGGTCGGCAATTGCCTCCAGTGCCTCTTCATTGGTGCTGGGCTGGCCCTTCGGGGTCTTCACCACCGCCGGCAGCTTCAGCTCGTCGAACAGCACCGCCTGCAGCTGCTTGGGCGAATCCAGGTTGAAGCTGCGGCCGGCCAGCTCGGTGGCCTTCTGCTGCGCGGCCAGCATGCGCGAGGACAGGTCCTGGCTCTGGCGGCGCAGTTCGTCGGTGTCGATCCGCACGCCGTTGGCTTCGATGCTGGTCAGCACCGGCACCAGCGGCATCTCGATGTCGCGGTACACGCTGTCCAGCGCCGGCTCGGCCAGCAGCTGCGGCTGCAGCGCGCGATGGAGGCGCAGGGTAATGTCGGCGTCCTCGGCCGCATAGCGGCTGGCTTCGTCGATGCCCACCTGCGAGAACGGAATCTGCTTGGCGCCCTTGCCGGCCACGTCCTCGAACTTGAGGGTGGTGTAGCCCAGGTAACGCAGGGCCAGCGAATCCATGTCGTGGCGGGTGGCGGTGGAGTTGAGCACGAAGCTCTCGAGCATGGTGTCGTCGTGGTAGCCCTGCACCTCCACGCCGTGGCGGCGCAGCACATGCAGGTCGTACTTGCCGTGCTGGCCCAGCTTCTTCTTCGCCGGGTCCTGCAGCACCGGCCGCAGCGCATCCAGCACCTGCTGCATCGGCAGCTGGGCCGGCGCACCCGGGTAATCGTGGCCGACCGGAATGTAGGCCGCCCTGCCCGGCTCGACAGCCAGGCTGACGCCAACCAGGCGCGCGCGCATCGCGTCCAGCGCATCGGTTTCAGTATCGAAGCTGATCAGCTCGGCCTGCTCCAGGCGCTCGACCCAGGCCTGCAGCTGCCCGCTGGTCAGCACGGTCTCGTATTCACCCGGCGCGGACAGTGCCGGATCCAGCGTGCCGGCGGCGGGCGCCTCGACGCTGCCACGCGCGAAGCCGGCCGCAGTGCCGCGCAGGCTCGGGGTCGCCTCGCTGGCGGCCACCGGTGCCTGCACAGGCGCGCCCAGCTCCTTCAGCGCCTGGGTGAAACCATAGCGCGTATACAGCTCGGTCAGCGCCGGAACATCCTGCTCGCGCAGCGCCAGCGTGGTCGGGCTGGCCTCCAGTTCCACATCGGTGCGGATCGTCACCAATTCGCGGTTCAGCGGCAGGCGTTCCAGCGCAGCGCGCAGGTTCTCGCCGATCTTGCCCTTCATGGTCGGCGCGGCCGCCATCACCCCGTCCAGGTGCTGGTACTCGGCCAGCCACTTGGCAGCGGTCTTCGGCCCGCACTTCTCCACGCCCGGCACGTTGTCGACCGCGTCGCCCATCAGCGCCAGCAGGTCGATGATCTGATCGGCGCGCACGCCGAACTTGTCCATCACCGCCGCGTCGGAATCCATGCGGCTGCCGGTCATGGTGTTGACCAGTTCGATGCCCGGCCGCACCAGCTGGGCAAAGTCCTTGTCACCGGTGGAAATGGTCACCTTCAGATCCTGCGCCAGGCCCTGCAGCGCAAGCGTGCCGATCACATCGTCGGCTTCCACGCCGGGGATGCGCAGGATGCTGATGCCCAGCGCTTCGACGATGCGGCACATCGGCTCGACCTGGCTGCGCAGTTCATCGGGCATCGGCGGGCGGTTGGCCTTGTACTGGTCGTACAGGTCATCACGGAAGGTCTTGCCGGGCGCATCGACCACGAACGCGACGTAGGCCGGGCGCTCCTTCAGCGTCGAACGCAGCATGTTGACCACGCCGAACAGCGCGCCGGTGGGTTCACCCTGTGCATTGGACAGGGGCGGCAGCGCGTGGAACGCGCGGTACAGGTAACTGGACCCGTCGATCAGGACTAATCTGCTCATGCGCCGATTCTACGCGCCCGTGCCTGCACCGCGGCGACACGGCGCGCACACCGCGATGGGGCATAATCAGGGCTCTTTCCAGGCAAAGGCCCCCGCCGATGAAGACCCTGATGCTGGCTTCCCTGCTCCTGATCGCTGGCTGCGCCAGCATGGGTGGCGCGGGTGCTCCCCCGGTGGACGTCAAGGGCGCGGATGTGTCCAGGCGCACCATGGACAACGGTGACACCATCGAGGAGTACCGTGTGTCCGGCCAGCTGCGCATGGTCAAGGTGACCCCGTCGCGCGGTGCCCCGTTCTACATGTATGACAAGAACGGCGACGGCCGCATGGACAACGACAAGGACGGTGTCTCGCCGGTCTACTGGAAGCTGTACAGCTGGTGAGGTGACCGGGTCGGATTCCTTTCCTCGGGAAAGGGCTCTGACCCCAGCGAGCCCGGCTCCACAAAAAAACAACGCCGGCGCGCATCCTGCGGCCGGCGTCGGGTCCCTCCCCGGGAACGCTTGAATCTGCGGGTATGGATCAGCGGATGACCAGTACCGGCAGCGTGCTGCGTGCCAGCACCTCGGCAGTCTGGCTGCCCAGCAGCACGCGGGTCACGCCACGGCGGCCGTGCGAGGTCATCACGATCAGGTCGCTGTTGCGCTCGGCCGCCGTCTCGATGATGCCGTCGGCCGCGTAGCGGTCCAGCACGTGCACCGGGTTGGCGGTGATGCCCTGCTCGGCGGCCTTGGCCAGCGCCGGCTGCAGCACCTTCTGCGCGCCTTCCTCGCGGTCGGCCTTGTATTCCGGGCTGTTCATGTAGCCCACGCTCCAGCCCATGGCGTCGTACATGCCGACGGCCCACGGCTCGGAGACAGTCACGATATCGACCTCGGCGTTGAGGTCCTTGGCCAGCTCCAGGCCCTTGGCCAGGCCCTTGTCGGCCAGCTCGGACCCGTCGGTGGCAATCAGGATGCGCTTGTACATGGTGGGGCTCCGTGGCGGTCTGCCAGATGGGAACGCCACCATTGCACACCGGATGTGGAGGCGGCGCCTTGAGCAGGATCAATCCGGCGCTGTGCAGGGGCCCGTGCGCACCGTCGCGTGGTCCGAGGGACGCGCTCGGCCGGCCCACTTCTGTAGAGCCGAGCCCATGCTCGGCTCCACAACAATGTCGCTCAGGCGATCTGCACCACGCGTGCGTTCTGGCACAGCGGATAACTGGACACGAATTCGGCAATCGCATCACGCATCGCCTCGAACGATTCGCCGTACATGTACAGTGCGGTTTCGGTCGGGCCCTGCCACCAGCTGCAGATCTCGCCCAGGCCATCGATGTTCCCGGACAGCTGCTCGAATACGTGGTTGGAATCGCACTGTTCGTAGACCTCGTCCGGCAGGTTCAGGCCATCCAGGTAGATGCCCAGGCCCTCGGTCACGCCGAAGCTGCGATCAGCTTCGCCTGCCCCCTGGATCTTCGACCCCTTCGGCGCACCCAGCTGCTCCAGCAGGTCGATCAGCTTGGGCACCCCGGCCACGTCGACCAGTGCCACTTCGATATCGCCGTATTCGACCTCGCCGTCGTCGGACATCGCGGTGCCGCCACCGGTGATCTCGCCGACATTGGCCGCCTGCAGCAGCGCATCGAGCGGGTCTTCGAACAGCTCGTGGCGATGTTCGGGCTGCAGCCGGGCATTCAACGTCACGGTGACGTGCAGCGCGGGTTCGGTCATGGGGGCGTTCCTGGAAGAAGTGCCGCCTATTGTAGAGCCGAAGGTAGCGGCAGGAGCCGCTGCCAACGTCGCTTGCGACGGCCCGAAGGGGTGCCGGTCAGGACGACCGGCATAGCTTGCTCGACTGCCCTTTGCGCACCCCTGTAGAGCCGAGCCCATGCTCGGCTGTTCTTCCAGCCAGAAGCAGCCGAGCGTGGGCTCGGCTCTACAACAGCCCGTCAGCGCAGGAACGGCGCCACCTTGCGCTTGAGCAGCTCGACCAGCACCGGGTCCATGTAGTCGTAGTCGTCGGGAATATCCAGGCAGATCACCCGCTTGCCGTTCAACCAGGCCTTGTAGCGGCTGGACAACCGGTTGCGATGCGCCTTCTCCATCACGAACACCAGGTCGGCCCACTGCAGCAGCTCGGGGCTGAGCACCTCCTCGGCGTCGGCCAACAGCCCGGCCGAGGCGGTCTCGATGCCCGGCCAATCGGCAAATACCCGCTCGGCGGTGGGGCTGCGCAGGCGGTTCTGGCTGCAGAGGAAGAGCACGTTGCGGGTCATGGCTGCAGCGTATCGGGGTCGGATCCCTTTTCCAACGGAAAGGGGCTCTGACCCCATCCAGGTGCTTTCAGACAAGTTGCATGGCCGGAAGACCTTCAGCAGACCATCATGTGCTTTTCCACCATCCAGATGCCCATGATCACCAAGGATGACCTGTTAACGACGTTCGGAGAGGTGGCCGAAATCCACGGCTGCTACTTCAGCAGTTACGTAGTCGCGACGTACGTACTCTATTGCTGCGTGAGGAATGCCAAGGGACATGACCTCGCGATTGCGTCCAAGAATGGCGATGATCCGGAATTCGCCACCAGCGTTGTGCTGAACGCACCGCACCATCTTTCACATGATGGGCCAACGATCTTCGAGATTCCTTCCAATGCCTATGGGTTCACTCATGCGATGGCGGTTCCCAGCACCTATCACGGGCTTCTGAATCGGATCGAGAAGCGCACGGAGCTGTTCCTATGCCTGCCGATCTTCCGGTGTGAGTTCAACGGCAACGAATCAGCAGAGGATTTCAGGTGGTCCACACATCACATCGTTGACGTCAACAACTGGCATAGGACCAGGCAGCCGAAGATAAGCGTGTACCTCGACAATCCCCGCACTGGCGGCGGAACGGACAAGGACGGCGCCATCGTGAGCCTGGAGACGTTGATGGCCGAGATCGACAACCTCAACGGAGTGAGCAGCGGCTTCATCGAGATCACCAACTATCGCAATGAGGTGATCGAGGTGTTGTCGCCGGAGGAAGGTCACTACGTATTGATCCGCAACCGCCAGGACGAAGAAGCGATGGACCGAGCGCGGTTGGTGGCAGCCGTAGAGACGTTCACCACCGGCTGACGACCGACCGCGTTTGTAGAGCCGAGCCCATGCTCGGCTGGGTTTTCCCCGGTACAAGCAGCCGAGCATAGGCTCGGCTCTACAGGTATCCCGCCCCTCGACGGTGATCAGATCACCGTCAGGTTGGCGTAGGCCATCACCAGCCACTTGCTGCCGGCGTCGGCGAACTCGACCTGCACGCGGGCGTGGGCGCCGCTGCCTTCGTAGTCGGTCACCATGCCTTCGCCGAACTTGGGATGGGTAACCAGCGCGCCGAGCTTGATCGGCGGTGCTTCGATCGAGGCATGGCCCATCACCCGGCTGGCGCCCATCGAGGCCGGTCGCGAGACCTGCACCTTCGGGCGCACTTCGTGCAGCAGCTCACGCGGAATCTCGCGCAGGAAGCGCGATGGCAGGCTGTAGTTATCCTGGCCGTGGATGCGGCGCGATTCGGCATAGCTCAGCACCAGTTTCTGGCGCGCGCGGGTAATGCCCACGTAGGCCAGCCGACGCTCTTCTTCCAGACGCCCACTTTCCTCCAGCGAACGTGCGCTGGGGAACAGGCCTTCCTCCAGGCCGGCCAGGAACACCAGCGGGAATTCCAGGCCCTTGGCCGAGTGCAGGGTCATCAGCTGCACGCCGTCCTCGCCCGCCTGCGCCTGGCCCTCGCCGGCCTCCAGCGCGGCGTAAGCCAGGAACGCAACCAGCTCATCCATGTCCTCGCCCACTTCCTCGATGTCGTCGGCGCGGCGCACGAAGCGCGAGGCCACCGAGACCAGTTCGTCGAGGTTGTCGGTACGCGATTCCGAGTCCAGCGCGTTGCGGCTTTCCTTGCTCCAGTGCTCGCGCAGCTGCGATCGGGCCAGCACGTGGTCCACGCGCTCGGCCAGGGTCATGTGCACGGTCTGCGCCTGCAGCTCGTTGACCAGCCCCAGGAAGCCGGCCAGTGCATTGCGCGCGCGTGCGGCCAGCGCGCTGCCCTGGGTGACCAGCATGGTGGCTTCCCACAATGAAATGCCCTGCGCGCGCGCCTCGCGGCGCACTTCGTCCAGCGTGCGGTCGCCGATGCCACGCGTCGGCGTGTTGACCGCGCGCTCGAAGGCGGCGTCATCGTTGCGGTTGGACAGCAGGCGCAGGTAGGCCAGCGCATCCTTGATTTCGGCACGCTCGAAGAAGCGCATGCCGCCATACACGCGGTACGGCACCTGTTCGCTCAGCAGCGCTTCTTCCAGCGCGCGCGACTGCGCATTGCTGCGGTAGAGCACGGCCACTTCGGTGTAGCTGCCACCATCACGCACCCACTGGCGGGCGCGCTCGACGATGTAACGCGCTTCGTCCATCTCGTTGTACGCCGCATACAGGTCGATCGGCTCGCCGTCGCCGCTGTCGGTCCACAGCTGCTTGCCGATGCGGTCCGGGTTGTGCGCGATCACCGCGTTGGCGGCGCCGAGGATGTTGGCGGTGGAGCGGTAGTTCTGCTCCAGGCGGATGGTCTGTGCGCCCGGGAAGTCGCGCAGGAAGCCCTGCACGTTCTCGACCTTGGCACCGCGCCAGCCGTAGATGGCCTGGTCATCGTCGCCGACCACGAACACGTGGCCGGAATCGCCGGCCAGCACGCGCACGAAGGCGTACTGGATGGCGTTGGTGTCCTGGAACTCGTCCACCAGGATCTCGCGGAAGCGGGCGCGGTAGTGCGCCAGCAGCGCCGGGTTGTCGCGCAGCAGTTCATGCGCGCGCAGCAGCAGCTCGGCGAAGTCGACCAGGCCGGCGCGGTCGCAGCGTGCCTGGTACTCGATGTAGGCCTGGCGCATGGTTTCCAGCCACGCATCGTGCGGTTCGGGCTGGATGTGCTGCGGGCGGCGGCCTTCGTCCTTCTGCGCGTTGATCCACCACGCGATCTGCTTGGGCGGGTACTTGCCGTCGTCCAGCTCCAGCGCCTGCACCACGCGCTTGACCAGCCGCAGCTGGTCGTCCGAGTCCATCACCTGGAAGCCTTCTGGCAGCTTGGCGTCCTGCCAGTGCAGGCGCAGCAGGCGGTTGGCCAGGCCGTGGAAGGTACCGATCCACATGCCACGGCTGCCATGGGGCAGCTGGGCGTCGATGCGGTGGCGCATTTCGCCGGCCGCCTTGTTGGTGAAGGTCACCGCGAAAATGCCGTGGGTCGGCACGCCATCGACTTCATGCAGCCAGGCGATGCGGTGGGTGAGTACGCGGGTCTTGCCGGAACCGGCACCGGCCAGCACCAGGTGGTGGCCGGGGGGAGCGGAGACGGCTTCGCGCTGGGCCGGGTTCAGGCCATCAAGCAGGTGGGAGACATCCATGCCTCCATTTTACGGCATCGCCGTCGCGGCTCCTGCGACCACCTGGCTGGCCAGCGCCAGCGCCTGCTGGCGCAGTTCAGGCACCGCCAGGCTTTCCCACAGGCTGCCGATGCGCAGGCTGCCGAGCACGCCCAGCCGTGCCTGCGGCTGGCCACCGGCAGCACGCAGGCGGTCGCCCGGCACCGTGCTGTCCAGGCCCAGCCCATGCGGGCCGGGGCGTGCCAGGCCCTCGGCCTGCAGCTGCTGCAGCAACGGATTGCGCAGCGCACTGGCGCGGGTTTCCACGCCGGTGGCGTTGACCACGCCGCCGATCATCCAGTGCTGTTCATTGCCGTTGGCATCGCGACCCGACAGCCGCAGGGCATCGCCTTCGCGGCCGACGCGTTGCAGGCGGGACCGGTGAATGCGCAGTTGGCCGCTTTCGATCAGCGCCTGCAGCTGTGCGTCGACCTCTTCGGCGATGCGGTGGCGATGCACGTCCCAGTAGCGCACCACATGGCGCAGGAAGCGGCGCTGGTCGGCCGCGTCGAGGCTGCACCACAGCGCCTGTCCATGCGGACGGATGCGGTCCATCACGCCCTGCCACGGCAGCCCGTCGGCCTGCGCCTGGCGAGCGAACCCGCGCAATGCGCGCAGGCGCTGGCGCAGGCGCATCGGCAGCAGCGTGGCCGGGTCGAACGTGGGCAGGCCGCCATGCGCATGCGGAAGCGGCAGCAGGCCATGGCGCGAGATCACGTGCAGCGGGCCGGTGTGGCCGGCGGCAACCAGCGCCAGCACGGTGTCGGCCATGCTCAGGCCGGAGCCGACGATGGCCACGGCCTGCTCACCGGCCAGGGTACGCACGCCGTCGTAGTCCCAGGCCTCGATCACATCATCGGCGGGCAGTGCCTCGGCACCGGCCACCGGCAGCGGCCGCATGCTGTTGCCGGTAGCGAGCACCGCCTGCACGGCGTGCAGCGTCTGGGCATCGCCAAGTGTCAGCCGGTAGCCATGGTCATCCGGCTGCAGGCCCAGCACCGGCTGCGCGATCACCTGCAGCTGCGCCGGGCTGGCCGCAGCGGCCTCCTGCAGGCGCTGCTGCAGGTAGGCCGCAAAGTAGTGGCGGCATACATAACGCTCGCCCAGCACCTCGCGCGCCTCGCCCGGGTAGGCGTTGGCGGCCATCAGGTAGTCGAGGAAATCGCCGGGCTGGTCGGCAAACGCACTCATCTTCGCCGCCGGCACGTTCAGCAGGTGCTCCGGCCACGGCGTGGCATAGGCGATGCCCTGGGCCAGCTGCGAAGCCGGTTCGAGAATGGCCAACGCCAGTGGCGCCTTGGCTTGGCGCAGTACCTGGATCGCCACCAGCACCCCGGCCGCACCACCACCGATGATTGCCAGGTCCAGTTCGCCATTACGCGGTGAATCAGTCATGCGCCGATTGTAGGCCATCGGCGATGACGGGCCGGGTTGCCGAAGCGGGCGATTGCCGCCGCCTCACATCAACGCATCGGCCAGCCGTGCGATGCCTTCGCGGCTGCGCCGCCACGTGGGGCGGCTGCGCCACTGCTGCAGGTCCAGCTGCCGCGACTCGCGCAGGTAGCCATCCTCGATCGCACACAGCTGCTGCACCAGCGCGCGGTCGTAGCAGACCAGGCCGACCTCGGCATTCAGCGCGAATGAGCGGATGTCCATGTTGATCGAGCCGAGCACGGCGATGTCCTCGTCCACGCTCATGTGCTTGGCGTGCAGGAACTGCGGCTCGTACAGCGCGATGCGCACGCCACAGCGCAGCAGCTCGTCGTAGTACGCCTCCTGCGCCCACGAGGTCAGCCGCTGGTTGTTGCTGGCCGAGAGGATCAGCTGCACCTGCACACCGGACAAGGCCGCAATGCGCAACGCGCTGAGCGTAGCTTCGTCAGGCACGAAATACGGCGTGACCATCACCAGCCGTCGCCGTGCCAGGTGGATCAGCGCCGCCACCGCATCGCGCGCATTGCTGTACGGATAGGCCGGGCCGCTTGGCAGCAGCTGGGTGGCGATGTCGTCGCTGCACTCGGGCACATCGGCGATCACGTCCAGGCGCTGGCCGGTTTCCATGTACCAGTCGCTGGCGAACACCGCTTCCAGGTGCGCCACTGCCGGGCCACGCACGCGCGCCACCAGCTCGCGGTTCGGGTGGCCGGGCACGAACTGCGGGCCGGCCAGGTTCTGCGAACCGACATAGGCCACTTCGTTGTCGATCACCGCGATCTTGCGATGGTTGCGCAGATCCATGCGCCCGCTGCGGCGCCAGCGCAGGCCGCCGGGCAGCATCGCGCGTACCTCGATGTCGCGCGCCTGCAGGCGCTTGCGATAGGCACGCAGGCCGCGCTTGGCGCCCACCGCGTCGAGCAGCACGCGGCACTGCACGCCGCGTGCAGCCGCTCGCTGCAGGGCCTCGACAATGGCCTCGCCGACCGCGTCATCGAACATCAGGTAGTACAGCAGGTGCACGCGGTCTTCGGCCTGGTCGATGTCGGCAATCAGCGTGTGCAGCGATTCGTCGTAGTCGGTCAGCAGGTCGACGGCGTTGCCGTGCACCGGCATGAAATCGCCCTGGCGCTGCACCAGCGGCACGATTTCGGCGCTGGCGGTGTCCGGCTGCGGTGTCCAGCGCAGGCGATGCTGCAGCGCCTGTTCCTCGCGGATGACCTGCGAGGCCTCGGCCTGGCGGCGGATGCGCTCGCGCGACAGCCACGGGTGGCCAAACAGCAGGTACAGCGGCAGGCCCAGCAGCGGCACGAAGCCGACCAGCAGCAGCCAGCTGCGCGCCGCCCCCGGCGTGGTGCGGGTGGGAATCCAGCACAGCGCGACCAGCCGGATCAGCCAGTCGATCAGCAGCAGGTAGGAACCCAGCAACCACTCGAACAGCATCGTGTCGCCCGTCGGGAGGTGATGGGCCATTCTGCCCAGCGGCCTTTGTAGAGTCGAGCCATGCTCGACTGCCTTTCGGCCCGACCGCAGAGCAGCCGAGCGTGGGCTCGGCTCTACAGAATGGCTCAGTGCCGCACCGGCACCTCGCACAGCTGTCCTACCGAATCGGCATGGCGGCGGCCGTTGAGCGCCATGCAGGCAATGCCCGAACGGTCGGCACCCACATCTGGATGCCGGGCAAGAAAAAACCCGCCACAAGGGCGGGTTTCTTCGCGGGGATCAGCAATCCGTGCGGATTACTTGATCTTGCCTTCCTTGTACAGGACGTGCTTGCGCACGACCGGATCGTACTTCAGGAATTCCATCTTCCCCGGGGTGTTCTTCTTGTTCTTGTCCGTGGTGTAGAAGTGGCCGGTACCGGCCGAGGAAATCATACGGACCTTATCGCGCTTGCCTGCCATGATGCTTTACTCCTCAGACCTTTTCGCCGCGCGCACGCAGCTCAGCCAGAACGGAATCAATGCCGTTCTTGTCGATGGTGCGCAGTGCATGCGCGGAAACACGAAGCTTGACCCAGCGGTTCTCGCTGGCCACCCAGAAACGGCGCTCGTGCAGATTCGGCAGGAAACGACGACGGGTCTTGTTGTTGGCGTGCGAGACGTTGTTACCCGTCTGCACTCGCTTGCCGGAAACCTGGCATACGCGGGACATTGCGCACCTCGATAGTAGTAGTTGTCAGCCCGTAGCCCGGGAGACGGCGGCCTCGATGGTTGCCCACCACACGTCAAGAGAATCAAAGGGTTACGCTGGCGTTGGGCGGCCGGGGACGTGCTCCCGGGGACGCCGCCCGGTAGAAAACCGGACACAGCGAGCCGCGCATTATGCACCGGTTCAAGCACTTGCGCAAGTTACCCACAGGCGGGGACTGAACCGGCAGGACCGGGGGCACTCCGCCAACCGGCATACTGGCCCGGACCACTGCGGAGCTTGCCATGCGGCTGCTGGCCCTGACCTACGGAACCGAAGGCGACACACGTCCCCTGGCCATGCTCTGCCATGGGCTGATCGGCGCAGGCCACGCGGTGACACTGCTGGCCGATGGCGGCACCCTGGGCAGCGCGCAGGCACTGGATGTGCCCCACGCGGCCCTTGAAGGTGACATCCATGACGACGTGGTCGCACTGGTCTCGCGTGGCAACGGCGTTGCCGCCGCCAGTACCGGCCTGGCACGGATGGCACTGCAGCATGTCAGCGGCTGGATGCGCCAGGCCGATGCCGCCGCCGAAGGCTGCGATGCGATTCTGACCGGTGGCCTGGCGGCCTTCGTCGGCATGAGCGTGGGCGAACGCCGCAGGATTCCCGTCATCGGCAGCGGCATGATTCCGCTGACCCCGACGCGCGCCTTCCGCTCCCCGTTCCTGCCGCCCGGACGCTCGCCGGGCTGGTTGAACCGGGCCAGCTACGGGTGGGTCAACGGCCTGATCTGGCGCCAGTTCCGCCGGCCGATCAACGCGGCACGCCAGCAGTTGGGGCAATCGCCGCGCCGCGCGCTGTGGTCCGGCCTGCCGATGCTCTATGGCATCTCACCGCAGCTGCTGCCGCCACCGGCGGACTGGCCGGCCGACCACATCGCCTGTGGCCAATGGCGGCTTCCTGATGCGCCCTGGGCGCCCCCGGCCGATCTGCAGGCCTTCCTCGATGCCGGGCCGCCGCCGGTCTATCTGGGCTTTGGCAGCATGACCGGATTCGATCGCGAGCGCGTACTGCCGGCCCTGCTGCAGGCGCTGGCACCGCGCCGGGTGCTGCTGTTTCCAGGGTGGGCCGGATTGCCGACGGGTGCGCTGCCAGCAGATGTGTTCGTGCTCGGCCCGACGCCACACGAAGCACTGTTCCCGCATTGCGCACTCGCCATCCACCATGGTGGCAGCGGCACCACGCATTCGGCCTGCCGCGCCGGCATTCCCTCGCTGGTGATGCCGTTCGCTGCGGATCAGTTCTTCTGGGCCGATCGCCTGTGTCGGTTGGGCGTGGCACCGGCACCGTTGTCACCGAAGCGACTGGATGCAGCAACGCTGGCAGCAGCCATCACCTTCGCAGAAGCCGACGCAACACGCGCACGCGCGGCGGCCCTGGGCGTGGCGATGAGCCATGAGGACGGGGTGGCCTGTGGCGTGGCGATGATCGAGCGCTGGTTACGGCCGATGTAACAGCGGGCAAGCCTCAGCGCAGGTGCGGAATCACCTGGGCCAGCAGATGGGCATCCTTGAGCGCACCGTGCAGGCCCCGGTTGCCGGGGATGCGCAGGCGCTGCAGCACATCGTCCAACTTGTTGCCCTGGCCGGGCCAGCGCCCGCGCGCCAGCTTCAGGCTGCAGGTGATGCGGCAGTGCTGGGCCAGCGTGCCGGGAATGCCGGCCAGGCGCAGCTCGTTGTCCAGGAAACCCACGTCGAAGGTGGCGTTGTGCGCGACCATCTCGCTGCCGCGCAGGAAGTCCAGCAGTTCGGCGGCCTTGCTGGAGAACAGCGGTTTGCCCACCAGCATCGCATCGCTGATGCCATGCACGCGCTGTGCGCCCCAGTCCACCTTGCGCTGCGGCTGCAGGTAGGTGTGGAACTGGCGGCCGCTGAGCTGGCCGTCGATCAGTTCGACGGCACCGATTTCGATCACCCGGTGCCCCAGGCGGTGGGAGATGCCGGTGGTTTCGGTGTCCAGTGCGACGATGCGATTCATGCGTGGCGATGGTTCCTGTTGCGTGCCGCGATGATTTTCGCATGCCTGCAGCAGGAAGCCCTCCCTGTAGACGAACCCGTGCTCGGCTCACGCGCGAAGCGCGGGCCTTGAGCGTTGGAGCGAGAAGCAGCCGAGCGTGGGCTCGGCTCTACAGGTGCGTGTGCATCACCCCAACGCTTCCACCACCCAATCGATGAACACCCGCAGCCGCTGGCTCATGTGCCGGTTCGGCGGGAACATCACATGCATCGGCATGGGTGGAAGCCGCCAGTCCTGCAGCAGCGGCAGCAATTCGCCGCGCGCCACGTGCGGCGCGGCCATGTAGCTGGGCAGCGCGACCACGCCCAGCCCCGCCAGCGCCGCCGCCAGATAGGCGTTGCCGTCGTCGAAACCGACCGTGTAGCGGCCCTGCACTTCTACGCGCTCATCGCCGCGCTGTGCGCTGAATACTCTCGCCCGGCCACTGCGCGGGCTGAGGAAGCCGACCATGTGGTGGTCCGGCCCTTCCAGCGCGCGCGGATCGGTCGGCAAGCCGAAACGCTGCACATAGCCGGGGCTGGCGTGGAAACCGATCGGCAGCGCAGCCAGCGGCCGTGCCACCAGCGCCGGGTCGGCCGGGGTGCCGCCACGGATCACGCAGTCGACGTTGTCGGCGATGACATCGACCTCGCGGTCACTGACGCCGATGTCCAGCTGGATCTCCGGGTAGCGCGCCTGGAACTCCGGCAGCGTAGGCACCAGCCGCAATCGTGCGTACGGCCCAGGCACATCCACGCGCAGGCGTCCGCGCGGTTGGGTGGCTGCGTCGCCCAGCCCGCCCTCCACCTCTTCCAGCTCGGCCAGCAGGCGGGCGATGCGCGGGTAGTAGGCCGCACCGTCGGCGGTGACGCTGACCCGGCGCGTGGTGCGATTGAGCAGGCGCAACCGCAGGCGCGCCTCCAGCTGCTGCACCAGCTGGGTGACCGTGGTGCGGCTGATCTGCAGGGTCTGCGCGGCGCGGGTGAAGCTGCCGGTTTCCACTACCCGGGCAAAGGCCCGCATTGCCTCGAAACGGTCCATGGCAGCCATGATTGTTTGGGATTGGCAATCAATCTAGGCCGATCATCGCGGTTTATCCAGACAGCACTGGTACGGAGGATGACGTTCTCTCCCACGGGATCTTCCCCCATGACACAGCGTGATGTCGTTTTCCCCGCCGGCCGCCAAGCCCTGTACGAGCGCAACCGTTACTCGCCGGCGATCCGTTCCAACGGCTTCCTGTTCGTCTCCGGCCAGGTCGGCAGCCGCGAGGACGGCTCGCCCGAACCGGACTTCGAAACCCAGGTGCGCCGCGCCTTCGAGAATCTCAATGCGGTGTTGGCTGCCGCAGGCTGCACGTTCGATGACGTGATCGACGTGACCGTGTTCCTGGTCGATCCGGAGAAGAACTTCGAGAAGGCCTGGGCGATCGTGCCCGAGTACTGGGGCGAGGCGCCGCACCCGACCCTGACCGGTATCGGTGTGACCTGGCTGTATGGGTTCCAGTTCGAGATCAAGGTGATCGCGAAGCTGCCGTGATACGGGTAGTGCCGGCCGCTGGCCGGCAACGCGGTGGGGTCGAAAGGCGTGTCGACCAAGGTCGACACCCACCAAGGCAGGAGGTCCGCACCCACCAGGGCAGGATGCCCCCAGGCCCTCCACCTGAACGGGAGATTCCGACGAATTCCCGAGGCGGCCATTGATATTGTATCCGGCGAAAATCGCTTGCTAGCCTCCCTTCCATGCGCCGGATCATCCGCCAACTGCGTACGTACCTGATGATGCTGCTGATGGCGGCGTTCGTGGTCGTGCCGGTGGCCGACGTGCTGGCCTGCGCGGTCGAACCGCACGACACCACTGCGGTGCACGTGGAAAGCAACGCCAACGATGCCGAGGGTGACAGTGACAGCAAGCACGCCGGTGCCTGCAGCCACAACCACTGCCACCACTCCAACCTGAGCCTGCCGGCCAGCACCCTCGCCGCCTTCGGTGCGCCGCTGCCGGCGCGCTGGATGAATGCCGGCGACGCGGCGACCTATGCGGTCGCCCAGGATGAATTGACGCGTCCCCCCCGGGCGTGAGTTGAGCGCGTCCCGCGATTGCGGGCTCCCGTTTCACTCACAACCGGAATCCCCCTATGTCGATCCTGACACCTCGGTCGCTGCGTGCGGCCGGGCGGGTCGTCGCCGTGTTGCTGGGCCTGGCCCCGGCGGCAGCGGTGATGGCGCAAGCCGCCCCTTCCTACGACACCCTGCTTGAACGCCTGGACCAGCTGCCCGGCACCCGCGTCGGTGCGGCGCTGGCCGAGGCCGCCGACGCGCGCGCCGACCAGGCCCGCGCACTGCCCAACCCTTCCCTGTCCTGGTCGGCCGAGAACGCCTGGGGCACCGGCTCCTATGGCGGCATGGGCAAGGCCGACAGCGTGCTTACCCTGTCCCAGCCATTGGAGGTCTGGGGCCAGCGCGGCGCGCGCGTCCGTGCGGCCCGCGCCGAGGCACAGGCGGCCAACCTGCGTGGCACGCAGAGCCGCAGCGATGTGGCCAGCCAGCTGGCGGTGGTCTACGCACAGGCGGAAAGTGCACTGCGCCGCTACACCCTGGCCGAAGAGGCACTGAGCCTCACCCGCGATGACGCCAACGCCGTCAACGCGATGGTCAAGCAGGGCCGCGAACCGCAACTGCGCGCGGTGCAGGCGCAGAGCGAAGTGGCCAACGCCAACGCCGCGCTGGATGAAGCGCAAGCCTTCCGCGATGCCGCGCTGGCACGCCTGGCCGGTGCTGCACTGCTGGATGCGCCGGTGCAGTCGATCGGCGACAGCCTGCTCGACCGTGCGCCGCCGCTGCCACGCGGGGCCACCGATACCGCACTGGCGGTGCGCATCGCTGAAGCCGAAGCCGATGCGGCGGGCAAACTGGTCGAGGTGGAGCGCAAGCGCGCCCTGCCCGACCTCAGCGTCACCGCCGCGCAGACCCGCTTCCGCGAGGGCGGCGAGCGTGCCTACAACCTCGGGCTCAGCCTCAGCATCCCGCTGTTTGACCGCAACCGCGGTGGCATCCGCGCCGCCAATGCCGATCAGCGCGCGGCCGAAGCGCGCCTGGACCAGCAGCGCCGCGACAGCGAGGCGGCACGCCTCTCCGCCGTGGCCGGTTTGAAGGCCGCCGGCAGCCGAACCCGCGCCGCCGATGAAAGCGTGGTCGCCGCCGAAGAGGCGTATCGCCTGGCCCGCATCGGCTTCGACGCCGGACGCATCTCGCAGCTGGAACTGCGCAGCACGCGCAGCGCTCTTATCGCCGCCCGCGCCGCCGCCGTGGATGCGCGCCTGTCGCGCGTCGGCGCGGAAATCGATCTTGCCCGCCTTGAAGGGCGCGCACCCTTTGTGGAGGCCCCATGACTCTCTCCCGTACTTTTCCGCTGATCGGCGGCATGCTGCTGACTGTGCTGCTGGCCGGCTGCGCTGGCAACGCGCAGACACCTGCCAATGAAGACCCCGCTGCGACCAAGGCCGGCACCGACGACAGCCATGGCCACGCGCCCGGCAGCAAGGAAGCCAAGGCCGAATCCGCGAAGACGCCGGCAGACACCGATGAAGGCGTGGTACCGCTGACCCCTGAGCAGATCAAGGCGTCCGGTATCGAAGTGGTTGCCGTCGGTCGCGGCGGTGGCGGTTCCACCCGCCTCGCCGGTCGGGTGGAACCCTCGGTCGGTGCCCGTGCCTCGGTGGCCTCGACCGTGACCGGCCGCGTCGAGCGCGTACTGGTCGCGCCGGGCACGGCGGTGAAACAGAACCAGGCGCTGGCCATCGTGGTCAGTGGCGAGGCAGCGGTGTTCCGCGCCAATGCGCTGGCCGCATCCGCCGAAGCCGAGGCCGCACGCCTGGCCTATGGCCGCGACAAGGCACTGGTCGACCAGGGCGTGGTCGCCCGCCAGGAGCTGGAAGCCTCGCGTGCGCGTTCGCTGGCGGCACAGGCCCAGGCCGCTGCCGCACAGGCACAGGCCGCCGCCAACGGTGCGCCCGATGCCAGTGGACGCGTGCGCATCACCAGCCCGGTGGCCGGCATCGTCGGCAACGTGCAGGTCACACCGGGCGGTGTGGTCGCCGCCGGCAGTGCGGTGGCCGACGTCGCCGACCCGTCGATGAACGAGCTGGTGTTCACCGCACCGCCAGCGCTGGCTGCACAGGTCATGCCCGGCATGAAGCTGGAAGTGAGCGTGCCGGGTGGCAGCTTCACCGCTACCGTCACCGGTTCGGCCGCCGATGTACGGCAGCAGGGCGGCGTCGCAGTGATCCGCGCCACGCCGGTGGATGCATCGCTGCCGCCGGCCGGTTCGCCGGTATCGGCCGTGGTGGTCACCGAAGGCCAGGACGGCTCGCTCAGCGTGCCCGCCGATGCGGTGCAGAACGTCGATGGAAGCAGCGCGGTGTTCGTCGCCGTCGAAGGTGGCTTCAAGGCGCAGCCGGTGCTGGCCGGGCGCCGTGCCGGTGACCGCATCGAGATCCTCGGTGGCCTGAGCGGCAACGAGCGCATCGTCGGTGCCAACGCCTTCCTGCTCAAGGCCGAGCTGGCCAAGGGCGAAGCCGAGCACGGCCACTGAGGAGGCGATCATGTTCAAGCTGATCATTGAAACAGCGGTGCGCCACCGCTGGCTGGTGGTGTTCATGGCGGCGCTGATCGCCGCCGTGGGCCTGTTCCAGCTGGGCAAGCTGCCGATCGACGCCGTGCCGGACATCACCAACCGCCAAGTGCAGATCAACACGGTGGCCCCGGCGCTGACCCCGGAGCAGATCGAACGGCAGGTGACCTATCCGCTGGAAACCGCGCTGGCCGGCATTCCCGGCCTGACCACCACGCGTTCGCTGTCGCGCAATGGCTTCTCGCAGGTCACCGCGATCTTCACCGATGCCACCGACATCTACTTCGCCCGCCAGCAGGTGGCCGAACGCATGCGCGAGGCATCGGAAGACCTGCCCGATGGTGCGTCGCCGATGCTGTCGCCGGTCACCACCGGCCTCGGCGAGGTGCTGATGTGGACGGTGGACTTCACCGCGTTCGATCCGACCAGGCTGGCCAAGCCCGGTGAAGCCGGCTGGCAGGCCGGCGAGGTCTACCGCACGCCGGAAGGCAACCTGCTGCGCACGCCGGAAGAGCGCGCGACCTACCTGCGCACCGTGCAGGACTGGATCATCGCGCCGCAGATGCGCTCCAGCCCGGGGCTGGCCGGTGTGGATACGGTCGGCGGCTACGTCAAGGAATACGGCGTGCATCCGGACAGCGCCAAACTGGCCGCGCATGGCCTCGGCCTGGCCGACCTGGTTACCGCCCTGCAGCGCTCCAACGTGCAGGCCGGCGCCGGCTTCGTGCAGCGTGCCGGCGAAGGCCTGGTGGTGCGTGCCGATGGCCTGGCGCTGACCACCGAGGATCTTGCACAGGCGCCGGTGGCCACCCGCAATGGCGTGGTGGTGCGCGTGGCCGATGTAGCCACCGTGGAACTGAGCCGCGCGCCGCGCCTGGGTGCAGCCAGCCGCAATGGCCACGAGGCCGTGCTGGGCACCGCGCTGATGATTGCCGGTGGCAACAGCCGCACCGTGGCGCAGGCCGCGGCCGCACGTCTGGAACAGGTGAACACGTCGCTGCCGGCCGACATCGTGGCCGCACCGGTGCTGGACCGCAGTGTGCTGGTCAATTCCACCATCAAGACCGTGGCCCGGAACCTCACCGAGGGCGCGCTGCTGGTGGTGGTGGTGCTGTTCCTGCTGCTTGGCAACCTGCGCGCGGCCACCATCACCGCGCTGGTGATTCCGCTGTCGTTCCTGTTCGCGGTGATCGGCATGAACCGCTTCGGCATCAGCGGCAACCTGATGAGCCTGGGTGCACTGGACTTCGGCATCCTGGTGGACGGTGCGGTGATCGTGGTCGAGTCGACGCTGCTGATGCTGGGCCAGCGCCGCGCCGAACTGGGCCGGGCGCTCACCGCGATGGAACGGCTGCGCGTGGCCGCCGATTCCGCGCTGAAGATGGCGCGCCCGGCGGCGTTCGGCCAGCTGATCATCCTGCTGGTGTTCGCGCCGATCCTCACCCTGGAAGGTGTGGAGGGCAAGACATTCCACCCGATGGCGGCGACCTTCATGCTGGCCCTGGTCGGTGCCTTCCTGTTCTCCTTCACCTTCGTGCCGGCGATGACGGCGCTGCTGGTGCGCGAGCCGAAGCTGAAGGACGCCGATGCACATGCGGACGACGGCGAGCACGAGACCAGGCTGATACGCGTGCTGCGTGCGCGCATCGAGCCGGTGATCCGCAAGGCCGTGGCGCATCCGCGCACGGTAGTGGCCAGTGCGGTGATGATGGTGGTGGTGGGCATCGGCTCGTTCTCGCTGCTGGGCCGCGAGTTCATGCCGACGCTGGACGAAGGCAACGTGGCGATGCAGGCGTTGCGCGTGCCGTCGACGTCGCTGGAGCAGTCACTGGCCATGCAACTGGCGTTGGAAAAGGTGATTGCCAAGCAGCCGGAAGTGGAGACCGTGTTCTCGCGTACCGGTACCGCCGAGGCGGCGATCGATCCGATGCCGACCAACATCTCCGACAGCGTGATCGTGCTGAAGCCACGCAAGGACTGGCCCGATCCGAAGTTGGCCAAGGACGCGCTGGTGGCCCGTTTCGAAAAGCTGGCCGGGCAGCAGCTGGGCAACAGTTTCGAGTTCAGCCAGCCGATCGAGCTGCGCTTCAACGAGCTGATTTCCGGCGTGCGTACCGACCTGGCCGTAATGATCTTCGGCGATGACTTCAGCCAGCTGCAGAAGGTGGCCGACCAGGTGGCGCTGAAGCTGCGTGCGGTGGACGGTGCCGCCGACGTGCGGGTGGAACAGATCTCCGGCCTGCCCACGCTGAACGTGGCGATCGATCATGTGGCGGCGGCGCAGTATGGGCTGACTGCGGCGGATGTGAGTGATGCACTGTCCACCGGCATCGGCGGTACTGCGGCGGGCAAGATCTTCGAAGGCGACCGCCGCTTCAACGTGGTGGTGCGCCTGGACGATGCCGCGCGCAACGATCCGGACCAGCTGGCATCGCTGCCGATCGCCACGCCGTCGGGGTTGGTGATTCCGCTGTCGTCGGTTGCGCGCATCACGGTCAGCGAAGGGCCGAACCAGATCAGCCGCAACAACGGCAGCCGCCGCGTGGTGGTGCAGGCCAACGTGCGTGGCCGCGACCTGGGCGGCTTCGTCGGCGAAGCGCAGGCCGCGGTAGCCGACGTGGCACTGCCGCCGGGTGCCTACCTGACCTGGGGTGGCCAGTTCGAGAACCTGCAGCGCGCGGAAAAGCGGCTGGCGACGGTGGTACCGGTAGTGTTCCTGCTGATCGGCAGCCTGCTGTTCATGGCCCTGCGCAGCGGCAAGGAAGCCATTCTGGTGTTCAGCTGCGTGCCGTTGGCGCTGGTCGGCGGCATCCTCGCGCTGCTGCTGCGGGGCATGCCGTTCTCGGTATCGGCAGCGGTCGGCTTCATCGCCGTGTCCGGCGTGGCGACCTTGAATGGCCTGGTGCTGATGCAGGCGATCCGCGAACGCCTGGATGCCGGCGACCTGCCGCTGCAGGCGGCGATCAATGGTGCCTCCAGCCGCATCCGAGCAGTGCTGACCACGGCGCTTGTGGCGATCGTCGGCTTCATTCCGATGGCGATCGCCAGCGGCTCCGGCGCGGAAGTGCAGAAACCGCTGGCGACGGTGGTGATCGGTGGCCTGATCACCGCCACCGTGCTGACCCTGCTGGTGCTGCCGACGTTTGCGGCACGCGTGGCCAAGCCGCGGGCGGTGGGGTGAGGTTGGGGGTCGGATCCCTTTCCACGGGAAAGGGATCCGACCCCGTGACAGGGTCGGATCCCCGCCCTTCGGGCGGGGCTCTGACCCGATCACACGACGGTCAGGCCTTCTTGCGCTCGGCGATGTAGGCCTGGATCTGCTGTTCCAGCACCGGCAGCGGCACCGAGCCCTGCTTGAGCAGAGTGTCGTGGAAGCCCTTGATGTCGAACTTGTCGCCCAGCTCCTTCTCGGCCTGCGCACGCAGGCGCACGATCGCGATCTCGCCCAGCTTGTAGCTCAGCGCCTGGCCCGGCCAGGAAATGTAGCGGTCCACTTCGGTGGTCACTTCATGCTCGCTCAGCGCGGTGTGGTCACGCAGGTAGGCCAGCGCCTGCTCGCGGGTCCAGCCCTTGCTGTGCACGCCGGTGTCGATCACCAGGCGCGCGGCGCGCCACATCTCATAGGTCAGGCGGCCGAAATCCTCGTACGGGGTTTCGTAGATGCCCATCTCCACGCCCAGCTTCTCGCAGTACAGCGCCCAGCCTTCGCCATAGGCGGAGATGTAGGCGTTGCGGCGGAACTCCGGCAGGTTCTTCTGCTCGGCGGCGATCGCGCCCTGCAGCGAATGGCCCGGATCGGATTCATGCAGGGTCAGCGCCGGCAGGTTGTACAGCGGGCGCGACGGCAGGTTGTAGGTGTTGAGCCAGTAGGTACCCATGCCACCGCGGCCGGCCGTCCAGAACGGTGCAATGTCCGGTGGCACCGGCACGATGGTGAAGCGCGCGCGCGGCAACGTCATGTACTTGCCGAGCTGGCCGTCCGCCCGCTTGGAAATCCACGCGGCGCGCGACAGCAGCTCTTCCGGCGTCTTCGCATAGAACTGCGGATCGGTACGCAGGAAGGTCAGGAACTCGGCGAAGCTGCCCTTGAACTTCACCTGCTTGATGATGTCGTTCATCTCGCCCTGGATGCGTGCGACTTCCTCCAGGCCGATGCGGTGGATCTCGTCCGGCGACAGGTCCAGCGTGGTGTACTCGTGGATCTGCTGCCTGTAGTAGGCCTTGCCATCGGGCATCGCTTCGGCGGCCAGGGTGGTGCGCGCCTGCGGCACGTACTCGTTGACGAAGAAGGTGCGCAGCTGCTGGAACGCCGGCACTACCTTGCCGCTGATCGCTTCACGCGCCTGCGCCTGCAGCCTGGCCTGTTCGGCGGCCGGGATGCTGTTGGGCAGCTTCTTGAACGGCGCGTACAGCGGCGATTCGGTCGGGTCCTTCAGTTCGGCGACGGTGGCGATGGACACTTCGCGGCCATCCAGCACCGCGCGCGGCACGCTGAAGCCGCGCTTCAGGCCGGCGCGCATGTTCTCGGTCTGCTGGCCGAAGTAACGCGGCACATCGTTCAGCCGTGCGATGTAGTTCTGGTAGTCCTGCACGGTCTTCATCTCGCGCCGGGCCATGAAGGACAGGTTGGACCAGAACGAGGAATCGGCGTTGAACGGCATTTCGTAGCCGCGCAGGCGCGTCTCTTCGGCCAGGTTGAACACCTGGTCGCGATAGATCGCGTAGTTGACCTGGTTGTCCGGCGACAGGGTCTTCGGGTCGATCTTCTTCAGTGCGGCCAGGGTCTCGTCCCACACCTTCAGGCGTGCCTGCTGCGCGGCCGGGCCGATGTCGGGCATGCGGGTGGCGTTGGCCGGGGCGTCTTCGTCCTCGCTGGCTTCACCACCTCCCTGCTGGCGCCACTTCCATTCCTTCTCGTACAGCGCGCGGAAGGCGGCATCCGCGGGCGATTCGGTGGCCACGCTGGCGGGCGCGGCGGCGGCGGCGGGCGCAGCGGCCAGGGCCACGGTGGGGGCGGACAGGGCGATCAACAGGGCAACGGCAAGACGGGTTTTCACGAGCACAGGTTCCCGGGAAGGCAGACCCCGATCATGGCACCGCCCACGGCCCGTGGCATGGGACGAAGGTCCTGCCTGCAGCGCAGGCAGGAGCGGGAACCGGCCGCTCTGGTAGATGCCAACCTTGGTTGGCACACGGGGAAACCCAGCGCCGACCAAGGTCGGCATCTACCAGGGCACCGCCGCTGAACATGCAGTAGATCCACGCCATGCGAGGATGCGCCGGGGATCCTGACAGGGGTCAGAGCCCTTTCCAGTGGAAAGGGATCCGACCCCGCAGCCTCAGTGACTGGCCTTGTCCCGCTTCCAGCCGCGGTGCTTGATGTCCAGGTGCAGGCTGTACAGCGCGGTGAACGCCGGGAACAGGTTCTGCAGCACGCCCACCGAGTCCTGCTTGGCCGAGAACAGGAAGTAGCTCAGGGTCATCAGGCTGCCGAGCACGCTCATGTACCAGAACAGGCGCGGGATGACGGGTTTGCCGGCGCGCTTGGAGGCGATGAACTGGACCAGCCAGCGGCCGCCGAACATCAGTGCGCCGGTGTAGCCGATCAGCTTCCAGCCGGTCACATGCAGGCCGGTCCAGTACAGCCAGGTCAGGGGCTGATCCAGCCAGTGCAGCTCCAGATCCATCAGCGCTCCTCCACCGCGGTGCGCTTGCTTCGGGTGATCAGCCAGGCTACGCCACGCAGGTCGCGGATGCCGACCAGCGCGCGGCCGAGGTTGTTGTACTTGGACACGCCGGCGGTACGGTGGCGGTGATTGACCGGCACGCTGGTGGTCTTCCAGCCGGCACGCTGCATCAGCGCCGGCAGGTAACGGTGCATGTGGTCGAAGTACGGCAGGTCGAGGAACGCGCTGCGTTCGAACAGCTTGATGCCGCAACCGGTGTCGGGCGTGTCGTCGCGCAGCATGCGCGCACGGATGGCGTTGGCCCATTTGCTGGCCCAGCGCTTGCTGCCGCTGTCCTGGCGGTTGACGCGCCAGCCGGCGAACAGCTTCACCTGCGCCTCGGCGGCGTCGCGTGCGGCAAGCAGCTTGGGAATATCGGCCGGATCGTTCTGGCCATCGCCATCCAGGGTGGCGATCCACGGCGCGCGCGCGTGCTTGACGCCGGTGCGCACCGCCGTGCTCTGCCCGCTCTGGTTCACATGGTGCAGCACGCGCAGTTCCGGGGTGGTTGCCTTCAATCCCTGCAGCACCGCCAGGGTGTCATCACGCGAGTGGTCGTCGATGTAGACGATCTCGAACGGCAGCCGGCCACGCAGCGCAGCGGTGATTTCGGCGACCAGCGGGGCAACATTGTCGCGCTCGTTGAACACCGGGACGACAACGGAAAGCTCGGGTTGGCTCATAAGGCACTCGGCCAAAGGGGGACAAAGACCGCGCATTCTCCGAAACCGAGGTTATCCGAAGATGAACCCGGCGGCGTGAGGATCCTTCCTCAGGCGCGATCGCCAAAATACTCGCGGCACCACTGCACCACAGGCGGCAGGCCTTGTTCGATCGGGGTCACCGCATCGAAGCCGAAAGCGTCATGTGCGCGCCGGGTATCGGCCATCGTGCGCACCATGTCGCCGGGCTGCATGGGCTTGTAGACCTTCTGCGCAGGGCGGCCGGCGGCCTGCTCGATCACGCTGATGAAGCGCTCCAGCTCGACCGGTGTATGGTTGCCGAGGTTGAACACCCGGTGCGGCACCGGACCGTCGGCCGGATGCGCGAGGGCGCCGAGGATACCGGATACGATGTCGGAGACATGTGTGAAATCGCGCTGCATGCGGCCTTCGTTGAACACGTCGATCGGCCGACCGGCCAGCACCGCGCGCGAGAACAGCAGCGGTGCCATGTCCGGCCGGCCCCACGGGCCATACACGGTGAAGAATCGCAGCCCGGTGGCATGCAGGCCGTACAGCTGCGCGTAGGTGTAGGCCATCAGCTCGTTGGCCGCCTTGGTCGCCGCGTACAGCGAGCGTGGCTGGTCCACGCGCTGGTCTTCGGAGAACGGCGGCGTGGCCGAATCGCCGTAGACCGAACTGCTGGAGGCATACACCAGGTGCTGCACGCCACGGTGGCGGCACAACTCGAGCATGTTGACGAAGCCGACCAGGTTGCTGTCGACGTAGGCATGCGGGTTTTCCAGCGAATAGCGCACGCCGGCCTGCGCGGCCAGGTGGATCACCGCGGTCGGCCGCACCTCGTCGAACAGTGCGGCCAGGCCCTGCTGGTCGGTCAGGTCCAGGGTGCGCAGGTCCAGCGCCGGACACAGCGCGGCCACGCGGTCACGCTTGATCTGCGGGTCGTAGTAATCGTTGAAGTTGTCCAGGCCGACCACGGCCTGGCCGGCCTCCAGCAGCGCGCGGGCGGTGTAGGCACCGATGAAGCCGGCAGCGCCGGTGAGCAGGATGGTCATGGCAGGGGCCTGGGAACGAAGTTCAGGCCCCTGATGTTACCGGTCTCAGAACAAACCGAAACGCTTCTTCGCCACGTTGGTGCGGCCGGGCTCGATCACATCGTTGATCTGTTTCGCATCGAAGCGGTCGAGCAGGGCGTCGGCGCCCTTCTTCAGCTTCAGGTCCATCTCTTCGGGGTACAGCGGAACCAGGCTCATGAAGCTGATGGTATTGCCATCCTCCAGCTCCAGCGTGGCGAAGTCCTCCGGGGCGGTCACCGGCGGCAGCACGATGGCACCGTCGAAACCCACGCCCGGCGCATAGGGCTCGCTGGGATGGCCGTTGGGAATGGTGTGGCCGAAGCCCAGCCACGTGTCGTACTCGTGCGGCAACCGCGCCATGCCCTTCAGCAGGCGTACTGGCCAGTAGTTGCGCTCATCCTCGAAGGCGTCCTGCGTGACCGGCCAGTCGGCCGGCAGGGTCACCATCAGTTCCATGTAGCGCGGCACGTCCGCATCCACCTCGGCGGGCACGGTCATCGGCAGGTCGCTCATGCCGGAGGTGACCAGGCGCAGGTACGGGCAGTGGTCATTGGCCGGCACCACGTGCACGTCGATGTGCACCAGGTCGGAGATGATTTCATGGAAGACACCGGACACCGGTCCCAGGTGGTGTTCGATGTGGGCACTGATCGCCTCGATGTGCCGTTCTTCGCCGATGGCGAGCACAAAGTCCTTCTCACGGCGATGTACCAGTATCTGGGTGCCGTCCGGGCTGACGTCTTCGTAGTCGTTGCTCATGTCCTGCTCCCTGGATGAGGCCACGGGCCGGAAGACGGTGCATTCCGCGGTGCGCGTGGCAGTGCGTTCCCTGTCATTCGCCGGGCGCGGCAGGAACAGGCCGCCTCCCCGACGCGGCGCCGGGCTCAGCCCTGGCGCGCGCGCAGTTTTTCCAGCACGCCGTCCAGGGTGTCCAGGTCGGTGTAGTGGATGATCAGCTTGCCCTTGCCGCCACGGCCGTGGCTGATCGCCACCTTGGCGCCGAGCGCTTCGGACAGCTCGGTTTCCAGCGAGGCGATGTCGGCCTGCTGCACCTTCGGCGTGGCCACCGGACGGCTGCTCGGCACCTTGCCGGCGGCGAAAGCCTGCGCACGCCGCTCGACCTCGCGCACCGACCAGCCTTCGTCGGCCGCTTCCTGGGCCAGCTTGCCGGCCAGTTCGGGGGCCAGGGTCAGCAGCGCACGGGCATGCCCCATTTCCAGGCGGCGGGTTTCCAGCAGCAGGCGGATCGCCACTGGTAGTTCCAGCAGACGCAGCAGGTTGGACACCGCCGCGCGCGAGCGGCCGACGGCCTCGGCGGCCTCGGCATGGGTGAGGGTGAACTCGCTGATCAGGCGCTGCAGCGCTTCGGCTTCCTCCAGCGGGTTGAGGTCTTCACGCTGGATGTTCTCGATCAGCGCCATCGCGATGACGGTGCGGTCTTCCAGCTCGCGCACCACCACCGGCACTTCGTCCAGCCCGGCCAGCTGCGATGCGCGCCAGCGGCGTTCACCGGCGACGATTTCGTAGTTGCCCGCCGGCAGCTGGCGCACCAGGATCGGCTGGATCACGCCCTGCGACTTGATCGAGTCGGCCAGCTCGGAGAGCTTGCCCTCGTCCATCTCGCGGCGCGGCTGGTACTTGCCCGGCTGCAGCTGGCCGACCGGCAACTTGCGCAGCACTTCCCCCGGCAGCGGCTCGATCACCGCCGTGGTGGCCTGCACCTGGCTGACCGCGCCCTTCGGGCCCAGCAGCGCGTCCAGGCCACGGCCGAGGCCTCGCTTCTTGGCTGCCGGCTTGCTGCTGGTCATCAGACGGTCTCCACGGCCTTGGTGGCCTTGTTGCGTTCGTTGTTGCGGCGGATGATCTCGCCAGCCAGGCCCAGGTAGGCCACGCCACCGCGCGAGGCGCGGTCGTAGCCGACGATGCTCTGGCCATGGCTGGGTGCCTCGGCCAGGCGAACGTTGCGCGGCACGATGGTGCGGAACACGCGATCGCCGAAGTGCTCGGTGAGCTCGGCCGACACCGCGTTGGCCAGGTTGTTGCGCACGTCGAACATGGTGCGCAGCACGCCTTCGATCTCCAGCGCCGGATTGAGGTTGGCACGCAGCGCTTCGATGGTTTCCACCAGCGCGCTCAGGCCTTCCAGGGCGTAGTACTCGCACTGCATCGGCACGATCACCGAATCGGCAGCGGCCAGCGCATTGAGCGTCAGCAGCGACAGCGCCGGCGGGCAGTCGATCAGGATGTAGTCGTACTCGTCGCGGATCGGTGCCAGCGCGCGCTTCAGCCGCTGCTCGCGCTCGCTCTGCGCCATCAGCTGGATCTCGGCGGCGGTCAGGTCGATGTTGCCGGGAAGCAGGTCGTAGCCTTCGGCGGTCTGCACGCGTACATCGGCGGCGCTGGACTCGCCCAGCAGCAGATCGTAGGTGGAGGCGGCCAGCTCACGCTTGTCCACGCCACTGCCCATGGTCGCGTTGCCCTGCGAATCGAGGTCGACCAGCAGCACGCGCTTGGGTGCGTTGGCCAGGGAAGCGGCCAGGTTGACGGCGGTCGTGGTCTTGCCGACGCCACCCTTCTGGTTGGCGATGGCGATGATGCGGGCCATGCGGGTGTGCCTCGTCGACGTGTGCTGGGACCGGTCATTATGCGTACAACCGGCCCCTTGCGGAAATCGTGGATCGCCAACCCGTTGTTGCACAAGGGGCTGGCGGCGGGAATCAAGGGCCTGTAACAGTGACCAGGTGGCGTTCGCCGGCCAGGCCGGGCACGCTCAGCGGGGTCACCTCGCGCACCTGCCAGCCAGCCGGCAGGTCCGCGATCTCCTCATGCGGGTAGACGCCCTTCATGGCCAGCAGCACGCCCCCCGGCCGCAGCAGGTGGCCACCAACGCGGACGATGCCGGCCAGGGTATCCATGGCACGGGCGGTCAACTGGTCGTAACGACCCGCCTCGTCCAGCGCCTCGGCGCGCGATTCGGCCACGCGGGCATTGCCCAGGCCGAGTTGGCGCACGGCCTCGCGCATGAAGCGTGCCTTCTTGCCATTGCTCTCGACCAGGGTCACCTGCAGGCCCGGGCAGGCGATGGCCAGCGGGATGCCCGGCAGCCCGGGGCCGGTGCCGAGGTCGGCCAGGCTGCCATCGGCCACGAACGGCTGCATCGCCAGCGAGTCGAGCAGGTGGCGGGTGACCATCTCCTGCGGGTCGCGGATGGCGGTGAGGTTGTAGGTGCCGTTCCAGCGGTGCAGCAGGGCCAGGTAGCGCAGCAGCGGCGGCGCCAGCGCGGCATCCAGGCCCATGCTGGCCAGGCCCTGTTCCAGCGTGGCAGCCACGCTGGCGGGAAGTGGGTGTTCGCTCATGCCGGCATTATCGCCGGTTTTGCGCGCTGATTCCCCGCCTCAGTGCGGATACCAGGCCAACGCCGCCCGGAACTGACCGGTGGCCTGCCATTCGTGCAGGTGCCAGCGCGCGGCCTCGCCCAGTTCCGGGTCGCACCAGCGCAGGTGCAGGGCGCCATCGGCCCCCGGCGCCAGCTGCAGGCGGTGCAGGCCGAACGAGATACCCTGGCCGTGCGCCTTCAGCATCGCTTCCTTGGCGCACCACACGCGGAAGAACCAGTGTTCGCGGTCGGCCTGGTCCAGGCTTTCCAGCCACGCCACCTCCTCCGGGTGGAAGAAGCGCTGCACGATCTCCAGCAGGCGGGCGCGCGGCCGCAGCAGTTCCAGGTCCACGCCCAGCCGCACGCCTTCGCCCAGCGCCACCAGCAGCACCTCGCCGCTGTGGCTCCAGCCGGTGCCGTAGTGGGCCAATGCGCCGCTCAGCTCCGGCCGGCCCTTGTCATCGCGGACCAGCGGCAGCGTCTCCGGATCGGCCCCGAGGGCCTGCGCCAGCACCTGCCGTGCCTGCGGTTCGCCGCGCTGGCCGGGCACGTGCGGGCGCCGCCAGACCGTCACCGGACCGAAGCGCCACGGGCCATCGAGGGTGGCTGGCAGGCTCATCCGCACGCGCCCATCACGCAATTCCACGACGGGTTCACGGCCGTGCGCGTCAACTGGTCACCGTTCCCCACCGGAGGTTCGATCATGGGCATCATCATCTGGCTGATCGTCGGCGGCATCGTAGGCTGGCTGGCCAGCATCATCATGAAGCGCGATGCCCAGCAGGGCATCATCCTCAACATCGTGGTCGGCATCGTCGGCGCGCTGATTTCCGGCTGGCTGTTCGGCGGCGGCATCAACGAAGCGATCACCATTCGAACCTTCCTGTTCTCGCTGATCGGTGCAGTGATCCTGCTGGCGATCGTCAATCTGTTCACCCGCAAGAGCATACGGTGATCTGAGGGGTAGCGCCGGGCCATGCCCGGCGTCACCCTGCCGCCGCTGCGCTCGCCGGGCATGGCCCGGCGCTACCTCAACTCAACCCAACTGCACCCACGCCGGCGCATGGTCGCTCGGACGTTCCCAGGTGCGCGGCTCGCGGTCGATGCCCGAAGCCACCGCACCGCTCTTCAGCGCATCGGAGACGAGGGTCAGGTCGATGCGCAGGCCCAGGTTGCGACGGAAGCCGGCGGCGCGGTAATCCCACCAGCTGAAGGTGCCCGCCTCGTCGTTGTGCAGGCGGAAGCCATCGTGCAGGCCCAGCTGCAGCAGCTTGTTCAATGCGCCGCGCTCGGCGGTGGAGGTCAGGATGTGGTTGTCGTTCCACACCTCCGGGTCGTGCACGTCGCGTGCGTCCGGGGCAATGTTGAAGTCCCCCATCACGATCAGCTTCGGGTGGCGCTGCAGTTCTTCGGCGATCCAGGCATGCACCGCCTCAAGCCAGCGCAACTTGTACTCGTACTTGTCGGTACCGATGTCCTGGCCGTTGACCACGTACAGGTTGATTACCCGCAGGTCGCCGAAGGTACCGGCGATGACGCGCTTCTGCTCGTCCTCGAAGCCGGGAATGCCGATCTGCACGTCCTGTGCAGGCTCACGCGACAGCAGCGCCACGCCGTTGTAGGTCTTCTGGCCGGCGAACACGCTGCGGTAGCCGGCAGCGATCAGCGCAGAGTCGGGGAACTTGTGGTCCTCCAGCTTGGTTTCCTGGATACCGACGATGTCCGGGCCGAACTCCTTGAGCCACTGTTCCAGGTGCGGCAGGCGGACATTGAGCGAATTGACGTTCCACGAGGCGATTTTCATGCGGGCATTCTACCCGGGTGGCCGGGATGGGGCTCGGCCCGGATTCCCGCGTAGAGCCGAGCCCACGCTCGGCTGCATTGATCGGGCACCCAGCCAGGAGCAGCCGAGCATGGGCTCGGCTCTACAGAAGAATCGGGCCCTGATTAAGTAGCGCCACGCCTTGCCTGGGTTCACCGCAGCAGCAGCTTCAACAACCCCGCAATCTTCGAATACGGCGGCCGCAGCCGGTCGCTGGCCGCCCAGCGCGACTGCCACAGCACCGGCAGCCGCTTGCTCATCGCATCGAACCCGGCCCGGCCGTGGTACGCGCCCATGCCGCTGGCCCCTACCCCGCCAAACGGCAGGCCATCGGCGGCGAAGTGCAGCAGCGTGTCGTTGACCGTCACCCCGCCGGCCACCACCTGGCCGAGGATGCGCTCCACCGTGACCGTGTCATGGCTGAAGGGATACAGCGCCAGCGGCCGGTCGCGGGACAGCACGTCCGCCAGCGCCGCCTCCAGGTCCGGGTAGGCCCGCACGGGCAGGATCGGCCCGAAGATCTCCTCGCGCATCAGGTCCAGATCGTCGGGCGGGTCGAGCACCACGGTCGGCACCAGCAGACGCTCGCGGTCGGCGCGCGCCTCATCCACCTGCGCCAACGGAATTACCGGCACGCCACGTTCGCGCGCCTGCACCAGATAGCCCTGCAGGCGCTGGTACTGGCCCTCGTTGATGATGCGCGTGTAGTCGTCGGCATTGCTGAAGTCGCCATAGCGTTCGCGCACCTGCTGCTGCAGCGCCTGTACGAACTCGCGCTGGCGGACCGTATCGATCAGCACATAATCCGGCGCGATGCAGGTCTGGCCCGCGTTGAACCACTTGCCGGTGGCGAGCCGCGCGGCGGCTTTGTCCAGCGGAAAATCGCGGCAGACGATGGCCGGCGACTTGCCGCCCAGCTCCAGCGTGACCGGCACCAGATGCTCAGCGGCGGCGGCCATCACCTTGCGGCCCACGGCCGTCGAGCCGGTGAACAGCAGATGGTCCAGCGGCAGCGAGGACACCGCCGCGGCCACGTCCGCCCCACCCTGCACCACCGCCACCCGATCGGGCGGGAACACGCTGGCCAGCAGATCGGCCAGGAACGCGCTGGTGCGCGGCGTGTGTTCCGAAGGCTTCAGCAGTACGTGGTTGCCCGCAGCGATGGCGGTGGCCAAAGGCACCAATGCCAGCGTGACCGGGTAGTTCCAGGGCGAGATCACCCCGACCACACCCAGCGGCGTCGGCCGCAGCTGCGCGCGCGCCGGCCACAGCTTCCAGCCGGCCCGTACGCGCTGCGGCTTCGACCAGCGCCGCAGGTGGCGGCGCAGGTGGTCGATGGCCGACAGCACGCTCATGCCATCGGCCAGCTTCGATTCGGTGTGGGCGCGGTGGCCGAAGTCCTCGGCGATGGCCGTGGCCATTTCGTCCAGACGTGGCTTCAGCGCCTCGCGAAGGCGATGCAGGTCATTCTCGCGCTGGGCGAGCGTGGGCCGCTGCGACTGCCACGCGCTGCGCAGGGTGTGCAGGATGGCGGGGAGGTCGGCTGGGGCGGTGGTCGTCATGGGCCGACTATACGGGGTGCTGCGCGTTTGAATGGGGTCAGATCCCTTTCGCGCGCGAAAGGGATCTGACCCCGGGCGCGAGAGGGCCTGCGGCTTCGGATGCCTGTCAACCGCGATGGCGGCATTGAGTTCTGCCTTTTCGCGTCTGCGGAGTTTTGTGCCGCGCGTTGCGCGGTCGCCGAGCATGGCTCGGCGCTACAGGGAAACGAAAAGGCCGTGGTCTGCACCACGGCCTCTCCTTCATCCGATGAATATCATTCTTACTTGGTGATATCCACGTTCTTGGTTTCGCGCAGGAACAGGCCGCCGATCACCACCGACATCAGTGCGATCGCAATCGGGTACCACAGGCCGTAGTACAGGTTGCCGGTACCGGCCACCAGCGCGAACGAGATGGCCGGCAGGAAGCCACCGAACCAGCCGTTGCCGATGTGGTACGGCAGCGACATCGAGGTGTAGCGGATACGGGTCGGGAACAGTTCGACCAGGTAGGCGGCGATCGGGCCGTAGACCATGGTCACGTACAGCACCAGCAGCCACAGCATGAAGATGGTGCCGGCGATGTTGATGCGCGCACCATCGGCCTTGGCCGGGTAGCCGGCGGTGGTCAGCGCGGTCTTCAGCTCTGCTCCGAACGCATCGGCCTTGGCCTTGCCTTCTTCCTTGGTCAGGCCCGCGGCCTCATACGAGGTGACGCTGGCGCTGCCGACATTCACCATCGCCAGCGAGCCGGCGGCGGCGGGCTGCACGTCGTACGGCACGCCGGCCTTGGTCAGCGCGGCGGTGGCCACGTCGCAGGAGCTGGTGAACTTGCGCAGGCCCACCGGATCGAACTGGAACGAGCAGGTGGCCGGATCGGCGACGACCAGGGCCGGCGAGCTGCTGCGGGCTTCTTCGATGGCCGGGTTGGCGAAGTGGGTCAGGCCCTTGAAGATCGGGATGTAGGTGATGGCCGCCAGCAGGCAGCCGGCCAGGATGATCTTCTTGCGGCCGATGCGGTCGGACAGCCAGCCGAAGAAGATGAAGAACGGCGTGCCCAGTGCCAGCGCTGCGGCGATCAGCAGGTAGGAGGTGGTGGCATCGACCTTCAGCATGCTGCTGAGGAAGAACAGCGCGTAGAACTGTCCGCCGTACCAGACCACGGCCTGGCCAGCCGCTGCACCGAGCAGGACCAGCAACATCAGCTTCAGGTTGCCGCCCTTCAGGCTGTCGCGGAACGGGGTCTTGGAGCCCTTGCCTTCAGCCTTCATCTGCTGGAACAGCGGCGATTCGCTCAGCTGCAGGCGGATCCATACCGAAATGCCCAGCAACAGGATCGACACCAGGAACGGAATGCGCCAGCCCCAGGCTTCGAAGGCCTCGTTGCCCAGCGTCATGCGGCAGGCCAGGATGATCAGCAGCGACAGGAACAGGCCGAGCGTGGCGGTGCACTGGATGAAGCTGGTGTACAGGCCACGCTTGTCGTCCGGCGCGTGCTCGGCCACGTAGGTGGCGGCACCGCCGTACTCGCCGCCCATCGCCAGGCCCTGGGCCAGCCGCAGGATGATCAGGATCACCGGAGCGGCGAAACCGATCGAAGCGTAGTTGGGCAGCACGCCGACCAGGAAGGTCGAGATGCCCATGATCAGGATGGTGACCAGGAAGGTGTACTTGCGGCCGATGCGGTCGCCGAGGCTGCCGAAGAAGGCCGCGCCGAACGGGCGTACGAAGAAGCCGGCGGCGAACGCCAGCAGGGCGAAGATCATGCCCGTGGTTTCATTGACGCCACTGAAGAACTGCTTGGCGATGATGGCCGCGAGCGAGCCGTACAGGAAGAAGTCATACCACTCGAACACCGTGCCGAGGCTCGATGCGAAGATGACCTTCTTGTGGCCCTTGGTCAGGGTGCCCGCTTTATGTGCGGTGCTGGGTGTACTGGACATGGGACGCTTCCCCTCCGAAGCAATCGTTGTTGGTGGGTGCCGACCGTTGGTCGGCACTCAATTCGGTAGATGCCGACCTTGGCCGGCATTCAATCTCGGTAGGTGCCGGCCGCCGGCCGGCACGCTCTTAGAAGCTGTACTTCGTAGTGAACTGCAACCGGGTGATGTCACCCTTGTTGCCGTTCTCCACTTCGCGACGGCCATACATCAGCTCGGCGCCGATATCGACCTTGGGCAGCGGCGAATAGAAGATGTTGCCGCGGATGCTCTGCACGCTCTTGGTCACCAGCGGGCCGAGGATGCTGTCGTTGTCGTAGTCGCTGCGCGCGTAGATCAGGTTGGTGCGCAGCTTCGGCGAGAACGCATGCCGCCAGCCGACATAGCCGGCCAGCACGCCGGTCGGGTTGAGTTCGTCGCGGGCCACGTCATAGGCACTGTCGGCAGTGATGCCCAGGCCGATGTAGCGGGCGATGCCTTCGCCACCGGTCAGCTGGTAATGCAGCGAATCGCTGTCACCCATCACCCACTTGCCGCCCAGGGTCAGGCCGCCGGCCACCTTGTCGGCCTTCGCGCCGGTCGCCTGGTTGTCGACCTTCAACTGGCGGACGATGCCGCCGACACCGAAGGTGCCCCAGTCGCCCTTCCAGCCATAGCGCAGGGTCAGGTCGGGCAGGCTGCCACGGTCGGAGTTGGCGCTGGCGTTGGTCCAGGCGCCGGTGACCGGGTTGCGGGTGCCGGTGAGGGTGGTGGTTTCCGGGTTTTCCAGCGCGACGCTGAAGCCGCCCTGGGTGTAGCGCACCTGGGCCTGGCGCACGAAGATCACGCCGTCGGTGGGGCCGACGAAGTCGACCGCTTCCGGCAGTGCGGCAGCGTCCATGAAGTTGGACCAGGTCTGGCCGGCCAGCCAGTTGTTCCAGTACATGTAGGCGTGGCGCAGGGTCACGCCGTAGGTATTGGTGGCAGTCTGGTTGCCCAGCGAGTTGCCGAAGAAGTCCATCTCGAAGAACGCACCGGCCTTGTTGCCCGATTCGCTGACGTTGTCGATGCCCAGGTTGAAGCGCGAGAACTTGGCATGGGCGTTGAAATCGGTGCCCGAGCGCTTGCCGCTGCCGCCGGCGCCTTCCACCGGGGTCTGGCCCGGGAGGTACAGCGAACGGCCGGTGGCGTCGTCGGCCAGCTGGCCATCGCTGGTCTGGGTGGCCAGGAAGTCGGCCTTGATGAAGCCGCCGATCTTGACCGTGGTGCCCGGTGCCGCGCCCGGGGTGATGGTGGTGACCTGGATCGGCTGCTTGCCGGCCGGCACCTGTGCAACCGGCTTCTGCTCGGCCTGCACCGTGCGCACTTCGGTTACCGCCTGCTGGGTCTGGCTGATCTGGGTCTGTTGTTGTTGCTGCGAAGACAGCAGCAGCTGGACCTGGCGTTCCAGTTCGGCAACGCGTGCTTCCAGTGCCTTCTCTTTGGCGGTCTCTGCGAACGCCATGCCCGGTGCGACCAGGGCGACCAGCAGGCAGGCCGCCAAAGGTGTGCGCACGGCTTTCAACGTACGGTGGCTCATGTTGCCCTCTCTCCCAAGTGGCAAGGTGATGCCGCGCGTGGGGCACGGTCGAGCCGAGACTGCGGGGCGATTATGTATAGCGGCTATTCGCCATTGGTCGAACCCGGCCCTGCAGAGCGCTCACTTTCGACCATGGTCTAACCAGGGTGGTGACGCGGCCGGGGGTGGATGGGGCAAACTGAGGGGGATCGGTCGTTGCGATGCTGCGACCGCACATACAAAGTCAACGTGCAAGTGAGGGTGCCATGGCTGATATCTACCCCGTCGATCCGCAGTTCGCCGCCAAGGCACGCATCGACAAGAAGACCTATGAACAGCAGTACCAGGCGTCGGTGACCGACCCGGATGGATTCTGGGGCAAGGCCGCCGAGCGCCTGCAATGGATGCGCAAGCCGACGAAGATCAAGAACGTCAGCTACGACCTGTCCGACTTCCACATCAAGTGGTTCGAGGATGGCGAGCTCAATGCCAGCGTGAACTGCCTGGATCGCCAGCTCGAGACGCGCGGCGACAGGACCGCCCTGCTGTTCGAGCCGGACGGCCCGGATGCACCGGCCCAGCACGTGACCTATCGCGAACTGTATGAGCGCACCTGCCGCCTCGGCAATGCGCTGCGCAACCTTGGGGTCAAGAAAGGCGACCGCGTCACCATCTACCTGCCGATGATCGTCGACGCCGCAGTAGCCATGCTGGCCTGCGCGCGCATCGGTGCGATCCACTCGGTGGTGTTCGGTGGCTTCGCGCCGAACTCGATCGCCGACCGCGTCAGCGACTGCCAGAGCAAGCTGATCATCACCGCCGACGAAGGCTTGCGCGGTGGCCGCAGGATTCCGCTGAAGGCCAACGTCGATGCCGCGCTGAAGCTGCCGGGCACGAACACGGTTGAAACCGTGCTGGTGGTGCGCCACACCGGCGGCGCGGTGGACATGCAGGCCCCGCGCGACCGCTGGTTCCACGATGTGGTGGACAGCCAGCCGTCCACCTGCGAGCCGGAACGCATGAACGCGGAAGACCCGCTGTTCATCCTCTACACCTCCGGCTCCACCGGCAAGCCGAAGGGCGTGCTGCACACCACCGGCGGCTATCTGCTGTATGCGGCCTACACCCATGAAGCGGTGTTCGACCTGCGCGAGGACGATATCTACTGGTGCACTGCCGACGTCGGCTGGGTCACCGGCCACAGCTACATCGTGTACGGGCCACTGGCCAACGGTGCGACCTCGCTGATGTTCGAAGGCGTGCCGAACTATCCGGACACCTCGCGCTTCTGGAACGTCATCGACAAGCACAAGGTGAGCATCTTCTACACCGCCCCGACCGCCATCCGTGCGCTGATGCGCGAAGGCGAGGAGCCGGTGAAGAAGACCTCGCGCGCGTCGCTGCGCCTGCTCGGCAGCGTCGGCGAGCCGATCAATCCGGAAGCCTGGCGCTGGTACTACGAAGTGGTCGGCGACAGCCGCTGCCCGATCGTCGATACCTGGTGGCAGACCGAAACCGGCGGCATCCTGATCTCGCCGCTGGCCGGCGCGATGGACCTCAAGCCGGGGTCGGCCACCCTGCCCTTCTTCGGCGTGCAGCCGGCGCTGGTCAATGCCGATGGCGAGATCCAGGACGGCCCGACCGAGGGCAACCTGATCATCCGTGACTCCTGGCCGGGCCAGATGCGCACGGTGTACGGCGACCACCAGCGCTTCATCGATACCTACTTCCGCACCTACCCGGGCAGCTACTTCACCGGTGACGGTTGCCGCCGCGACGAAGACGGCTATTACTGGATCACCGGCCGCGTCGACGACGTGATCAATGTGTCCGGCCATCGCATCGGCACCGCCGAAGTGGAAAGCGCGCTGGTCTCGCATCCGAAGGTGGCCGAAGCGGCAGTCGTGGGCTTCCCGCACGACGTCAAGGGCCAGGGCATCTACGCCTACGTCACCCTGGTGGCCGAAGAGGCCCCGAGCGATGAACTGCACAAGGAGCTGATCGCCTGGGTGCGCAAGGAGATCGGGCCGATCGCCACACCGGACCACCTGCAGTGGGCACCGGGCCTGCCGAAGACCCGCTCGGGCAAGATCATGCGCCGCATCCTGCGCAAGATTGCCGAAAACGCGCCGGACCAGCTCGGCGACACCTCGACTCTGGCCGATCCGTCGGTGGTGGCGTCGCTGGTGGACGAGCGCAAGGTGCGCTGATGCAGAACCCGGGGTCGGATCCCTTTCCACCAGGAAACGGCTCTGACCCCATCTGGTTTCCCCCACGGTTCCCCCCGACCATGACCACCCTCCTGATTGCCGATGACCACCCGCTGTTCCGCGAAGCCCTGCGTGGAGCCGTGCAGCGGGTCATCCCCGGCGTGCAGCTGTTCGAGGCCGACAGCGTGGAAGCGCTGTACGCGCTGGCCGACCAGCACAACGACGCCGACCTGGTCCTGATGGATCTCAACATGCCCGGTGCGCAGGGCTTCAACGCACTGGTGCACATGCGCTCACTGCACCCCCAGCTGCCAGTGGTGGTGGTGTCCGCGCGCGAAGAAGCCACGGTGATGCGCCGCGCGCTCGACCACGGTGCGCTGGGCTTCATCCCGAAGTCTGCGGATTCGGACACCATCGGCCATGCGCTGGGCACCATCCTCGATGGCGAGACCTGGGCACCGCCGGAAGCGCACAACGTGCCGCCCACCGGCAGCGAAGAACGCGAAGTCGGCCAGCGCCTGCGCGAGCTGACCCCGCAGCAGTTCCGTGTCCTGCAGATGCTCGGCGCTGGCCGCTTGAACAAGCAGATCGCCTACGACCTCAACGTCTCCGAAGCGACGATCAAGGCCCACGTCACCGCCATCCTGCGCAAGCTCGGCGTGACCAACCGCACCCAGGCCGTGCTGATGGCCGGCAAGCTGGCCATCGACGACGACGCCATCGTGCTGCCGCCCGAAGAAGACTGACGGTAGTGCCGGCCGCTGGCCGGCATTCGCCTGGAACGTCTGAAACCGCCCTGGTAGGTGCCAAGCTTGCTTGGCACGCCTTTGCTTGGCCCGTGTTATAGCCATCGCTATACAAACCAGCCCTGCCTGCGCGTTTGTCTGTAAATGCGCCACGCGCGAATCGCGATGCTAAGCTTCGCGTCCCCTTGGGGAGTAGCCGGATTCCTTCGCAGGAATCGTCCACGTCAACATACTCGGCCAGTGCGCCGTGGCGTGGACAACCATGATGGTTGGCGAGACCAGCGGCCCGCGCGCGCAACGTCAGGTTGGGCGCGAGCGCGAGCCGTGCGTCCGCCCTTGCCCGACCTCAGCCGCTGTCCATGTCCCCCATTTCGATCCTCCTGATCGGCTTTGCCATGTCCACCGATGCCTTTGCCGCCGCAATCGGCAAGGGTGCGGCCATGCGCAAGCCGGTGTTCCGCGATGCACTGCGTGCCGGCATCATCTTCGGCGTCATCGAGGCGATCACGCCGATCATCGGCTGGCTGCTCGGCCGCGCCGCGCTGCAGTACGTCGAAGCCTTCGACCACTGGATCGCGTTCGGCCTGCTCGGTGCGCTGGGCATCCACATGATCTACAACGGCCTGCGCCCGGACAGCGCCGAGGATGACGAGGATCCCTCGCAGCACCACGGCTTCTGGAAGCTGGCGCTGACCGGGTTCGCCACCAGCATCGACGCGATGGCGGTGGGTATCGGCCTGGCCTTCATGGACGTGCATATCGGCGTGATGGCCGCGGTCATCGGCCTGTGCACACTGACCATGGTGACCGCCGGCATCATGCTCGGCCGCGTGCTGGGCAGCATGGTCGGCAAGCGTGCGGAGATCATCGGTGGCGTGATCCTGGTGATCATCGGCGCGACCATCCTGTACGAACACCTGCACGGCGTGGGGTAACGCATCGGAAGCGAGCGATTGCGTGGTTGCCGGCCAGCGGCCGGCACTACCTGGCATCGCATCCACGCATGGCGTGGATCTATTGCGCATCCCGCAGCGCGCCCAGGAAGGCGCGCAGCGAGGCCGGCTTGATCGGCTTGGTCAGCACGCGGTAGCCGCGTTCGCGCGCCATCCGCTTCAACTCGTCGCGACCATCGGCGGTCAGCAGCGCACCGGGCAACGGGTAGCCCGCAGCCTCGCGAAGTGCCACCAGCGCATCCAGGCCATCCATGCGGTCGTGCAGGTGGTAGTCCACCAGCATCACCTGCGGGCGCTCGGCGATCTTCTCCAGCGCCTGGTCGACGGTGGCGGCGGTGATCACCTGCACCTGCCAGCGGCCAAGCAATGCACGCATGCCGTCGAGGATTTCCTCGTCGTTGTCCACGCACAGCACCCGCAGGCCCGCCAGCGAATCGCTGCGCACCGGTGTGGCCACAGCCTGGGTCGCCTTGGCAGGCTCGGTGTAGCCGGGCAAGGGCGCAACCCGCGGCAGGATGATCGAGAACATCGAGCCACTGCCAACGCGGCTGCGTGCATTGAGGCGATGGTCGAGCAGGCGCGAGATGCGCTGGCAGATCGACAGGCCCAGGCCCAACCCCTGCTCGCCCCAGTCGAACGGCTGCTGGTAGCGGTGGAACTCGTCGAAGATCTGCCGCATGTGGTGTTCGGGAATGCCAGGGCCGGTATCCCACACCTGCAGTTCCACCTCGTCGCCGCGCTGGCGCACGGCCAGTACGATGCGCCCCTGGCGTGTGTAGCGCAGCGCATTGGCCAGGAAGTTCTGCAGTACGCGGCGCAGCAGGCGGCGATCACTGCGTACCCACGCCGGGCGCGCGAACAGGTCCAGGCGCAGGCCACGACCGGCGGCGACCGGCGTGTACTGCGCCGCCAGTTCGCGCATCAACGCACTCACATCGAACTCGCCGATCACCGGGTGCAGGCCACCGGCATCCAGCCGCGACACGTCCAGCAGGCCATCCAGCAGTTCTTCGGCCGCGCGCAGCGACGCGTCCACGCGCTCGGCCAGATGCTTCTGCTCGTCGCTGACGTGATCACTGTCGCGCAGTGCCGAAGCGAACAGGCGCGCGGCGTTCAGTGGCTGCAGCACGTCGTGGCTGATCGCCGCCAGGAAGCGCGTCTTCGACTGCTGCGCAACCTCGGCCTCATGCGAGCGCTCGGCCACGCGCTGTTCCAGCGTCTCGTTGGCTTCAAGCAGCGCCCTTTCAGCGTGCTTGTAGTCGGTGATGTCGTTGTAGCTGGTCACGTAACCGCCGCCGGGCAGCGCCTGGCCACGCATCTCGATCACCTTGCCGTCGCTGCGGGTGCGCTCGAACACGTGCGGCGAGCCGGCGCGCATGTAACCGATGCGGCGGTTGATCTGCACTTCGATATCGCCCTCGCCCAGCTCGCCGCGCTCGGCGTTGTAGCGGATCAGGTCGGCCACCGGGCGGCCCACGTAGAGCATGCCGTCAGGGTAACCGAACATGTCCTGGTAGCGGCGGTTCCACGCGGTCAGGCGCATGTCCGGATCGACCACGCTGACCCCGGCGCTGATGTTCTCCAGCGTGGTCGACAGGATCTCGCGGTTGAAGCGCAGTTCCTGCCCGGCTTCGTCCAGCACCGCCACCACTTCCCCCAGGTCCATGCCCGAGCCACGCAGCAGGCTGGTCAGCAGCAGGCGCGCCGATGCCGCACCGATCGAGGCGGCCAGCAGGCGCTCGGTGAACTGCACCCACGGCCGGTCAGCCGGTGCCGAGGATTGCAGCTCACGGCCCAGCGACTGCGCCTGCTCGAAGAACGAACGCCGTGCATGGCGTTCGCCGACCACGCGCGAAGCCAGCGCCAGCAGGTCGCCCACATGCACATGCCCGGGCCAGCCGCCGGCCACCGACGGGCGCTCGGCATACGGGTCGAGGAACGGTGCCGCACGCAGGCGCTCGTCGACGCCGGGCCGCCAGCGTGCGGACACCAGCATCATCGTGGCCGCATTGACCAGCAGCGACCAGAACGTGCCGTGGGTCAGCGGGTCCCAGCCGGACATGCCGAACAGCTGCTGCGGACGCAGCCACTCGATGCCGAACGGGCCGTGCTGTACCCAGGCGGCGTCGACCCAGCCGGCCATGGTCATCGCCGGCAGCAGCAGGGTGTACAGCCAGGTGGCAAAGCCCAGCAGCATGCCCACTTCGACGCCGCGCCGGCTGGCACCGCGCCAGTACAGGCCGCCGATCAGGCCGGGCGCGAATTGCGCCACCGCTGCGAACGCCATCAGGCCGTACGAGGCCAGCGTGCTGTCGTTGCTGCTGGTGCGGTAGTAGCTGTAGGCCATCAGCGCCAGCAGCAGGATCGCCAGGCGGCGGATCCACAACACGCGCGAGGCGACGTCAGCGGCTTCCTGGTGGTCACCGCTCCGACGCAGCAGTACCGGCATCACCAGATCATTGCTGACCATGGTCGCCAGCGCGATGGACGAGACGATGACCATGCCGGTGGCCGCCGAGAAGCCGCCCACGTAGGCGATCAGCGCCAGCGCATTGCGGCCTTCGGCCAACGGCAGCGCCAGCACCATCGAGTCGTCGGCGACGCTGCCGCCGGTGCCGAACAGGGTCACGCCGGCGGTGGCGATCGGCAGCACCATGCCCGAGATCAGCACCAGGTAACCGCCGAACATCCAGCGCGCGCGGCGCACGTCGCGCACGTCACCGCACTCGACCACGGCCACGTGGAACTGGCGCGGCAGGCAGATGATGGCGAGGAAACTGAGCAGGGTCTGCGAGATGAAGCCGACCGGCGGCAGGCCGGTGAACAGCGTATGCACCGACTCGACCACCGCGTCGGTGCGGTTGCTCAGCCACAGGTAGGCGAACACGCCCACCGCCAGCATCGCCAGCAGCTTGATCACCGATTCAAAGGCAATCGCCAGCATCATGCCGTGGTGGTGCTCGGTGGCATCGACCTGGCGGGTACCGAACAGGGTGGCGAACAGCGCCATCAGCAATGCCACGTACAGCGCCGGGTCGGTGAAGAACCCGGTCGGGCCGGTGTTGCCGGTCAGCACCTGCAGGCTCATCGCCACCGCTTTGTACTGCAACGCCAGGTACGGAATGATGCCGATCAGCGCGATGATCGCCACCAGCGCCGCCAGCCGCCGCGAGCGACCGAAGCGCGAGGAGATGAAATCGGCGATGGAGACCACGTTCTGGCTGCGTGCGATCAGCGCCAGGCGCTCGATGATGCGCCAGCCGAACAACAGCAGCAGCAGCGGGCCGATGTAGATCGGCAGGTAGCCCACGCCATTGCGCACGGCAGTGCCGACCGCGCCGTAGAAGGTCCACGACGAGCAGTACACCGCCAGCGCCAGGCTGTAGACGACCGGCCGCAGCCACGGCCGGTCGGGGTACATCGGCCGACGGTCGCCCCACCACGCCACGCCGAACAGCAGCGCGGCATAGGCAACCGAGACCAGCAGCAGGACCCAACTGGAGACCACGCGTGTGTTTCCGTCGGAGGAACCCGCAGTGTAGGCCAGGCGCGGCCGGGTGTACGGGCTCGTTGGGGGCAACCGCCCCCACCAGTGTGGGGGCTTACGCGGTGCGGGCCACGACCGTGGGTCGTGGCCGGCTTCTTACTGGGCCGGCACGCCCATTTCCTTCAGCAGTTCCGGCGCCGGGTAGACCTTGGCCAGCAGCCAGCGCAGGTAGCGCATGTCCACGTGCACGGCACGCTTGTAGCGCGGGTCGAACCACCAGCTGGCGCTGACCGACTCCCAGTTGCTGTCAAAGTTCAGGCCGATCAGTTCGCCCTTGGCATTGAGCACCGGCGAGCCGGAGTTGCCGCCGGTGGTGTCCAGGTTGGTCAGGAAGTTGACCGTCTGGGTCTTCAGTGCCGGATCGGCGGTGCTGCCGAAGTCACCCTTGGCGATCGCTGCCAGCAGCGGCTCGGGTGCGTCGAACGGATAGGCATTGGTGTTCTTCTCGACGATGCCGGCCACGGTGGTCACCGGCGAGTAGGTCACGCCATCGCGCGGGTGCAGTGCCTCGACCTTGCCGTAGCTGATGCGCAGGGTGCGGTTGGCATCCGGGTACACGGCGCGGCCCTGCTTGGCACGCCAGGCGAACAGCGCCTGCATGTAGGCCGGGCGCAGGCGCAGCTGCTCGCCCTCGCGGGTCTTGCTTTCGTTCTCGATGCGCAGCTGCGCGGCCACCAGCGGGCCGGCCACGGCGATCAGCGGATCGGCGGCCAGGGGCTTGCCTTCGCGCGCAGCCGCGAAGCGCGACAGGCGCTGCGCCTCGTCACCCAGCTGGGTGCCGGCGTACAGGGTGTCCAGTGCCTTGGCCAGCTGCTGCGGGGTACGGCCGAAGGCGGCGTCGAACTCGGCCACGCGCTGCGCGTCCGGCAGCTGCTGGTAACGGGTCAGCAGGGTGGTCAGCAGGGCCTTCTCGACCTCCGGCGCGTAGCGGCGCTGGACCTGCTTGAGCACGCCTTCGATCATCGCCTGGTCGCGCTGCTGGTAACCGCTCTCGCGCTGCGCGTCCGGTTTGGCCGATTCGATGCGCAGGCGCTCCAGCAGCAGCGCCGAGCGCAGCAACTGGCTCTGTGCGGCCATCTGGTCCAGCAGCAGGTCACGCTCGCCCACCGCCGCGCCCTGTGACAGGTTGGCCAGCAGCGCCTTGATGTCGCTCTGGTACCTGCGGTCGGTGGCGGCCAGCATCGCGGTCTCGTCGGCGGCACGCTGGGCCTTGGCGTCGCTGCGCAGCAGACCTTCCAGCTCACCGGCGGCGCGCTTGCGGTTGTTCTTCAGCGACTGCAGCTGCGAAGCGTAACGGGTACGTGCCTGCGCGTCCTTGGCAGTTGCCGCCTCGATGGTGTCGATCATCTGCTGGAACACCGAAACGCGGCGCGGCAGCACGGTGTCGATCTGGCCGGCGAATTCTGCCGCGGTACGGTGGCGGTAGGTGATGCCCGGATAACCGGCCAGCATCGCGTAGTCGCCCTCCTTCGGGCCCTCCACCGACATCTGCAGATGTGCCGGCGGCTGGTAGGGCACGTTGTCCTTGCTGTAGGCGGCCGGCTTGCCGTCCTTGCCCACATAGGCGCGCAGCAGGGTGAAGTCGCCGGTGTGGCGCGGCCACATGAAATTGTCGATCTCATCGCCATAGTTGCCGATCGCACGCGGCGGCGCGTACACCAGGCGCACGTCGCTGAGTTCCAGCTGGGCGATGCGGTAGAAGTCGGTGCCGTAGTACATGTTGGCCACCGAGCAGCGCACACTGCCATCCTTCTCGCACTCGGCCACGATCTGCTTGCTGGCGGCATCGACGGCATCGAAGTAGGCACGGCCGGTCTTGCCGCGGGCCTGCGCCAGCACCTGGTCGGTCACCTTGTCGAAGCCGACGGTGACCAGCACGCGGAAGTCCGGGTTGGCCGGGCGCTCATCGGCACGGTCCCTGGCGATGAAGCCACCGTTGATCAGGTCGTGCTCTGGGGAGCTGTTGTACTGGATCACGCCCATCGCCACGTGGTGATTGGTCAGCAGCAGGCCGTCGCTGGACACGAACGAGCCGGTGCCGCCGCCAGCGCGCACCACCGCGCTCAGCGGCGGCGCGGTGACATTGGCCAGGTCGGCCGGATTACCCTTGAAGCCAGCGGCCTGCAGCGGCTTGGCCAGGTCCGGCAGCTGGGTCGGCATCCACATGCCTTCATCGGCATGGGCACCCGCGGCGAGGGTCAGGCCCAGGGCCAGGGCGGTGGGAAGGGCTTTGCGTGGTGACATGAGGCAATCCGGTACGACAGAACAGCCCGGGACCATAGCCGCTGGGGCCGCATGGGGCAACGGCCGATGGTTGGGGGCACCGATGCTGGCTAGAATCAGGCACGGATACTAGGGAAGGACCGATGATCGCAGGAATCGATCTGGGCACCACGCATTCGACAGGGCTATCTGCCGCCGAGGCGCTTGCCGACCGCATCGTCCGCAACGGTCAGCAACGCGATCCGGCAGACTTCGCAGCCTGGCTGCAGCAGTCCCCGGAACTGCAGCCCCCCGCGGATGCTGGCGCGGTGAACCTGGCAACCTGGCAACGGCTGATGAAGGGCACTACGCCGTTCCCGCAAGCGAACTTCGAGCAGCTGGCCGACCGCTTCCAGTGGTATGACCGGGACAGTAGCCGCGAGTGCTACGACATGGCCGCCCTCGGCCACAGCATGCACCTGTGCTGGTTGCTGGTGCCAGGCAACGAGACCGCGCTCGCCCGTTACATGCATCTTGAGAATGCGCCGGTTTCGGTGGTGCAGGCCCGCACCCGTGTCGCCCGGCTCAGTGGCCCCTGGCACCCACTGCGCGCGCGCATCCAGGCGCTGTCCGCGCGCACGCGGCACGAAATGCGTGAAACGCTGCATTACCTTGTCGGCGTGCCTGTGATGGCGCACGTGGCGCTCCCACCGCCATTGCAGCGCAGGCAGGTCATGTTCTGGGCGGCCGCATGCGACGCCCTGCACCATTCCGTGCCGTCACGCAGACGCTTCACGCGGCGAACGGTCGCTTTGGCACTGCTTCTGACGTGCGCCCTGCTGGCCGCCATCGCAATCCTCCGCGGGGCATTTTCCAGCTCCCCCGGCAATGCAGACAGTGATCGTTCAAGCCTGCAGCCCCCACACGAGGCAAACCCATGAGCAACTGGATGGACCTGCTGGAGCGCGCCAAATCCACCGACCCGCAACCTTTCGCGGTGTACCTGCAGGGCCTGCGCAGCCAGTGGTCCCTGGACGAGCGCGCTGAAGCCAGTGCTAGGGTGCTGCAGGCGCTGCGCGCGCGGCAGGCGCCCATGAACCTGTCCGAAGCCGCGGCGCTTTACCAGGCCTTCGGCTGGGACGACGCGGGCTGCGGCCTGGCACCAGGCGAACTGCGCGAGCTGGCCGAACACGCCTGGCAGGACTGGCTGCAACTGCCCGCGCAGACCGATCTGCTGGCCCAGCAGATGGAGGCGCGTGGCGGACGCTGGACCAGCCACGATGACGCTGCCAGCCGCCTTCAGCAGCTGCGCGAACCGCGTTCGCACCTGCGCAACCTGATGTCCGCGCTGCCGCTGCGCGTGCCGCGCCAGGCCGCAGCGTTGATGGACGTACTGGGCTGCCAGGAGGACCGCCCTCTGCCGCCCGGCATTGATGCGGGCCAAGCCCGCTTCTGGGCCGGCGCCAGCGATGTCACCCGCCTCACCGCGGCACAGTTGTCATTGCTGCGTGCACTGCTGGCAAGCGTGGCGCTGACGTTGATGGCCTTCATCGCGTTGGCCACCACCCAGATCGCCAACACGCTGCTGCCCTACCAGTCGGAAGAGCAGCGCAGGGCGATCGTGCTGGGCACGGCAGCGCTGGCGCCACTGCTCGGCACGCTGCTGGCCATTGGCCTGCGTCATCTGTTCGTCTGGCAGAGCGCCCCTGAAGACCCGTCCGTGCCGCCTTCCCGGCTGCGTTGGCTGGCCCTGCCGGTCGCCTGCGCAGCCATCGCAGTGGTCGGTACCGCCGTCTACCTGTGGGTGCCCTCGCCTTCGCTGTGGTTGGCACCGCTGTGCTGGCTGCTGGCCTGGACCGTGCTGGCCACGGCATGGATCCGCTACCAGCTGCGCCGGGGCAAGCCCGTCCGCATGGAATTGCCAGTGTCATTCCTGGTGATGCTGTCCGTGCTCAGCGTGCTGCCGGCGCTTCTGGGTGCGCTGCTGCTGTGGAGCATGGACCTGTCCGGGCACCGCCAGCGGCTGCGCCGCAGCTGAAGAAGCCAGGGGTCGGACCCTTTCAACGAAAGGGCGCCGCCCCCGACCCGGTCATTTCTCCCGCCGCCAGTTGATCGAACCACGGTTTTCCACCGTGCTCGATTCCACTTCCACATCAAACCCGCGGCGCAGCAGGTACTTCAGCGTGATCACCGAACCGGCGCCCACCAGCGACACGCCGTAACCCACGTAAAGCTTGGGCGAGATGTACTTGCCGACGCCGATCACCGAACCACCCAGCGCGCGCGACTGGCTCACGCCTGCATCATCCAGGCCCAGCTTGGCACCCAGCTGCGAGGCGAGCAGGCCACTGCCAGCCGAGAGCGCCGCCGAGGCCGCGTTGACCTGCTGCGCCTGGTCGCTGCTGGCGCCGGTCAGGCTGCGTCCCAGCACCAGATAGGCCAGTGCCTCGGACTGCGACATCGCCGGATCGGACCACACGTCGGCACGGGGTTGCTGGGCACGCCCGGTCACGTCGATGCCGGCGGTGACATCACCGATGCGGCGCTCGGCGCGGATGTTGATGCGCGGGTCGGACACCGCGTTGTAGTTCCAGTTGAGGTTGCCACGGGTGATGGTCAGGTCCTGCCCATACGCCTTGTAGCGGCCGCTCACTTCCAGGCCGCCATTGGCGGTCATTTCGCGGCCGGGCTTGGCCCAGACCTGCATCTTGCCGGTCAGCGCGCCCTTCAGGCCGAACCCGGTCATCTTCACCTTGTCGCCCAGGCTGACCGTCAGGTCCATGTCCAGCGGCGAGGTGCGCGACTCTTCCGGATCGGCCGGGTCGAGCACCACCACGTCTTCGGACACCGAGGTGCCGCGGTCCAAGCGTTCCAGATCGATGTCGGCCTCGGGCACGTGCACGGTGCCGCGCAGCTCCATCGCCGCCTTGGCCAGGGTGAAGTCGAGGTTGGGGTTGGCGACGATGCGCAGTTCGCTGGTGTTGGACAGCAGCACGTTCTCGCCATGGATCTTCAGCTGCAGCGGCTGCGCATCGCCGAACCACGACAGGCCACCGTCCACGTACAGCGTGCCCTGGCCCGAGTTGGCCTGCGCGGTGATCTTGGCCGAACCATCGGGCTGGGCCACGAAGCTGCCCTTGCCCTGGTCGAAGGTCAGGCCGAGCGCCGGGAATTCACCCTTGAAGTTGCTCAGCTGTGCGTCACCGCCCAGCGACGGCTGGCCTCGCGTCCCGCGCAGGCTGACGTGGCCTTCGATCAGGCCGGTCGGTCGCACGATGTCCGGCGAGAACAGCTCCAGCCAGTACAGCCGCGACATGTTGAGGTAGAGCTCACCATTAAGCGGCGCACTGGCTTCCCAGCCGGTCTGCATCTTGGCGTCGACGAAGCCATTGCCCTGGAAGCCCATGCCCAGGTAGCCCTTGATGCTGGCCGGGGTCATGTCGAGCTTCAGCGAGAACTGGTCATAGCGCACCAGCTCGCCGCGGGTGGTATCGCCCACGGTGTTGCGGTTCTCGCCCAGGCGGACGCCGCCTTCCTTCGAGCGCACCTCCACATGGCCTTCCCAGGCGTTGCCGCGCGGGCGGATGTGCGCGTCCAGGCTGACATCGCCGCGAAGGTAGATGCGGCGCCCGGACTGCGGCGGCAACCACGGCTGCACCAGCGCCAGCGGCAGCGCGTCGCTGCGCACCACCAGGCCTTCGCGCGGCCAGTTGGCCTGTGCGCACAGCGCGCCGCTGCTCGCGGCGGCCAGGCAGGCTTCGGACAGGGTGTAGGTGCTGCCGTTGATCGCGAACGCCGCCGGTGCACGCAGCGCCCAGGCATCGCCCTTCACCGGTGCGATGCGCAGCGACGCCAGTTCGCCACGCCACTGCGTGCCCTGCTGGCGCACGCTACCCTGCAGCTCGACCGCACCCATCTCGTTGCGGGTCTGCGCGGCCAGGCGCAGGTTGGACACACTGCCCTGTGCGTCGATGTTCAGCCGCTCCAGCAGCATGCCCGCGTTGACCTGCTGGCCCTGCACGGCCAGCGTGCCGCTGTCGCCGCGCCACGGCAGGCGGCCCTTGATGCTCACGCTCTCGGCACCGTAGCCATCCCAGTTGAGGTTGTTGCCGACCAGGTCAGCGGTGATGTCCGGCGCATCGCGCGGGCCCTTCACCTGTACCTGGCCACGCAGGCCACCGTCGGCGCCCGGCAGCAGGTCGCTCAACTGCAGCGGCTCGAAACGCGCATCGATGTCGAGGCGGTCGCCGACCTTGCCCGACGCGGTCACCCGGCTGCTGCCCAGCGACAGCTTCAGGTCACCCTGGCCCTGCGCGCCCTGCAGTGCGAACTTGCCCTGTGCGTCGAGATTGCGCTGGCGCAGGATGCCCTTCAGCGAGGGCAGGTCCACCGTGGCTTCCAGCGTACCCGAGGTGCCCGGTGCGGCATTGGCCGGCGGCGGCACCTGGCGGCCCTTGGAGGCCAGGTTGCCGGACAGGCGGCCGTTCCAGCCCGGCACGAAATAGCCGGGGTCGAAGTCCTTCAGCGTGGCCTTGGCGTCCCAGTCCAGCTGCGGTGCCCACGCCACCTGGCCTTCCACCTGCAGCTGGCCACCCGGGGTCTGCGCCTGCAGCTGGTGGATCGACGCGGCCTGATCGTTGCCGCGCACGTCGAAGCGCAACTGCGCCTTCTGTGCATCACGCTCCACCTCGGCGCGGCCGATCGCGGCCCAGGCCTTCAACGTGCCAGCCAGGCCAAAGCGTGCTTCCTTCAGGGTCACCGGCACCGGTGCGCTGCCGGCGGTGTTCGGATCGGGCGTCGGCACATAGGTCAGGTCCCGCGCGACCACCGAGAAGTTGAGCTTCTGCTGGTCTTCCTGGCTGAAATCGGCGGTGCCCTCCAGGCGGGCTTCGCCACCGAGGCCCTTCAGCAGCAGCGGCGAGACCTTCAGTACCTGGTCCTGCAATGACACCATGGACGGTGCAAGTTCCAGTTCCTGCTCGCCCTGCTTCACCCTGCCACGCAGGTTGGCATTGCCGCCCTTGCCAGCAGCGGTGAAATCCAGCGACAACGGCGTGATCGCCGAGCTCGCCAAGGCCGGCGACAGCAACGCCAGATCCAGCTCGTCGCTGCGCACGCTGGCGTTCCACGTCGGGTCGGTGCGGCCATCGAACACCAGCATCGCGTGCAGCGGCTTCGGTGCACGCCCGGCCACCGCCACTTCCATGTGCGACAGGTCACCGCGGGCGACCAGGCCGACGGTAGCGGCTGTGCGCCCACGCGGTGCCGGCAACACCGCCGTCACCGTCACGTCGGTGTCGTAGTCCTTGGCCGGGATGTAACGGCCCTGGGCGGTGAAGTTGCCCATGTCACTGTCCACCACCAGCTTGTGCGCCTGGAACTCGCCGTTGGCGATCTCGATGCCGCCGCGCACGCGGCTGATGTCGATCACCGGTTCGTTGGCCTGGCTGATGCGGAAGCCATCGATGGCGATGGCATCGGCCTGGATCGCCAGCGGCATTTCGATCTGCGGTAGCGAATCGGGCCACGACGGCAGCTTGAACGGCTCATCGCTCTTGGCCAGGTTCAACGTCGCGTTGGTCAGCTCCAGCTTGTCCAGCAGCAGCTTGCGGCCCAACAGCGGGCGCAGGTCCGGCTCCAGGTGGGCACGCTCGGCGTGGAAATGGATGTCGTCATAGCGGAAGTCGACGTTGTACAGGGTCAGCGGTCCGGCCACCGGGCCCTCCACCTTGTCCCAGGTGAAGCTGGCACCCATCGGCAGCCGCGCCACCACCTGGGCCAGCAGTACGTCACGGCCGGCCACGGTCTGCAGCAGCCAGTACACCGCCAGCAGGGCCAGCAGCACCAGGCCGATCACGCCGGCGCCGGACCATGCCCAGAAGCGGCGACGGCGATAGAAGCGCACGCGTGGCGGCGGGGTGTTCGGGGTCGGTGCGGACGCGCTCACAGGTCCGCTCCGATGTTCAGGTACAGCTGGAACTGCGAATCCGGGTTGTTCAGGCCGTGCGCCACGTCGATGCGCACCGGGCCCACCGGCGATTTCCAGCGTACGCCGAAGCCGACGCCGGTATGCAGGTCGATGGTGTTGTCGAAGGCACTGCCGGTATCGACGAACACTGCCGCACCCCAGGGGCCACCGTTGAAGTAGTGCTCGTACTCGGCCGAGCCGATCACCAGGTTCTTGGCACCCAGCGCGTACTTGTCCGGCTTCGGCGTACGCGGGCCGACCTCACGGTAGGCGTAGCCGCGGATGCTGCGGTCACCACCGGCGAAGTAGCGCAGGCTCGGCGGCATCGCCACCAGATCGCTGGTCCAGGTGGTGCCGCCCTCGCCGCGCAGGATCAGGCGATTGCTTTCACCCACCGGGATGTACCAGCGCAACACGGCGTTGGCCTGCACGAAGCTGGTATCCGAACCGGCGCCTTCCACGCCGGCACGCACCGTTGCAGCGCCGCTGATGCCCTTGCGCGGGAACATCTCGTCGTCGACGTTGACGTAGTCGGCAACCATCTGCGGGTACACCAGCGTCGAGGTGTTGTAGACCGCGTCGGTGAATTCGGTGCCGGAGGCATAGCGCCAGCGCTCGCGCAGCGCGTTGATCGAGGCGATCGCGGTCCAGTGTTCGTTGATCTCGCCGCTGCGGCTGGCGATCAGCTTGAAGTTGCGCAGGTCGATGTAGTCGGTCTGCTCGTCATACGCGCTGGCAGCGAAGGTGTACCAGCCATCAAGCCAGTTGAAGGCCGGAATGCGGTAACTGGTGACCAGGCTCTTGCGCTTCTGCGCATAGTCCAGCTGCGTGTTCATCTTGTGGCCGCGGTTGTTCAGGAACCGCCGCTCGATGCCACCGCGCACACCCGGGCCGCTCTCGCTGCCGTAGCTCAGGCCTGCGGTGTAGATGGTGCGCTTGGCCCGGGTCAGCTTCACGTCCACCGGCACTTCGCCGTTCTCGTCGGCCTGGTCCGGGCGCGGCTGGATGTCGATCACGCTGAAGTAGTCCAGCTTGGTCAGCGACTCGCGCAGCCGGTCCAGCTTGCCCTCGTGGTAGTAGCTGCCCTGGTCCCAGTACACCAGTGGATCGAACAGCTTGTCGACGAAGTAATCCTGCTCGAAGCGCACCGGGCCCATGTTGTAGCGGCGGCCGCTGTCCCAGGTCAGGTCGATGTCGGCGGCGTTGTCGGCGCGGGTGATCTGCACCTGGCGCTGGGTGTAGTCGGCATCGAAGTAGCCGCGCTCGGCCAGGCGCCGGGTGATGGTGATCTTGCTGGCTTCGTACTGGGTGTGCTCGAAGCGCTGGCCCTTGCGGGGCTTGAAGGCGGCCAGGTCGTCCTGCAGGTACTGGTCGTACATCGCCGGGCCGGTGATGTCGATGTGCTCGCGGCGCACGGTCACCGGGGCGCCCTTGTCGACATGGATCAGCACGCGCACGTGCTCGTCCTCACGCGGCGCCTCGACCTTGATCACCGGGTTGTAGTAGCCGAACGGCTCCAGCGCCTGGCGGGTCTGCCGCTCGGCCTGCGACAGCAGGTACTCCAGGCGCGATTCGCCCTGCTCCTTGCCGATCGTGTCGTACAGCGACAGCGATTCCTGGATGTTCTCGATGATTGCGGCGTCGTCGCCCTTGTCCAATCCCTTGATGTCCACCTTGTCGATGGTGCCGCGCGCATGGACCACGGAAGTGGCGGCCAGCGACAGGACCATCAGCGGCAGGGCGTATTTCTTTGGCTGCATGCGGCACAGCATACCGACCGGAGGTGACGATGCGAAATGCATCACGTCATTGCGGATCGGTTGTTAAGTGGCGGTCAAAATACACCGCAAAGTGTCGATTGTCGCAACCGACCAATCAGGATGCCGGCATCGTCCACGATGTCGGCAATGACCCCGATAGACAACGCCGGCGATGTTCCGGTAGTGCCGGCCGCTGGCCGGCACCCCACAGATCGGGGGCAATGCCGGCCAGCGGCCGGCACTACCGATACGGGCGTCAGCTCGACAGATGCTCGATCGCCGCCACCTTGCCCAGGCGCTCGCCCAGCATCGTCAGCAGCGCCAGGCGGTTGCCACGCAGTGCCGGATCTTCCGCGTTGACCATCACGCCATCGAAGAACGCGTCGACCTGCGGACGCAGGCGCGCCAGGCGTGCCAGCACCGCCACATAGTCCTTCTGGTGCAGGCTGGCGCCGGTGTCATCGATAGCGGCGGTGACCGCTTCGGCCAGCGCGCGCTCGGCATCTTCCTGCAGCAGTGCCGCGTCGATCTGCGCCGGAATCTCGCCCTCGGCCTTGCGCAGGATGTTGCGGATGCGCTTGTTGGCCGCGGCCAGCGCCTCTGCCTCCGGCAGCGCGGCGAAGGTGCCGATCGCATCCAGGCGGCGGTCGAAGTCGTACAGCGAAGCCGGCTTCAACTCGGCCACCGCGTTGAAGTGCGTGGCCGGCACGCCCTTGTCGCCGTAGTAGCCCTTCAGGCGGTCGAGGATGAAGTCGTACAGCTCGCCGACATCGGCCTGCACGTTGCGCGCGGCAAGGCCGGCATTGGCGCTGGCCATCAGCGCGCGCAGGTCCAGTTCGAAGCCGCTTTCGATGATCGTGCGGGCCAGGCCCAGCGCATTGCGGCGCAGCGCGAACGGGTCCTTGTTGCCGGTCGGCTTCAGGCCTGCAGCGAAACCACCGACCAGCGTATCCACGCGTTCGGCGATGGCCAGCACCTTCCCCAGCGGCGACAGCGCGATGTCGTCACCACCGAAGCGTGGCTGGTAGGCCTCGTCGATGGCCAGCGCCACGTCGGCCGATTCACCACCGGCCACGGCGTAGTGGCGGCCGGCGATGCCCTGCAGTTCCGGGAATTCGTTGACCATGCGCGACTGCAGGTCGTTCTTGGCCAGCTCGGCAGCCCGCTTGGCCTGCGCCGGATCGGCACCGACCTGGGCTGCGATCACTTCGGCCAGTGCGGCCACGCGCGCCACCTTGTCGGCCACGCTGCCCAGCTTGGCCTGGTAGGTCACCGTCTTCAGGCCGTCGCCCATCGACACCAGGCCCTGCTTCAGGTCCTCGTCGAAGAAGAACTTGGCGTCGGCAAAGCGCGGGCGGATCACCCGCTCGTAGCCCTTGGCCACTTCGGCCACGTCCTTCGATTCGATGTTGGCGATGCCGATGAACTTCTCGGTCAGCGTGCCGGCGGCATCCAGCACCGGGAAGAACTTCTGGTTGATCTCCATCGTTTCGATCAGTGCTTCCTGCGGCACTGCCAGGAAGGCGCGTTCGAAGCTGCACAGCACCGCCGAGGGCCATTCGACCAGGTTCACCACCTGCTCCAGGTTGTCTTCGGTGATGCGGGCGCTGCCACCGGCCCCGGCTGCAGCGGCCTCGACCTCGGCGACGATGCGCGCACGTCGCTCGCTCGGGTCGACCAGCACGAACGCGGCGCGCAGCGCTTCAACGTAGTCCTGCGGCTGCGCCAGCGACACGGCCTGGTCGTGGTGGAAGCGATGGCCACGGCTGGCACGGCCGGCCTGCAGGCCGAACAGTTCGGCCTTGACCACGTTGGCGCCGTGCAGCAGCACCAGCCAGTGCGCCGGGCGGGCGAAGCCCCAGGCGTGATCGCCCCAGCGCATCGGCTTGGGAATCGGCATCGCCGCGATCGCCTCGCGCAGGATTTCCGGCAACAGGCTGGCGGTGCTCGCGCCCGGGGTCACCGCGCGGTGCACGAAGCGCTCGCCCTTGTTGTCGGTGGTCTTCTCCAGCGCGGTCCAGTCGATCCCGGCCTTGGCGGCGAAGCCCTGCAGGGCCTTGGTCGGCTGGCCTTCGGCGTCCAGCGCGATGTTCAGATACGGGCCCAGCACTTCGCTGTGCTGTTCCGGCTGTTCCAGGCCGACGCCCGGCAGCAGCACGGCCAGCCGGCGCGGGGTCGACAGCGGGCGGGCATCGCCCAGCTCCAGCGCGACGCCACGCTTGCGCAGGCCTTCGACAACACCGTCGAAGAACGCCTGGGCCAGGCCCGGCAGCGCCTTGACCGGCAGCTCCTCGGTGCCCAGTTCGATCAGCAGGGGGGACAGTTGGCTCATCGGTTCGATCCTGTGGTGGGGGCGCAGCGCGCAACGCGTCCGGCGCCCCGGGTAGTTGATGAAAAGCGGGACGGTGCAGGAAGGCGGTCAGGCCTTCTTCGCACCCGGGAAGCCCAGCTTCTCGCGCTGCTCGTAATACGCCTTGGCCACCGCCTGGGCCAGCGCGCGCACGCGCAGGATGTAGCGCTGGCGCTCGGTCACGCTGATCGCGCGGCGCGCATCGAGCAGGTTGAAGGTGTGGCTGGCCTTCATCACCTGCTCGTAGGCCGGCAGCGGCAGGCCCACTTCCACCAGCTTCTGCGCTTCACGCTCGCAGGCATCGAAGCGGTGGAACATTTCGTCCACGTCGGCGTATTCGAAGTTGTAGGTGCTCTGCTCCACCTCGTTCTGGTGGTAGACGTCGCCGTAGGTCACCGGCTGGCCGTCCGGGCCGTAGGTCCAGACCAGGTCATAGACGTTGTCGCAGTTCTGCAGGTACATGCACAGACGCTCGAGACCGTAGGTGATCTCGCCCAGCACCGGTCGGCACTCCAGGCCACCGGCCTGCTGGAAGTAGGTGAACTGGGTCACTTCCATGCCGTTGAGCCAGACTTCCCAGCCCAGGCCCCACGCGCCCAGCGTCGGCGATTCCCAGTTGTCCTCGACGAAGCGCAGGTCGTGCACCAGCGGATCGATGCCCAGTGCCTTCAGCGAATCCAGGTACAGCTGCTGGATGTTGTCCGGCGCCGGCTTCATCGCCACCTGGTACTGGTAGTAGCGCTGCAGGCGGTTCGGGTTCTCGCCGTAGCGGCCGTCGGTCGGGCGGCGCGACGGCTGCACGTAGGCCGCGTTCCAGCTTTCCGGCCCGATCGCCCGCAGGAAGGTGGCCGGGTGGAAGGTACCGGCGCCCACCTCCAGGTCGAGCGGCTGGATGAGCACGCAGCCCTGCTGGGCCCAGAACTGGTTCAGGGTCTGGATCAGGCCCTGGAAGGTGATCGGAACGGTCGGGGTCGCGGACATGCGTACGAGTCTTGGCCGGCAAGGGGGTGCGCTAGTATAACGGCCGACCTGCGGGGCATTCCGTACCCGGGAGGAGCAGGCAGATGGAACATCGGCTGCCGGTGGGCACGCCCGGCGAGCCAGGCGGCGTCCCGCTGCCGTGGGGCCGCCTGCATTTCGAGCAGGTGGGTGCGGCGCTGCTGGCCGACGGCCTGGTCGCCGAGCACGAGGGCGAGCGCATGCGGTTTTCCGCACAGGGCGCGCGCAATGCCAGTGAAGTGCACCCGCTGGTGCTGCTGTCCAACCTCAAGCTGGCCACCCGCGACGGCGGCGAACTGACCCTGGAACGCCTGACCGAATGGCTGGCCCGACGCACCGGCAACCGCTACCTGCGCATCGATCCGACCCGGGTCGACGTCGCTGCGGTCACCGCGCTGGTCTCCCACGCCTATGCCCGTCGCCACCGCTTCCTGCCGCTGGCAGTGGATGCCGAACGGGTACTGGTGGCCACCAGCGAGCCGCTGGTGCAGGAATGGCGCCGCGACCTGCAGCACCTGACCCGCCGCCGCATCGAGCTGGCGGTGGTCAATCCGCTCGACCTGCACCGCTACACCATGGAGTTCTACGGGGTGACCCGTTCGGTGCGTGGCGCGCGCGGCGACGTCCGCGGCGAGGCCAACACCACCCTGCCCAGCTTCGAGCAGCTGGTCGAGCTGGGCCGCACCGGCGACGTCAATGCCGACGACCAGCACATCGTGCACATCGTCGACTGGCTGCTGCAGTACGCCTATGAGCAGCGGGCCTCGGACATCCACCTGGAACCGCGCCGCGAGATGGGACGCATGCGCTTCCGCATCGATGGTGTGCTGCACAAGGTGTTCGAGGTGCCGCCGGCAGTGATGACCGCGGTGGTCAGCCGCATCAAGGTACTCGGCCGCATGGACCTGGCCGAGCGCAGGCGCCCGCAGGACGGCCGCATCAAGACCCGCTCGCCGGGTGGCCGCGAGGTCGAGATGCGCCTGTCTACCATGCCCACCGCCTTCGGTGAGAAGTGCGTGATGCGCATCTTCGACCCCGATGCCGCCTTCAAGAGCATCGACCAGCTCGGCTTCAGCCCGCAGGAGGCCGCTGGCTGGAATGCACTGGTCGAGCGCCCGCACGGCATCGTGCTGGTCACCGGCCCGACCGGCTCGGGCAAGACCACCACCCTGTATTCCACGCTGAAGCGGCTGGCCACGCCGGACGTGAACGTGTGCACGGTGGAGGACCCGATCGAGATGATCGCCCCCGAGTTCAACCAGATGCAGGTGCAGGCCAACATCGACCTGGACTTCGCCAGCGGCGTGCGCACCCTGCTGCGGCAGGACCCGGACATCATCATGATCGGCGAGATCCGCGATCTGGAAACCGCGCAGATGGCGGTGCAGGCCTCGCTGACCGGCCATCTGGTGCTGTCCACGCTGCATACCAACGACGCGCCGTCGGCGGTCACCCGCCTGCTCGACCTGGGCGTGCCGCACTACCTGCTGGCCAGCACCCTCAACGGCATCCTCGCCCAACGCCTGGTGCGCACCCTGTGTCCGCACTGCAAGCAGCCGCACACCCTCGGTGCGGCCGACTGGGCGGTGCTGGCTGATAGCCAGGCTGCATATCCAGATGCCGCCACGCCCTGTCGTCCGGTCGGTTGCCTGGAGTGCCGGCGCACCGGATTCCTCGGCCGCATCGGCCTGTATGAGTTGCTGCCATTGGGCTCGCGGCTGCGCGGGCAGATCCGCGCCGACATGGATCTGGCCGGTTTCACCCGTGCCGCGCGCGCTGAAGGGCTGCGAACCCTGCGCCAGGCCGGGCTTGAAAAGGTGGCGCAGGGGCTGACTACAATCGAGGAAGTCCTGTCAGTGCTGCCGCCCCCGGATGAACCCAGCCCCCTTCCTGATCCTTGAAACCGGCCGCCCGGTACCGTCGCTGCGCCGCTACGGGCGCTTTCCGCACTGGATCCGCGTCGCCGCCGGGCTGGAGGAACATGAGACGGTGGTGGTCGATGTCGAACACGGTGGCGCCCTGCCCGATCCGCACGGTTTTGCCGGGGTACTGGTGACCGGCTCGGCCGCCTTCGTTACTGACCACGCCGACTGGAGCGAGCGCAGCGCGGCGTGGCTGCGCCAGACCGCCCACGCTGACCTGCCGGTGTTCGGCATCTGCTACGGCCACCAGCTGCTGGCGCATGCGCTGGGCGGTGAGGTGGCCTACAACCCGGCCGGGCGCGAGTCCGGCACGATCGAACTGGAGCTGCAGCCACAGGCGGCACAGGATCCGCTGTTCCAGGGCCTGCCGCAGCACTTTGCCGCTCACGCCACCCACCTGCAGACCGTGCTGCGCGCACCCGACGGTGCCGAGGTGCTGGCACGCTCGCCGCTGGATGGCTGCCACGCGTTCCGCTGGGGGCGCCAGGCCTGGGGCGTGCAGTTCCACCCCGAATTCGCCACCCACCACATGCGCGGCTACGTGCGCGCCCGCGCCGACTGCATCGGCCGCCACGGCGGCTGTGCGCGCAGCATCGAGCGCGCAGTCAGCGCCGCACCGCTGGCCCGCCAGCTGCTGCGCCGCTTCGTCCGACAGGCGCGGCTGTCTTCAGCCCAGCCGGCGGCAAAACAGGGATAATCAGCGGCACGGGCAACCGCCCGTCCCCTCCTGTCCTTCCCGGATGTCCATGAAAGAGATTCGCAAGCTGCCGGCCTCGGCGGGCGCCCAGTGGTTGCTGGATACGTTCTCGCTGTATCGGCGTGCGCCGCTGCAGCTGGCCCGGATCGGCCTGGCCTGGCTGCTGGTGAGCTGGGTGGTCACCCTGTTGTCGACGTTGATTCCCGGCGCCGCCGGCATGGCCGTGCAGCTGATGACCCTGGCCATCTCGCCGATCATGTTCGGCGGCATGCTCTACGCCGTGGGTGAGATCGACGAAGGCCGCCCGGGCCTGTCCTCGCACCTGCTGCAGCCGATCCGCGACCACCGCGTCAGCCACCTGCTGGTGCCGCTGGCGATCCAGGTGCTGGCGGTGCTGCTGCTGGGCGCGTTGCTGTTCATGATGATCGGCCGCGAAGGCTTCACCGCCTTCAGCGAGGTCATGACCAAGATGGAAGAGATCAGCCGCAGTGGCCAGCAGATCAAGCCGGACGATGCCGCGGCGCTGGTGGCCAACCTGCCGGCCAAGCGCATCGCGCTGTGGATGCTGCTGGTGTTCCTGAGCGCGGTCGCACTGTCGCTGGCAATGTTCACCCAACCGGCGCTGGTGGTGTTCGACAAGCAGAGCGGCATGCACGCGCTGCGCCTGAGCCTGCAGGGCTGCATCGAGAACATCGGCGCGATGATCGTGTTCGCCGTGCTCGGCCTGATCGCCGCGTTCTGCATCTACATCCTGTTCGTGATCGTGATCCAGATCGCGATGCTGATCGGTGGCCCGCTGGCCGCCGCCTTCATCGCGCAGCTGGTGCTGACCACGGTGCTGATGCCGCTGTATGTCGGCGCGGTCTATGCCGCGTGGAAGCAGATGTTCGTGCACCGTGGCAGTCGCGCCGCACCGCCGGTCCCGACCACCCCGACCTCGAGCGACGTGTTCCACGCCTGACCGGTCCCACCGGTAGCGCCGGGCCATGCCCGGCGGTGGCATCACATCGCACCCCGCACGCCGGGCATGGCCCGGCGCTACCGCATCAGGCGGCGGGTTTCTTCACGGCCGACGACGGCACCAGCCAGCGTGCGGCGTGGATGCCGAGCTCGTAGAGCAGGCACATCGGGATCGCCAGCATCAGCTGCGAGACCACGTCCGGCGGGGTCAGCACCGCCGCCAGCACGAAGATGCCGACGATCGCGTAGCCACGGCCTTCCTTGAACTGCTGCGGCGTCACCCAGCCCAGCAGCACCAGGATCACCATCGCCACCGGCAGTTCGAAGCTGCCACCGAAGGCGAAGAAGATCGCCAGCACGAAATCCAGGTAGGCATTCGCATCCGGGGTGATCGCGATCACGTCCGGGCTGAAGGTGGTCAGGAAATGGAACACCGCCGGCAGCACCAGGAAGTAGGCGAAGGCACAGCCGGTGTAGAACAGCAGTACCGAAGACACCAGCAGCGGCACCGCCAGGCGCTTCTCACGCGCGTAAAGCCCCGGGGCGACGAAGGCCCACAGCTGGTACAGCAGCCACGGCACCGCCACGAACAGGGCAACGAAGAAGGTCAGCTTCAATGGCGCGAAGAAGGCGCCGGCCGGATTGGTCGCGATCATCGTCTGCCCGTTGGGCAGCTGCGAGACCAGCGGTTCGGCCAGCGCGTTGTACAGCTTCTGGGTAAACGGCAGCAGCGCCAGCAGCACCACGCCCAGGCCCAGCAATGCGCGCACCAGGCGGCCGCGCAGTTCCACCAGATGTTCGACCAGCGAGCTTTCGCCGAAATCCTGTTCACTCATGGCTGGCGCTCCGTGCGCTGCGGCGTCGGAGCACCGGCTTCAGGGGGTGTCGCCGGCATCGGCTCTGGCGCAATGCCCTCCTGTACCGGTGCATCGGCAGGCGGCAGGCCGCCCATATGCGGCGGCGGATCCGCAGGCGCCGGTGCGCGTACTTCCTGCGCCAGCGCATCGCCCTGCTGCTGCGCCTGCTGCGCTTCGCGACGGATCGCCTCGCCGCTGGCGCGCAGCTGGTTCTCGGTGTCCTGCATGCCCTGGCGCACCTCCTGCATCTGCCGCTTGATGTCCTCGGCCTGCAGTTCGCGTTCCAGTTCCTGTTTCACCGAATCCCACTGATTGCGGGCACGGCGCACCCACAGGCCAGCGAAGCGGGCCGCCTTGGGCAGGCGCTCAGGACCGAGCACCACCAGGGCGACCACCGCGATCACCAGCAGTTCGCTGAAGCCGATATCAAACACCGCAACCGCTCCGGATCAGCGAGGGGTGCGGTCGTGCTCGTCCTGCGCGGAGCGCGAGGCGTCCTGGCTGCGCGACTCGTCGCCCAGCTGCGCGTTCGGCTTGTCCTCGTCGCGCATGCCCTTCTTGAATTCCTTGACCGCCGAGCCGAGGTCCTTGGCGCCACTGGTCAGGCGCTTGGTGCCGAACACCAGCAGGACGATGGCCAGCACGACCAACCAATGCCAGATGCTGAAACTGCCCATAAAGACGCTCGTTACGTTAGTGATCAGGCTGTCGAGCATAGCGCATCGGCTGTCAGCCGGCGCGCGTGACGAAAGTCAGTTCCCGCCCAGCGTTTCCGTGCGGATTTCGCCGTCGTTGACCGGCTGGAAGCCCTGCTGCTGCGGCGGCGGGTTCTGCGGCACGTTCTGCAGCGGCGCGGTGGTGGCTTCGGCGGGGGCCGCCGGCGCTGCCTGAACAGGCGCCGGCGCAACCGCCGGGGTCGCCGCCGGACGCGGTGCACTGCCACCATTGCCGTTGCGATTGTTGCGGGCGGCGTAGGTGGCCTCTTCCAGACGATCACGGAAGGCGACCACGTCCATCGACGGCGAACCGGCGGCGCGACCTTCGAAGATCATGCGCGGCGTGGTGTTGCTGCCGTAGGCGTCAAGGTTGGCGGCATCGTCGATCTGCAGCACCGCACCATCCAGCGCGACGCCCGCGAACAGCCCACGGGCACGCGACCAGGACCAGATCTCGGCCTTCAGCTGGCCGTCGGTGGCGGCGGCGGCATTGCGGCCGACCGGACCGGCGGCAACGCCAGCATCGGCGCCGAGCGTGAACTTGCCGTTGACCAGATTGTCCAGGCTGCGGTCGTTGCGGAACACCAGAACCACATCCGAAGATTGCACGCCGGCCTGGAAGCCGATGCTGCCACCGGTGAGCTTCACGAACACCGGGTTGGACCATGCGCCATTGGGCATGCGCACCGACATCAGGCCGTGGCCACGACGACCGCCAATGACAAGACCGGCCTTGATCGTGTCGGGAATGACGATGACCGCGCGGCCTTCGTCGAGCAATTTATCCGGAATGCCCTGTTCAGGAATTTCCTGGATTTCGGCCAGCACGCGCACGGCGTTGCGGGCGCGCTGGTCTTCCTGCGGTCCGGCCATGGCCTGGCTGGACAGCAGGCTGGCGGCGATCAGCAGGGCTTGGATCGGGCGACGCATGGCAGGCTCCAGAAGTCAGTCCATAGGAAGATATAGCAAGTGACTGAAATTAGTGGTGTTGTCATGAATCCCCAATGAGCGTTCCCTGCCCGCATTGATGCGCGCTATGCCTGCAATCCGAACCCTGCATCCCGGTGCGGCGCCGGATAGGCGACAATACCGCCCATGCTCGACGCACCCGATACCGCCGTGCTGGCGGTCAACCTAGGCACGCCCGAGACGCCGACGGCCCCCGCCGTACGCCGTTACCTGGCCGAATTCCTGTCCGACCCGCGCGTGGTCGCGATTCCGGCACTGCTCTGGCAGCCGCTGCTGCGCGGGCTGATCCTGCCGCTGCGAAGCGGCCGGTCGGCGGCCAAGTACGCCCAGGTCTGGCTGCCCGACGGCTCACCGCTGATGGTACATACGCGCCAGCTGGCGCAGGCCATGCAGGCCCTGCTGCCGACCCTGACGGTACGCCATGCGATGCGTTACGGCGAACCGGCGCTGGCCGGCGAGCTCGACCGTCTTGCCGCCGACGGCGCGCGCCGGATCGTGGTGTTGCCGCTGTACCCGCAGTACTCCACCACCACCACCGCCTCGGTCGAAGACCGGGTCGATGCGTGGCAGCGCCGCAACCCGGGCGTGACCGTGAGCCTGGTGCGGGATTACTCGGTCGATCCCGGCTGGGTCGAGGCCATTGCCGGATCGATCCGCCGCTACTGGGAACAGCACGGTCGCGGTCAGAAACTGATGTTCTCCTTCCATGGTATCCCGCAGCGCCTGGCCGACGCGGGCGACCCGTATCCGCAGCGCTGCGAGGCCAGTGCGCAGGCCATCGCCAATGCACTGGGCCTGGTCAAGGACGACTGGCAGATGGGTTACCAGTCGCGCTTCGGCCGCGAGCGCTGGTTGCAGCCGTATGCCGAGCCCAGCCTGTGGGCGCTGGCCGAATCCGGCGTGAAGCAGATCGACGTGGTCTGCCCGGGATTCGCCACCGACTGTCTGGAGACGCTGGAAGAGGTTGCGCTGGGCTTCACCGAAACACTGGCCGAGCGCGGTGCGACGATGCGCTACATCCCCTGCCTCAACGCCGAACCGGAGCATGCACGCGCCTTGGCACGACTGGCCGTGTCCTCGCTGGCATGAGCCTGCAACCGTTTGAACTCCAGGTCGGTTGCGCACGCGTCGCCGGCCTGCGCAACCACGGCGGCGGCCCACGCGTGCTGGCCCTGCATGGCTGGCTCGACAACGCCGCCAGCTTCGTGCCGCTGGCGCCGCACCTGTCCTCGCTGCAGCTGGTGGCCATCGACCTGCCCGGTCACGGCCACAGCGCGCATCTGCCGGCCGGTGCCAGCTACACCACGGCCGCCGCGATCTGCCACGTACTCGACGTCGCCGATGCACTGGGCTGGGACCGCTTCAGCCTGCTCGGCCATTCGATGGGTGCCGGCATTGCCAGCCTCACCGCCTCGGTCAGCGATCGCATCGAACGGCTGGTGGCGATCGAAGCACTCGGCGGCCTGCGCGGTCCCGAGGAAGAAACGGCGCATCGCCTGCGCGAGCATGTGAACGCCACGCGCGCGTTGGCACGCAAGCAGCTGCGCGTGTTCCCCGATCTGGCAGCGCCGATCCGCGCGCGGATGATGACCAACCAGCTCAGCGAACCCTGCGCACGGCTGCTGGTCGAGCGCGGTGTGGAACCGGTCGAAGGTGGCTACCGCTGGCGCAGCGACCCGCGCCTGATGCTGCCCACTGCGATCCGCCTCAGCGAAGGCCAGATCGACAACCTGCTGCAGGCCATCGCCTGCCCGACGCAGGTGATCTATGCCACGCCGGCGCAGTCCTACTATCCCGAGCCGATGCGCAGTGATCGCCTGCAGCACCTGCGTGATGGACGGCTGGCCGTGTTTCCCGGCAACCACCACCTGCATATGGAAGACCCGGCACGCATCGCCGAGGTGATCCTGCGCTTCCTCGGCAACGACAACGCCGGCTGAGTCGCAGCGTCCGCTGCACTTCATTCTGCGCACTTCCGGCCGATACATCAGTTGCGGGCCACTGCGTCCGCAGCACGTGGGCCCGGTCGGGCCTGCGGCGTGTGTCTGGTCCTGCAAGGAAGTCCGCATGCCCGCTCCATTGCTCCGTCACCCACAGGATGTGGTCACGGCGCCCCGTCTGCGCGACGTTGATTGCGTCGCATTCCCCGAATTCCCGGTCCATGCCCTGGCCACGCACTCGTGCGTGCGTCACCGTGTGGCCGTTGTCGTCTGCTGATCCAGGAGTCGCCGATGTCCGCTGCATCCACTCGCCCCCCCGATACCGCCCGCCTGCCGCATCTGCAGCGGCTCGCCCACCGCGCTGACCGCCGATTGCTGATCGGCAGTGCGGCACTGGCGGTGGCCGGCCTGGTGCTGGCCCTGCGCGGGCCTCATGTCCTGACCGCCTCGCTGGTCGCGGCCGCTGTGCTGCCTGCCATGTGGCTGGCCGGTCCCAAAGCGGGCCATAGCGCCACCCGCAATGGCCTGGCGCTGTTGTTGTCGCTGCAGTTGGCATGGTTGTGCGCGATCGCGGGCCTGTCGCCGGCGTTGCCGATTGCACTGCTGCTGGGCGTGCTGTTGAGCCATCGTGATCGCCTGCCGGTATGGCTGGCCGGCGGCATCGGCACGCTCGCGCTGTTGGCGCCGCTGCTGCAGGGCGCAGCAGTGGGACCTACGTTGCTGCAGGCAGGCCTGTTCGCCGGGCTGACGGCATTCCTCGGCCAGGTCGCGCTGCGCCTGCGCCAGCAGACCGAGGCGCTTGGCCACGGCCCGCGCCGGCTGGCTGCGCTGGCCCGCGACATCGCCACGGGCACCGACCTGGGCGCACATGCCGACACCGCATCCTATGCACCCGGCTCGTTGGCCCATGCGCTGGCCGATACCGCGCGCCACGTCCAGGCCCAACGTGGGCGTGAGGCTGAGGCGCATGCCGAGAATGCGCAGATCCGTCAGGCGCTGGACGCCTCGCGCACCGCGATGATGATCGCCGACAATGATCACGTGATCCGCTATGTGAACCGCTCGGTGGTGGCTCTGCTGCGCAACCAGCAGGCGACACTGCGCCAGGCCTTCCCTGACTTCGATGCCGAACGCCTGGTCGGCAGCAGCATCCATCGCTTCCATGCCAACCCGGACCGCATCCGCGCCATCCTCAATGGCCTGCAGGCCAGCCACAACGGCAAGGTACAGATCGGCCCGGTGCACTTCGCCCAGGTGGTCACCCCGGTGTTCGATGCACAGGGCATGCGCCTCGGTTTCGCCGTGGAATGGCATGACCGTACCCAGGAGCTGGCGCTGGAGAACGCCGTGGCCGGCATCGTCGCTGCTGCCGCTGCCGGCGATCTCGGCCAGCGCCTGCAGGCAACCGAAGGCGCCAGCTTCCTCGATGGCCTGACCGGTGGCATCAATCAGCTGCTCGATACGCTGGGCAGCACCGTCAACGACGTGCGGCAGATGCTTTCGGCGCTGGCCAACGGCGATCTCGATCGGCGCATGCACGGTGAGTACCACGGTGCCTTCGCCGCGATCCAGCGTGATGCCAACGCCACCGCCGGCCAGCTGGCGCGCATGGTGGGCCGCATCCAGCAGTGCGCGGCCTCGATCAGTACCGCCGCCAGCGAGATCGCTGCAGGCAATGGTGCGCTGTCCGAGCGCAGCGAGCGCCAGGCGGCGCACCTGCAGGAAACCGCAGCCTCGATGGAGGAGCTGACCGTCACCGTGCGCCAGAACGCTGCGCATGCGCGCGAGGCCAGTGAGCTGGCTGCGTCCACGCAGAGCGCCGCCAGTGATGGCAACACCGCGATGCAGCGGGTTGTCGACACCATGCAGGCGATTGAAGGCGCCTCAAAGCGGATTGGCGACATCACCGGCGTGATCGATGGCATCGCCTTCCAGACCAATATCCTCGCGCTCAATGCGGCGGTGGAAGCCGCACGTGCCGGTGAGCAGGGCCGTGGCTTCGCCGTGGTGGCCAGCGAGGTGCGCGTGTTGGCGCAGCGCTCCGCCGCCGCCGCACAGGAAATCAAAAGGCTGATCGATGAGGCAGGCCGACAGGTGGGCGAAGGTGCCCAGCTGGTGGCCGACGCCGGCCAGCGGATGCAGGGCATTGTCGGCGGCGTGGAGAATGTCAGCCATCTGATGCGTGAGATCTCGGCGGCCTCGCAGGAGCAGTCGATCGGCATCGAGCAGATCAACCAGACCGTGGTGCAGATGGATCAGGCCACGCAGCAGAACGCGGCGCTGGTGGAAGAAGCCACCGCAGCCGCACGCGAGCTGCAGACGCAGGCGGGGACGCTTACCGAGGCAGTGTCGGTGTTCCGCCAGCAGGAACCGCAGGAGGTCCCGCGGGCCGCCTGATCCGGGCCTGCAATGCGATCCTGATCAAGACGGCGCCCGCAGGGCGCCGTTTTTTTGCCTGCTTTTGCGTGATGGGTCAGGAAAAGTCCGCTTCCGGACCTGCCGTGAGGAGCAGCCAACCCTGTTTGGCGCCGCATCCACACACGGCGTGGATCTACCGGTAGTGCCGGCCGCTGGCTGGCAATCGATTGGTAGCGGCCAACCTTGGTTGGCGCAATGCTTCCTCGTGGACGGCATCCACGCATGGCGTGGATCTACCGGGCGATGTAACGCCATCGGGTTGCCGGCCAGCGGTCGGCACTACCCACGTTTCCTGCGCACAAAAAAAACCCCGCTGCGTCAGCAGCGGGGTTTTGGGTATAAACCCTGGCGATGACCTACTCTCGCATGGCTTGAGCCACACTACCATCGGCGCAGCTGCGTTTCACTTCCGAGTTCGGGATGGGATCGGGTGGTTCCACAGCG